>JASHPE010000326.1 GCA_030038235.1 Terriglobia bacterium
AAGGAGGAATCTGACCTACTGACAAACTGACGTACTGACCCACTTCTTTTCCAATGTCGACGTGCCGACATTACAAGTCAAGTGATTGATTCCACGCAATATTCCATCGTTCCGATCACATTTCTCTGATCCCACCGCCCCATTTCAGTCGATCTTCGCCTCGCCGCTTCCCGTTCATCCCGACTCGATCTCGGAGAGATCGGCGAAGCGCGTGAACACTAAGGTGTCCAGATAAGCTAGAAGCGCCAGCCGATTGGTCCTCACAACCGGGTCAAGGTCCATCACCAGGACCCTATCAAAAAAACTATCGACGGGTGCTCGGAGACCTGCCAACTCCCTGAAGGCCGCGATGTAGTCGGACTGAGCCTCGCACGCACTGAGGATTTCGCGCGCTTGCTTGTACGCCTCATGAAGGTCCCTCTCCTCGGGTGCCTGCAGCGCGCTCTCGTCGACTCGTCCCGTTCCTCCGCGTTCCGACGCGGGTCCGGCCGACTTCGTCAGAATGTTTCTTGTACGTTTAGCTGCCGCTGCAAGAGCAACAAAGTCCTCTGTGTCACGAATGCTCTCCAAGGCCTTGCCACGCCTAAGCGCTTCTGATGGAGGAGACCAACCCTTGCTAGACTTGGCCACCGCGCGCACGGTGTCGTAACGGAGGGCCGCAACGGCCTGTAAGTAGTGCTCAGTTCTTTCACGCAAGAATCCAGCGATGTTTCCCAGCGGATCCGCGGCCGGCGGCAGACTCAGACCCATATTGAACACCACCTCCACCAGGCGCAGAACGTCAATGCCGGGTGTGGCCTCAACCGCGATCTTCACAATTCCATTCCCTGCCCGCCGCAATCCGAACGGATCGCTCGAACCTGTCGGCTCGAGGCCCACGGAGAAGCCGGAGATGACGGCGTCCAGCTTGTCGGCTAGCGACACGACCGCGCCTACGACGGAACGCGGGCAAGAGTCCTCCACGTTGACCGGCTTGTAGTGATCGTAGATGGCCTGCGCGACCTCTTCGGGCTCACCCTGGGCGTGGGCGTAGAGGCCACCCACCACGCCTTGCAGTTCGGTGAACTCCTGGACCATCTGGGTGGTGAGATCGCACTTCGAGAGCTCAACGGCGCGCAGAACGTGCGATTGCTGCTTACTTGTCAGCCTTGCCTGCCCTTCAAGCTCTGCACAAATATGTCTGGCGATTGCCTTCATTCGCGAAATCTTGGCCGCATAGCTGCCCTCGCTGCCTAATTTCGCCTGGTATGTGACTCGCTCCAGCCATCCATCCGCAAGACGCCTGGCGAGCGGCACCTTCTGGTCGGCGTTCCAGAAGAATTCGGCATCGGAGAAGCGTGCTTTCAGAACGCGCTCGTGGCCGGCGCGAATCACTCCGGTGGCCTCGCGGTCGCGATTGAGCAGCGTGACGAAGTTTGGTTGCAGCTTGCCCTCGCGATCCTCGACGGCAAAGTACTTCTGATGATCGCGCATGACCGTCACCAGGATCTCGCGCGGCAGATCGAGATATCGCGGATCGAACGCGCCGCGCAAGCCCGCCACCCACTCGGTGGAGTTTACGACCCACTCTTCGAGATCAGCATCGGCGACGGCGTCCTGCCAGGGCTCAAGTACTATATTAACTTCCGACCGCACCGCCTGACGCCGGCTTTCCGGGTCGAATTCCACGAAGTGGCGTCGCAGGTTCTGAGCGTAGTCGGCAAAGCTCTCCACCGGGATGGCCTCCGAGCCCGATCCACGGTGGCCAAGCGTGTAATTGCCCGATATTACGCCCGCGAGTTCAAAGCGGATCGGACGCGCGTCCTTGCCTTCCCCAAGCAGAGCCAGAATCCATCGGATGGGACGCGCGAAGCGAACGCCGCTGCTCTCCCAGGTCATGCTCTTGGGAAACCCGATCGATTTGATGACTTCAGGCAGCAAGTCCGCAAGCACGTCTGCGGCGACCCGGCCAGGCGTCGTCCTCTTGGCAGCAATATACAGGCCCTTGGGCATCTCGACCTGAAGTAAATCTTCAATCTTGACGCCGTTCTTGGCAGCGAAGCTCTCAGCGGCGCGGGTGGGCTTCCCGGCAGCGTCAAAAGCGACCTTGACCGCCGGACCCATCACTTGTTCCTCCAGGTGTGGCTGACGGGCCAGCAGCGACGGAAAGTACGCTACAAGTCGCCTCGGCGTTGAATAGGTCTGCTGATTAAGACGAAATACTTGGGACCGGGTCTCCAGAACCGTGAGCTGAGGCGTCACGGGCCTTGGTCCCCACTGTTGATGACTGGATTCGGGCTCGAGAAGGCGCGAATTCATAAGGGCAACGAGCAGTCGGTCGCCAAACTGCTTCTCGGCATCGCCCAGGAAGCGCGCCGGGATCTCTTCGCAGCCAATTTCCACCAGAAGGGGCAGCGTCAATTCGTTCATGCCGGCTGCGCCTCCGCCGCTGTCTCGACCGGCTGAGGAGTGAGCCGCTCCACATAAACCCGGGCCACCTGGGTCGCCATCTTGCGGATGCGCGCGATCAGCGCCACGCGTTCGGTGACGCTGATGGCGCCGCGCGCGTCGAGGATGTTGAAGAGGTGCGAGCACTTCAGACAGAGCTCGTAGACCTTCCGCAGCGGGAAGCGCCGGTGCGCCTCGGCGCCCTTCAGGTCCTTATACGAGCCGAGCAGCCGCAGCG
>JASHPE010000327.1 GCA_030038235.1 Terriglobia bacterium
GAGGTGGCGTCGTCAGGAGCTCGCCTTCACACCGACGTGCAGCGCGGCCATCCCGCCCAAAAAGTTCCGATAGCGGACGTTCGCGAATCCGTGTTCGCGGATGGCCCTCGCCAACGCGTCCTGGTCCGGAAAATTCTTCACAGAGTTCGGCAAATACTTATAAGGTCCGCTTTCGCCGGAGATCAGGGTGCCGACGACCGGAAGGACATGGTGGAAGTACAAGCGGAATAGCGGACCGAGCACCGTCCATTGCATCCGCGAAAACTCGAGGATGGCGATCGCTCCTCCGGGCCGCAGCGTTCGATGGATTTCACGGAGGCCATCCTCGTAGCTGGCCAGGTTGCGAAACCCGAATGCCATGGAAGCGAGGTCGAGCGACTGATCCCGGAAAGGAAGCCGGAGCGTGTCAGCTTCAATGAAGCGCGTGCGCCGAGACCCGCTGCCGCGTCCATCGCTTGCATCTCCTCTCGCCATGGAGATAAGACAGGACCGCTTCCGCTCCGCAACCAGCAGCATGGGATGGCAGAAATCAGCTCCCACTACGAGCCCGCGTGAATAGCGCGCGAAAGCAAATGTCAGGTCGCCGGTGCCGCAGCACAAGTCCGCCGCTATCGAATCCGGCCGCTGCAGAACCTCGCGTAGGTCGCGGGCCGCGACCCGCCTCCACCACAAATCGAAGCGCGCTGACAGCAGATGGTTCAGGAAGTCGTAACGCGGGGCTACGCGCGCGAACATGCTCTGCACGGCGCGTGCTGTGTCCTGCGGCTGGTCAGCAGGGCCAAGCGGGCTGCCTGTTTGCTCCATATTCCCCAAGGCTGAGCGTACTTTGCAATGCGAGTCCTGGAATTGCAAAGCAGCAAAGGATGGCCGTCAGAACCCGGGATTTGACGCGCATATTTACCCCGTCTCGACATTATATGCTACCTCCGCGGCGACGAAAGTCCGGAAGCCGGCGCCCGCGATCGCTCCCGTGGCTTCTGCGATCGAACCGAAGGCTAGCGGAGTAGCCGGCTCGCCTGCCGCCGCACCTGCCAAAATCCGCTGCGCGTCCCGGACCTTGCCGGGTCCTGGCGGTTTCTCCGCATCGAGGATGGCGGCGAAGAAAGGAACGTTTCGAGGGCTCCGGCTCGTTCGTATCTTTCTGAACCTACATGCTTAGTACTGATATTCGGCTTCGAGAACGGCGCCACTCCGCCATCGGGTTCGCTTTTGCGTCTTGAGCCGCCTTAAGGGGTTCTAAGGACAAAAGTAGCCCGAAAGTTGGGCTTTGTTATGGCTTCGTTAATGGCTTCGTTTTGGTGCATTTCTTAGGGTCTCTTTTTTTCGAGTTTCCCCCGCCACCGCCGTGCACGGCGTCCCGATATCGATTTCAGAGCCTAGATGCCTTGCCAATCACTCCGCCCCAAATTGCTGACGTCGTCCAGGCGCTTCGTGCTTCGGCTACCATCGCTTTACTATCGAGGCACCAAGCTGGCATAAATCTTAAGGAAAGTCAGCGATGGCCTTCACGGAGGAATGTCGTCCAAGGGTGCCGTCGGAAGGCCTGCGCGTGGAGCCCGCACCGCCCTGCCGCCAAACCCTTTCCGAGTTCCTTATGCAGTCCCCCTCGCTAGTTTCGAGCTGAGTCTGGAGCGTGTCCGGAATTCAGGCCGCGCCAACGAGCTATGAAGTTTATACTAGCCCGCAGGAGGACACCCTATGAGACGGATCGCTTTCTTGCTGATCGTCGTTGCAACGGTCGCTGTTGTTATCGCTTCCACCGCCCTCACGGCTGGACAGGCGGATGAGCAGGCCGCCCCGGCTTTCCTAACCCAAATTCCTGCCGGATACCGCGACTGGAAGTTGATTTCGATGGCTCACGAAGAAGGCAACCTCCACAGTCTCGGAGCTGTTTTAGGCAACGATGTGGCGATCAGGGCCTACCGCGAAGGAACGATTCCTTTCCCGGACGGCACCATCATTGTCGCGTTGCATTACCGTAACGTCCCGTCCGAAGAGAACAACAAAATCTTTGGCCGTGCCCAATCTTTCGTTCCCGGAGCGCCCACGAACATTCAGTTCGAGGTCAAGGACTCAACCAAGTACGCCGCGACGGGCGGATGGGGTTTCGGTCACTTCCAAAACGGCAAACCGGCCGACGCGGCGTTCATGAAGCCCTGCTTTCCCTGCCACGCGCAGGAGAAAGCTCATGATCTTGTCTTCACGCGGTACGCACCTTAGTACCGGGACTCGTAGTGTAGTGCGTCAAACGGATTGCAATTTCAATCGGCTGTCGTAGAGCCGGCCTTCCAGGCCGGCATGGGCCGGCATTCCGCGGCCCGTCTTCGAACCGTTGCGCGACCTCGCGCAATTCAGGCAGTTCGAGATTCATCCCGAGTTTCATACGCTCGTCTGGCCGAATGGGGCCGACTTCGCACCCGAAAAGCAATACAACTATCAAGAACTCATGCAGCGGGCCGTTGCGCGGGTGGGCCGCAACCGCGATCGTGTATGACCAAAACACCAAGACAAGTAGGAACCAGCCGGCAAACGTGGGCCTCACGAATTGGACGGCACATACCGCCAACACGACAACGTATGGGAGCGTAGCAGCCAGTTCGTCGTGCGAGGCCAGGAGTCCTATGTATGCCGTCGGCACCGCACACAGGAGATAAACCCACCTGCGGCCTTTTTCGCGATCCGCGAGTTTGTTCATTGAGGTCTCGAGGTGAAGCCGTCCTGTGCTAGACCCTTTCCAGCGCCAATTCCAAATCCCGAATAATATCGTGCCAGTCTTCCAGCCCCACCGACAGCCGGATCCCTTCCGGATGCATGCCAAACGCGCGTTTCTGCTCGTCGGGCAGCGCTGAGTGGGTCATGGAGAAGGGATGTTCGATGAGCGTCTTGATCTGTCCCAGGCTGACGGCGAGCGTGATGGAATAGGCGTGCTCGGCGAGGTAGTTCACCAGCTTTTCGGCCTTTGACGGCTTGCCCGGTTCGCCCTTCAGAACGATATAGAGCATGCTGCCGGGGGCGAATTTGCCCTCCGGACTCACCATTTGCCGGTGCGCGAGAGCCTTTTGCGGGAAGCAATCGAGTCCGGGATAGCTGACGAAGGCCACTTTGGGGTGTTTGCAGAGGAAGTCGCCCACCCGATGCGCCGTTTTCTGCATATTGATCATGCGTGTAGCCAACGTGGGTAGCCCATAGACCAGCACGTTCCAGGCGGCGCGCGAAGAGAGGACGCCGCCGAAATCCTTGCGATAAAGCATGAGCTGGTGATACCAGTCCGACGAGGTCACCACCACGCCACCCATGTCCGTGCCGAATCCGCCGATCGCCTTGGTGAGGCTCTCGACCACCACGTCCGCGCCCAGGCCGAGCGGACGCTGGCACTGCGGCGTGGCGAAAGTGTTGTCCACCATCACCAGCAGCCGATTCTCCGGCGCGCGCCCGGTGTTCACTTCGTCGGCGACGGCGCGCACCGCGGCGATGTCAACCAGTTCCAGCGTGGGATTGATGGGCGTCTCGAAATAGAGCACGCGCGTCGAGGGCGTGATTTCGCGGGCCAGCAGCCCGGTCTTGAAGAAGTTGGCGAAGCGCGGCTTGATACCGAAGCGCGGCAACCAGTTGGTCATCTGGCTGAAGGTGCAGCCATAGAGGATCTCGTGCGCCAACACGTCCTGGCCCTGCGCGAGCGTCGATCCGAGCGCCGCGCTGACCGCGGCCATGCCCGTCGCATAGGTGATCGCGATTTCGCCGCCTTCGGCGTAAGCCAGGTTGTCTTCCAGCATGCCGCGCGTGGGCTCGTCGAGCCGATCGTAGATGTAGATGGGATCGTGCCCGCTGGCGTACTCTTCGGCGGAGGCGAATTTCTCGAAGCCGCGGGCGCCGCGCTCGAGGGATGTCAGGCGGAAGGCCGTCGACTGCGAAACGGGAGGCACCACATGATGGTCGTAATCCCAATTCCGGCTGTCATAGTTCCCGTGAATCAGATGCGTTCTGAGGCGATAATCTTCCTTTTGGCGGTGGCGCTTACGGGTCTCCATGTCGATACCTCCCTTGACCGCCTTCAGCCTAAGATGTTGCGTCTGCGCGTGGATGTGATGGACGACACAAGGCGGCGGCGAATCAGAGGCTTGACTTGGGGCCGTGCCGGTCCGATACTACTACCGGCAGGAGTGAGGGAGACCGGGCCGGACAGCCGGCCCCATTTGAGCTTTTCCTTCGCTGCCCGCATCCATGGCTAAACAGGACTCGCGCCCTTTGCGGATTAGCAGCCGCGCGGCTCGCATGCGGTCATTCCCGGCATCCGCATCATCTCGTCCAGACCAGAAAACTTCAGAACCCCAGCAAGGAAGGTGCACCATGAAAACAACAGCCAGTCGGTGGGCATTGCTGGTAGTGATCCTGG
>JASHPE010000328.1 GCA_030038235.1 Terriglobia bacterium
ATCAGCGCGGAGGCAGACGCCAGCGACGCGCGCAAGGTAAACTACCGGCTGACGGAAAAGGGGATCGATCTGGCGCCCGTGCTTCTGGAGTTGCTGATCTGGAGTGGGCGGCACGAACAGACCGGGACGCCGTGCGCCGCCATCGAGCAAATGGCGAGGCATCGCGAGGCCTTCCTGGCGGAAGTCCGTCGGCGATGGAGGGAGCGGGATCCGTCGCCCTTGCAGGCTGATGGACGCTGGGTGTGGCCGCTGTAGCGCCGGTGTGCCTCACCGGCGCCAACCGGAAGTCGTCAGCAATCGAATCGCCGGTGAGGGACACCGGCGCTACAGCGGCCGCTCGAGGAGCGAAGTTGATCGGCGATTTGCTTGGCCACTATCGCATCGTCTCGAAGATGGGACAAGGCGGCATGGGTGTGGTCTACCGCGCCCATGATGAGGTCTTGCAGCGCGACGTGGCTTTAAAGGTGGTGCGCCCGAGCACGCCGGTTGAGAAATCTTCCCGCGAGAAGCTGCTGCACGAGGCTCGGGCCGCCTCGGCGCTGAGCCATCCCAACATCTGCACCATTCACGAAGTCGGCGAATTCGACGGCGAAGTGTACATGGTGATGGAGCTGGTCGAAGGACAGACGTTGAAGGCTCTCATCGGAGAACTGGGTCTGCCGGTCGAGTCCGTTTTGCGCTACGGAGTTCAGATTGCCGGCGCCCTCGCTCACGCTCACAGCCGCTCGGTGGTTCATCGCGACATGAAGAGCGCCAATGTGGTTGTCACGCCTCAGGGCCTCGCGAAAGTGCTCGATTTCGGACTCGCCTGGCGGCCGACCGTTCCTGTGTCCGGCGAAGCGACCGCCAGCATTGCGCCGGGCGCAGGTGAAATCGCCGGAACGCTCTTCTACATGGCGCCCGAAGTCCTCCGAGGGGAGCTTGCGGACCATCGCAGCGATCTTTGGGCCCTCGGAGTCGTATTGTATGAAGCCGCTATGGGACAGTTGCCTTTTCGGGGAGCCACCAACCTTGAAGTCAGCTCCGCGATCCTGCGCGAACCGCCCCCGCCGTTGCCCGAGCGAATACCGCCCGGCCTGCGCGCGGTCATCCAGCGGTGTCTCGCGAAAGAATCTGCTCAGCGATATCAGCAGGCCGGCGAGATTCAGGCGGCGCTCGAGGCGATTGAATCATCATCGAGGGTTGTCCTCATCCAACCCGGCGAACAAAGGGGCCCGCTCACCACGTCCCATCATGGAATCCGGCACCTGCGGGTGAGGGATGGCGACGTTCTACTGATGATCGGGACCGTGAAAGGCGCATTCCTGCTGCGCTCGACCGCGGACCGCCGTCGCTGGGATGTGGCCGGTCCTTATTTCCACGGCCAGACGGTTTACGCCATGGCTTACGATGGCCGCGAGGACCGTCATCGCTTGTGGGCATCGACCAGCACTTATTGGGGCACGGTCCTGCGCTCGAGCGACGATTTCGGCAGGCTGTGGACCAATCCGCAGGAGGCGAACGTCAAGTTCCCTTTTGAGACCGGCGCGGTTCTGAAGAACATTTGGCAAATCTGCCTGGGCCGCGCCGAGGAGCCGGACGTGATGTACTGCGGCGCCGAGCCCGCGGCGCTTTTTAAGTCGTCCGATGCCGGCGAAACGTGGTCGCTGGTCCGCGGTCTGTTCGATCATCCGCATCGCCCGCGATGGATGCCCGGGAACGGCGGCCTGACCCTGCACACGATCGTGCCCGATCCGGCGAACAAGCAACGGATGTACATCGCCATCTCGGCTGGCGGAATGTACCGGACGGACGACGGCGGGTGCAAGTGGCAGGCGTGCAACCGCGGCATCCGCACGGTGCACCAGCCGGAGAGGTACCCGGAGTTCGGCCAGTGCATCCACAAGTTCGCCATGCACCCGGCGCGGTCCGAGCGGCTGTTTGTGCAGAACCACTTCGGCTTGTATCGTTCGGATGATGGCGCCGATTCCTGGAAAGACGTCGCCAACGGCGTGCCGTCAGACTTCGGGTTTCCGATCGTCATGCACCCTCACAACCCCGACTGCGTCTACATTCTGCCGGTCGAGTCGGACCAGTTCCGCTGCGCTCCCGAGGGGCGTCTGCGGGTGTATCGAACCCGCAACGCCGGAGCATCCTGGGAGCCCCTGATGCGCGGCCTGCCGCAGAAAGGCGCATACGAGACGGTTCTGCGCGACTGCATGACTGTCGATTCGCTCGATCCGCACGGGCTCTATTTCGGCACGCGAAGCGGGCAACTTTACGCCTCGTCCGACGAAGGGAAGACCTGGAAGCGAATTCTGGAGGGGCTGCCCGCGATTGTTTGCGTCAAGTGCGCGGTCATCGGGGAATCGAAGGGCAGGAATCAGAAGCAAGAAGCAAGAAGCAAAAAGCCAGGAGTAGTCAGAAGAAGAAGTCAGAAGGCTGCGCGTCGAAGAGGTGTGCTCGTTGGCAGAAGGTCCGCGAACCGTACCGCGCTCCATCGGAAACGGTGATTCTGGCTCCTGACTTCTTGCTTCTGACTCCTGAATTTGAACATGTCCGTCGCGTTCAACATCCCGGGCGCGTTGCGTGGCTTCGCTGCCGGACGCGGGCAGGTGGAGATCGGGAATTCTGTCGGGACGCTTTCGGAGGCGTTGGAAGCGCTCTGGACGCTCTGTCCGGGCATGCGGGATCGCGTGATGACGGAACAAGGGCTGGTGCGGGAGCACATTAACATCTTCATCGGAAGCGAAGACGTCCGATATCTGGGCGGGCTTATGGCGCGGGTCCCTCCCGAAGCGGAAATTTCGATCGTGCCGGCCGTCAGCGGCGGCTGAGACATCCCGCTGCCGCCCGCTCATTCCGCTGTAGCGCCGGTGTCCTCACCGGCGGGCCCGAGCCGAGGAGTCGCGGTGAGGATACCAGTGCTACAGCAGAATGAACCGGACGGAGGCGACTTGCGGATGACACAAGGACTGGAGCGAAATGCAAAAGATCAACACATTTCTGTGGTTTGACACCCAGGCTGAAGAGGCCGCGAACTTCTACACGTCGATCTTCAAGAACTCAAGGATCCGAAGTATTGCCTGCTACCCGGAGGGATCGCCCGGGCCCGCAGGAGCGGTGATGACCGTGACCTTCGAGCTCGAGGGCCAAACGTTCGTCGCTCTAAATGGCGGTCCGGCTTTCAAGTTCACCGAGGCAATTTCCTTATTTGTGAACTGCGATACACAGGAGGAAGTGGACGCGCTGTGGGACAGGCTGTGTGAGGGCGGAGAGCCTCGACAATGCGGCTGGCTGAAAGACAAATTTGGCCTGTCCTGGCAGATCACTCCCACGATTTTGCTCGAGATGCTACAAGACAAGGACGCCGAGAAATCGAAGCGAGTGATGCAGGCGATGCTCAAGATGAACAAGCTCGACATTAAGGGTTTGAAGCAGGCGTACGAACAGGGATGAAAACAAAACAGGGAGGCAGCGATGAGCAAAGTACGGGTACTGGCGGGCACGAAAAAGGGCGCATTCATTCTTGAAGCGGACGGCAAGCGCGAGAAGTGGGACGTGAGTGGTCCACATTTTACAGGCTGGGAGATCTACCACATGAAAGGATCGCCCGCAGATCCCAACCGGATTTACGCCTCGCAGACGAGCGGCTGGTTCGGGCAGATCATCCAGCGCTCGAGCGACGGGGGCAAGACGTGGGAAACGCCCGGAGGCGGTCCCCAGAAGTCGCCACAGGGATGGCCGATGGGCGAGAGCAACAAGTTCGTCTACGACACGTCTGCGGAGACCGGAAAGCCGCTCACCACGCACCAGTTCTATGACGGTAGCCAGCATCCATGGGAATTCAAGCGCGTGTGGCACCTCGAGCCCTCGCTCGCCGATCCCGACACCGTCTACGCGGGAATCGAAGACGCCGCTATCTTCCGCTCGACGGACGGCGCGCATAGCTGGCAGGAGCTTTCCGGCCTGCGCGGCCATGGCACCGGACCCAAATGGCAGCCGGGTGCCGGCGGAATGTGCCTGCACACGATCATCCTGAATCCGAACGATCAGATCGTCGTGGCCATCTCGGCGGCAGGCGCTTTCCGCAGTGACGACGGCGGCCGGTCGTGGAAGCCGATCAATCGCGGCCTCAGGTCGCAATACATCCCCGACCCGAACGCGGAGGTCGGTCACTGCGTCCACCACATCGCCCGGAACGCCTCCCGCCCCAAGGTGCTTTTCATGCAGAAACACTGGGACGTGATGCGCAGCGACGATGCGGGCGACAACTGGCGCGAGGTCAGCGGCAATCTGCCGACCGATTTCGGATTCTGCATCGACGTTCACGCGCACGAGCCGGAGACCGTCTACGTGGTGCCGATCAAGAGCGATTCGGAGCACTTCCCGCTCGAAGGCAAGCTGCGCGTGTACCGCAGCCGCGCGGGCGGTAATGAGTGGGAAGAGCTTACCAACGGCCTGCCGCAGAGCAACTGCTACGTGAACGTGTTGCGCGATGCCATGGCGGTGGACTCGCTCGACAAGTGCGGCATCTATTTCGGCACCACTGGCGGGCAGGTGTACGCGTCCGCGGACGCCGGAGACTCCTGGACTGCGATCGTTCATGACTTGCCGCCGGTGCTTTCGGTCGAGGTGCAGACGCTGCCATGATTCGAGTCGAACTACCATATCATCTCCGCAAATTGGCTCGCGTCGACGGCGAGGTGCTACTCGAGATCGCCGGCGCGGTCACGCAACGGTCGGTGCTGGATGCCCTCGAGGCGCGCTATCCGATGCTGCGCGGAACCATCCGCGATCACGTCACGCTGCAGCGCCGCGCCTTCCTGCGATTCTTCGCTTGCCAGCAGGACTTGTCGCACGAGTCGCCGGATGCGCCACTGCCTGACGCGGTCGCGTCCGGCGCCGAGCCTTTTATGGTGATCGGAGCGATCGCCGGCGGTTAACCTTCCGCGAAGGCATGCATCCCACATAAAATACATTCTGCCCCGCTCGTCACGGGCAGAACTGTGGACTCGTGCATGCCTGCAGACTCTCTTGATCGTCCGGGGCGGCGCCGTCGCCGCGCTCGCCTGGCGAAGGGCGCTCTTCCTACGGCCTGGCTTGCCGCGCTGTTGGTCCTGGGCGGCGCGCGAGCGCGCGCGCAGCAGCCGGAGATTCCCGCCGAGTTCAAGAATCCCTTCAACACTGTGACCGTATACGCGGACTCGCAACACGGGGCCAACAACATCCTCACGCTGACCGGGCACGTGGAGATCGATGAACGCGGCACGTCGCTCTTCGCCAACGAGGCGGTCTACGACCAGTCCACGGGCGAAATCGACGCCGCGGGCAACGTGGAATTCAATAACCCCAAGGCGTACCTCGAGGCGGACCACGCCAGGTACAATGTGAAGACCGAAGTGGGGGTGTTCACCAAGGTGCATGGTTATCTTCGTACCGAGCCCCGCGTCCCCAGGGCGCGGGTGACCGTGCCGATGTCGAACGCGTTCTACGTGCAGGCGCGGGAAGTGGACCGCAAGGGCGAAGACACGTATGCGATCATCGACGGCCGGATCAGTTCCTGCGAGAAAGAGCGGTTCGGCTGGTGGCTGTCCGTTCACAGCGCTCAGGTGACCCTGGGCGAAAAGGCGGTCAGCCACGACGATGTGTTCCACTTCCTGGGCCTGCCCATGTTTTACGCGCCGCTGCTTGTGCATTCGGCGGCCCGGGTGCCGCGGCAGACGGGTTTCCTGCTGCCGGAAATCGGCAACTCCTCGCAGAAGGGGCGAATCATCGGTGACGCGTTCTATTGGGCTATCAATCCCAGCGCGGACCTCCTGCTGGGCGCGCAGGACTACAGCTCGCGCGGTCCGGCGATCATCGGACGTTTCCGCGCCACACCCAGCGGCGACAGCACCTTCACCGTCAATTATCTTCAGGTGAACGACCACGGCTACGGTCCGCTGCCCACCGAACGCGCCCCGGGCGAGAGCATTCACGGCATCGGCGAAGACGACGACCTGGGCTGGGGCTTTCGCGGCGTGGTGGACGTCGACTATATCAATTCGCTCGCCTTCCGCCTGACCTGGAGCAACAACTTTAACGAGGCGGTAAGCTCCGAAGCGCGCCAGACCGGCTTCGCCTCGCGCAGCTTCGATGGTTACAGCCTGAACTTCTACGCCCACCGCTATGAGGATTTTCTCTCGAGCATCGAAGTTCCCAATCCCGCCGTCATCATTCGCCAGACGCCGAGCTTTGATTTCGGCAGTGTGGATCACGAACTGGGGTCGTCGCCCTTTTACCTGGACTTTGACACGTCGGCCGTGGGCGTGGGCCGCGAGGAGCCGGGATTCAGTACGCCGCTGCTCACCGAGCGCCTGGATTTTCATCCCGAGATGACCCTGCAGGGTCCGGAATTCTGGGGATTCCACTTCACGCCGACCCTGGGAATAGAGGCGACGCGCTATGGCACGAGCGTTCTCGGTCCGCACGACCCTCTCACTCGGCTGCTGGCTGACGTTACGCTGGACCTGCGTCCGCCCAGCGTGGAGCGGGTCTTCAACCGTCGCTTTCGTCATTACCGCCTCAAGAACGTGATCGAGCCCGACATCCGTTACAACCTGGTTCGCGCTGCGGACCCGCAGCAGATCACGGACATCATCCGCTTCGACGAGACGGATGTGCTCGCGGAAACCAGCGAATTCGAGTACTCGCTCAAGGCCACGCTTTACGGCCGCTCGGACGCGGCGTCGGACGAGGATGATACTCCGCAGGCACGCGAGCTGATGTCGCTGAGCGTGACGCAGAAGTACTACTTCGATCCCACGTTCGGAGGCGTACTTCAACCGGGGACCAACAATGTCTTCGCACCCACGCTCGATCTCACCGGATTCGCATTTGCCGCGGGCCGGCATCTCTCGCCTGTGGTGACCGTCTTCAAGGTCGCGCCCTTTTCGAATTTCGACACGGAATTGCGCGCCGACATCGGTCCCAGCGGCCAGGGCGTGCTCGATGTGGGCGTCACGTCGGCGGTGCACCGCAGTAATTACAGCTTCGAGGCCACTGATTTCTTCGTCGATCGCGAGCAGGGGCTCAACGTGGAGCCGCTGGTCCTGCCGGTGCTCCCCATTCCGGCGATGACCTCGTCGAACCTGGTGAACGCCCGCTTCATCTGGGGCCACAGCGACCACAAAGGCCTGAGCGGAGCGGTGGGCGTGAATTACAATATTACGGCGGGCCTCGCCAATGCTCTGGTGGGCCAGTTGACGTATAACTTCAGTTGCTTCGGTATCGATATGGGCTACAATCGATTCAACCTCGGACCGCTGCGCGATGAGAATCAGTTCCGGATCGCGATTACGCTCTCGAACGTGGGATCGTTCGGCAATTTGAAGGAGCGCGACCAGTTGTTTACGCAAACAGGTGCAGGTCTGACGAGCCAGTAGATCGGTTGGCGGTTGCCGGTTGCCGGTTGTCGGTTGAGAAGGCGTTCCGATGATTCCCAATTGACGTTTTGAGACTCGAAGCCGACAATAACTGACGACTGAGCGATACCGGCAACCGAGAACCAGCAACCGGGAACCCTTATGTCCTTCCCAACTCATCGCCCCCGCCGCTTGCGGCGTTCGGAAGCGTTGCGTGGACTCGTGCGCGAGACGGGATTGAGCGCGAGTTCGCTGGTCTATCCGCTCTTTGTGTGTCCCGGTTCCGGCGTCAAGGACGAAATTCGCTCCATGCCGGGGAATTTTAGGTGGTCGACCGATTTGCTGGTAGAGGAGTGCCGGCAGGTGGCGGGCCTCGGAGTTCCGGCTGTGATTCTCTTCGGCATTCCCGAGCACAAGGACGACGTCGGTTCGGGTGCCTATGCCGCCGACGGGATCGTACAGCGCGCCGTGCGCGCCGTGAAGAGCGCGCTCCCAGACCTGGTGGTGATCTGCGACGTCTGCCTCGACGAATACACCAGCCACGGGCATTGCGGGCTGATCGTCAACGGAGAGGTTGACAACGACAGCACGCTCGAGCTGCTGGCGCGCACCGCAGTCACTCAAGTGCAGGCCGGGGCCGACATCGTAGCGCCCTCGGACATGATGGACGGACGCGTTGGACGTATTCGTGCCGAACTCGACGCGTCGGGTTTCACGCAGACGCCCATCCTGGCCTACTCGGCTAAATACGCCTCCGGCTTCTATGGTCCTTTCCGTGAGGCGGCCGACTCCGCGCCCAAGTTCGGCGATCGCAAGTCGTACCAGATGGACCCCGCCAACCAGCGGGAGGCGTTGCGCGAAATCGCGCTCGACATCGAAGAAGGCGCCGATATCATCATGGTCAAGCCCGCGCTCGCCTATCTCGACGTCATCGCGGCGGCGAGGCGCGAGTTCGACGTCCCCATCGCCGCCTACCAGGTGAGCGGCGAATTCTCCATGATCGAAGCCGCGGCGCGCAACGGATGGATCGATCGCGAACGCATCATCATGGAGACGCTGGTCTCGATCCGCCGTGCAGGCGCCGACATCATCCTGACGTATTTCGCGAAAGATGTGGCGCGGATGCCCAGAGGTTGACAGTCGTCGGTTGCCGGTTTTCGGTGCAGCAGCAACCGCGAACCGACTACCGCCAACCGGCAACTTCTCATGAAAACCGTCACGATATTCGGCAGCTCGCTTCCTCGCGAAGATACGCCCGCTTACAGGGAAGCGCTGGAGCTTGGCCGCGCGCTCGCACAATCGGGTCTCGCGGTCTGCAATGGCGGCTATGGAGGGCTGATGGAAGCCTCGGCGCGAGGCGCCTGCGACGCGGGTGGGCATACGATCGGCGTCACGTGCTGCCTCTGGACGCGCGCTGCCAATCCGTGGATCAAGGAAGAAGTCCACACCTCGTCCTTCCCCGAACGCATCATGACACTCATCGCGCGCGGCGACGCTTACGTGGTGCTGCCCGGCGGCACCGGGACCCTGGCAGAGCTGGCGCTCGCCTGGGAGTTGATGAACAAATCGACGCTCGCCGCCACTGTCGGAGGCAAAAAGCCTCTGCTGCTGATCGGTTCCTATTGGCAGCCGGTGATCGACTGTCTCGACCAGGAGCCTGGGCTCGCATCGCCGACGCCAGACCGGCACCTGGCGGCGATGGACCTGATCACCGTCGTCCCGGACGCGGCCGCGGCGGCGCAGGCTCTGGCCTCGCTCCTTCACGTGCAACCATCCGGAGTCGACGGCTCCTCCGTGTTCTCCGCTCCCTCCTGAGGCTCCAACCTGCCGCATGCCTTGCAGGAACCAAAGGAAAAGACTCAACACAGAGGTCACGGAGGACTCACAGAGACCACGGAGCAGAGAGGCTGAATCCCGATTCGCGGCAGCATTTTCGCTTTCTTCATTTCCTCTGTGGCCTCTGTGACACCGCTGTGAACTCTGTGTTGAGGTTCTTTTCTTCGGTCCCGAGAAGAATCTCGGCATTTGTAACACAGAGGCCATGCTGTCACTCTCCACCCATTCTCGTCGCCACTTTGGAAGTTAGCTCACGTGTCGCGCAACGCGCGACTGGCCGCGTGATACCCGCACATCCCGTGCACGCCGCCGCCGGGTGGAGTGGACGCGGAGCAGATGTACACGCCGCGCGCCGAGGTCGAGTAGAGTCGCCAAGTCGGACGAAGGAAAAGCTGGCCGAGATCCTGAACGCCGCCGTTGATGTCACCCCCGACCAGATTGCGGTTGCGGCGCTCGAGGTCCGCAGGCGCCATCACACTGCGCGCCAGGATACGCTCCCGGAATCCGGGCGCGAAGCGTTCGATCTGATTCTCAATCGCGGCCGTCATGTCCACCGTCGAACCTTGCGGGACGTGGCAATAGGCCCAGCCGGTGTGTTTGCCGGCCGGCGCGCGCGTGGAGTCGAATAGGCTAGGCTGGGCCACCAGCACGAAAGGGCGCTCCGCATGACGGCCCTGCCACGCAGCGCGCTCGGATTCGGCGATCTCTTCGAATGTCCCTCCTACATGGACGGTGGCGGCGCGCGCGCAGTCGGCGGCTTTCCACGGAATCGGTTCGTCGAGCGCCCAGTCCAGCTTGAAGACACCTACGCCATAGCGGTAGCGGCGGAGTTGACGCTGATAGGCGGGCGTGAGACGATCGCCGGCGATCGCGACCAGCTGGCGGGGAGTGACGTCGCACAGCACAGTGCGCGCGGGCGGCAGTTCCGAAACGGAACTCACCGGCGCGCCGGTCACGATCTCTCCACCGAGCGACCGCAGGTAGGAAGCGAGCGCATCCGCGATCTTCTGCGAGCCGCCGCGCGGAAATGGCCAGCCGACCACGTGCGCAAGCACGTTGAGGACGAGGCCGAAGGCGGCGGTGGCCGGCCGTTCGAGGGGCAGCAGGGAATGCGCGGCCATGCCGGCGAAGGCGGCGCGAGCCCGCTCGCCGTGAAACACGGAGTGGGCCAGGCTAGTAGCCGATAGGATCGCCCGCAAGCCGAATCCGGCCAGCAGCAGGGGATGACGCGGCACTCGTGGCGGACCGAGCAGCGCCGGCGCGAGGTCGTCCCAGCTCGCGGCGAGCGGACCCATGAGCCGCAGGTAAGCCCGGCGATCTTCGCCGAGACCCGCGGCCGTCCCCTCGATCGACTGCTCAACCAGCACCGCCGATCCGTCGTCGAGCGGATGTGCGGCAGCGGCCGGCGGCTGAATCCACTCCAAACCGTGTTCTTTAAGCGGCAGGGTCTTGAAGAACGGCGATCCCGCGCCCAGAGGGTGGATGGCAGAGCAGACGTCGTGCGTGAAGCCCGGCAAGGTCAACGCGGCCGAGCGTACACCGCCACCGATGGTGTCCTGAGCCTCGCGCACCAGGACGGAATGTCCGGCCTGCGCCATGGTGATGGCAGCCGCCAGGCCGTTCGGTCCCGATCCGATCACGATCGCGTCATAGGAAGTCGCCATGCGTATGTTAGAGGCGGGACTGGGGATTCGGGGTTCGGGGAGGGCAGTTCGAAGTTCGGAGTTCCCAAGTCGGCGCAGGTCGCGCTGGTGAGCGGGGACTCCGCTACCCCGAACTTCGAACCCTGAACCTCGCACTCTGCGCGAATTCCGAACGCCGAAAAGCGCCGGAGATGCAATCTGGAATAGGAGAGAAGCGCGTAGACATACGATTTGCCAAAAACAGGCCCTTTTTGGGGCGCAAACTTCTGAAAACAAGCGAGATAACTGCGTCGGGTTCGCTCCTTGCCGATTGTGGCCTATTCCACTCATTCCAATCACTTTAAGCCTGTCGGGTTCGCTCGGCTTCGCTCGACCGCGTTTGGCCGCTCCGGATTCGGTTCGCCGGCAACGAGCTCCCAATCCGGAATAGGACGCGGCCCGTAGACATACGATTTGCCAAAAATGTGCCATTTTTAGCGCGTAAGCTTCTGAAAACAAGCGAGATAACTGCGTCGGGTTCGCTCCTTGCCGATTATGGCCCATTCCTCTCATTCTAATCACTTTAAGCCCGTCGGGTTCGCTCGGGTTCGCTCCCAGAGTTCGGAGTTCGGGGGTTCGCGGCATCCTCGGATTCCAGTGCGACCAGCGCCGACTTCGGAACTCCGAACTGAACAACTCCCGAATTGCCGTTCCCGAACACCGAAGACCGCCCAGTTGTCGCGGGGTCAGACGGCCACGGCCGGTCGAGCGCAAGGACTGCGACTCGGAGGCAGGGGAAAGATGGCGGTTCGGTACTCACACGACATCGATAGCATGTAGGAACTGAAGAGTAAAGGTTTAAGACGTATCGGATGTATACAATGTTCGGAACGCTCTGTTTTCAGCACGGAAGAGTATGAGCGCAGCGGTGGCGACAACATGAACGGCGATGTCGCCGCCACCCACGAGAAGCTGTCCTACTCGAGCGCGCACGACGACCGCGAGATGGGCTAACCTCAGCCGGTAACCCGCGGGCCACGACATCGCATTTTATGTCGTGGCCACGGCGCTCAAAGCCAAATATACCTCTCTGTTGCACTTCACCACGCTCTCGACGATGCAACCTCACCGCATGGGATCCATTCTCAGGGGGGCTGGCGCAGACCTTGTTTGGCGAGGCTAGCTCCCTTGCGTATTAGTAGAGGGTTTGCGCCAGCCCCCTGTGCTACCGTCGTCTAAGCCTTCCATGAATCCCCCTGGGCTCGGACTCTACCACTGAAACCGGGCACCAGCAAGCCGCGCCGGTTATCGGAGACTTCACATCGCTGATGATATGATATCATTCTGTCGTGAGGCTGGTTCTTGACACCGATGTGGTGGTCGCGGCCCTTCGCAGTCCGCGGGGCGCATCAGCTGCGATATTGCGAGCGGCCCGCCAAAATCAGGTGAGCCTGCTCGCAACGGTAGCTTTGGCGATGGAATATGAAGCGGTCTGCCGGCGCGCCGAGCACCAACTGGCGTCGGGCCTTTCCGGCCCCGAGCTCGATGTGTTTCTGACTGCGGTCGTCGCTCTGGCCGAGCCGGTAGAGGCGCGTTTTCTCTGGCGGCCCCAGCTTCGCGATCCCGCCGATGAGATGGTGCTCGAAGCGGCTATCAATGGCCGGGCTGATGCCTTGGTCACATTCAATCAGCGGGATTTTGGGACGCTCCCTTCGCGATTCGGAGTAGAACTCCTGCTTCCGCGAGAGGTCATCGGGAGGATCAAACCATGAGTGAGACAGCGACCTATCCATTGCGCCTGCCCCGATCGCTTAAAGCCGCGGTCGAGCGATTGAGCCGTCAAGAGGGAACCAGCATGAATCAGTTCGTTGCTATGGCGGTGGCGGAGAAAGTTTCGGCTCTCGAAACCGCCCGGTTCTTCCAGGACCGAAAGGCGCGAGCGGATTTCAAGGCTTTCGACAGGATCCTCAAGCGACGAGGCGGCGAACCACCTCGTGAGGGTGACGAAATGCCGGGGCCGAGGGGATCGACTCCCTTGCAGCCTTCAAAGACAGCGACGAGGCAAGGACACGCTCGGCATCCCCTCGCTTCGCTCAGGGTAGGCTCTGACCCGTTCAAGCCATGACCACCGAATCCCAGCTCCGCGAAAAGCTCCGCAAGATCGCAGCCCTGTTCGAGGGTGCCAAGACCCTGGGCGAGCGCCAGGCTGCGGCAGCCGCCCTCGAGCGTGTGCGGCGCGCGCTCGAGGCCGCGGTCAAAACGCAGCCCCTGCCCGAGACGCAGTTCTCCATGCCGGACGAATGGCAGCGGCGCCTCTTTTCGGCTCTGTGCCGGAGATATGGGTTGGAACCCTATCGCTATAAGGGCCAGCGTCACACCACCGTGGTGGTGCGTGCGCCGCGCGCCTTTGTGAATCAGACGCTTTGGCCGGAATACCTCGCCTTATCGGAGGCGCTCCGCGCCTATCTCAACGAAGCCACGGAACGCATCATTCGGGAAGAGGTTTACAAGGACGCAGGCGAAGCAGCAGAACGGACGGGATAATCACCGAAGGTCTCAGGCTGCGGCGATCCCGGGTCAGTCTCAAATCGCACTCCGTCCGAGTTCCACAAACGACGCCGTCCAAGCCGGGCTTGCGCTCTCTATTCGCCGCTGAGGACAGCGGCGCTACAGCGATTTCGAGCGAGGCAATGGACCGGGCAGTGTTGAGTGTTGATAAGTAAGTTATTCCTAGCGTTGATCGTCCCTAATCCTTAAATAACCCTTGTAGAAGAAGCGGAATCGTGAGATTCTACCTCGTAGTCCACTGGGAAGGGGGGGCCTATGAAAGAGCCAGACGTCAAGGATGCTTTCGAATGGGTTCTCAGCATCGTCTCGGCTTTTGAGACGATGTTGGTGAAGAGCCTGACCGTCGCGGCGATCCTCCGCGATTCCGGGAATCCAATCTCTGACCGGCAGATCTCCGATTTCCTGAAACAAAACCCCTCGATTCGCGACGAGGCGCGGAAGCTCATCGCGCCAATTTACGCTGCCCTAATGGAGAATCCGGATCCAGAACCTGCCTTGGTAACCCGCTCAGAGTTGCCTGAGGGGGGTTGGCTTCAGTGACCTGCTGTTTTCCCGCTCGTCGTCTATAATCAGGAGTGAGGCAGGAGCGAGCGTGCGTTCTAATGGCACGCGTGCATGGCACACTCCGGTTCACAAACCGCCGAACCGAACGGCGTCCTACTGCGGGCAGAACGTCTCTCGAAAAGCTTCCAATCGGCCGCGGAAACTGTCACCGTCCTCGACAATCTCAATTTTGAAATTCGCGCGGGCGAGTTCATCGCGCTGGTCGGCGAATCGGGCGCCGGCAAGACGACGCTGCTCTACCTGCTGGCGGCTCTGGACACCCCATCGAGCGGAGAGGTATACTTTGGTCTTAGAAGGGTAGGCGGATTCAGTGCCAGCGAAAGCGCTGATTACCGGAACCGGCAGCTTGGTTTTCTGTGGCAGATGCATTATCTGCTGCCGGAGTTCACGGCGATCGAAAACGTCATCCTGCCGCAGTTGATTGCCGGGCGGGAGTTCGGCGGGGCGCGACGCCGGGCGCAGGATCTGCTGGAAGAAGTCGGATTGACGCGCGCGGCGGAACGGCGCGCGGGCGAGCTCTCCGGCGGTGAACAGCAGCGCGTGGCTTTGGCTCGCGCTCTGGCGAATCGGCCCACCATGCTTTTGGCCGACGAGCCTACCGGAAGCCTCGATCGCCAGACGGCAAGGCGGGTGATCGAATTGCTGGAACGGCTGCACCGCAATCACGGCCTCACATCGGTGCTGGCCACGCACAACCTGGAATTAGCCGCACGCGCGGACCGCGTCCTGCGGTTGAGCGATGGGCGGCTGACGGAAGAAGCAGTTTCAAGAGCGGTTTCGGGGCCTGCGGGCGACTGAAACCCCGAAGCAGGCCAACGACGTCGCGGGTTGGAGCATTTCGAGGCTAGAGGAGTATGTTCGAAAGATACACGGAGAAAGCACGTCGCGTCATCTTTTTCGCCCGTTACGAAGCCAGCCAGTTCGGCAGTCCCTACATTGAGACGGAGCACCTGTTGCTCGGCCTGCTGCGCGAAGACAAAGCGCTGGCCAATCGGTTCCTGCGCTCTCACGCTTCCATCGAATCGGTCCGCAAGCAGATTGAGGGCCGCACGACCGTGCGCGAGAAGGTATCGACTTCGGTCGATCTTCCGCTCAGCCAGGAGTGCAAGCGCGTGCTGACGTACGCCGCGGAGGAAGCCGAGCGCCTGTCGCACAAGCATATCGGCACCGAGCACCTGCTCCTCGGCCTGTTGCGGGAAGAAAAGTCGTTCGCCGCCGAGATCCTGCACGAGCGCGGCCTCCGCCTCAATACGCTTCGCGAGGAGCTGGGCCGTTCGCCCGACAAGCCCTCCAGCCGCAACAAAGAGACGTCGCTGCTGGCGGAATTCAGCCGCGACCTGACGCAGGCGGCGCTGGAAGGCCAGCTCGATCCGCTGGTGGGCCGCGAAAACGAAGTGGAGCGCGTGGTGCAGATTCTCTGCCGGCGCACCAAGAACAACCCGGTGCTGATCGGGGAACCGGGCGTCGGCAAGACCGCCATCGTCGAGGGCCTGGCGCAGCGCATCTCCGACGGCAATGTGCCTTCCTTCCTTGCGGACAAGCGCGTGATGGCGCTCGACCTTTCGCTTATCGTTGCCGGCACCAAGTACCGCGGACAATTCGAAGAGCGGCTCAAGACCATCATGAAGGAATTGATGGACTCGCAGAACGCCATCATTTTCATTGACGAGCTGCATACGCTGGTGGGGGCAGGCTCCGCAGAGGGATCGCTCGATGCCGCCAACATTCTGAAGCCGGCGCTTTCGCGGGGTGAAATCCAGTGCATCGGCGCTACCACCCCCGCGGAATATCGCAAATCGATCGAAAAGGACCGCTCGCTCGAACGTCGCTTCCAGGCTGTCAAAGTGCCGCCGCCCAGCGAAGACGAAGCTGTCAAGATTCTGTTCGGCATCAAGGAGCGCTACGAGAAGTTTCACGCGGTCAGCTACACGGATGACTCCCTCACCACCGCCGTCCAGCACTCCAATCGCTACATCCCGGATCGATTCCTGCCCGACAAGGCCGTGGACTTGATCGATGAAGCCGGCGCGCGCGTCAAACTGCGGCAGAGTTCGCTGCCCGAAGACATGATCGACGTCCAGAAGCGCATCAAGTTTGTCCTGCACCGCATGGAAAACGCCATCAACAGCCACGAATTCGAGAAGGCGCGCTTCTATTCCGAAGAGGAACGCAAGGAGCGCGAGCATCTGCGGATGCTGCGCGAGCGCTATCACATTGACGAGACCGCCATGGGCTCGGTGACGCGCGATGACATCGAGGAAGTGGTGGCGCGCTGGACGGGCGTGCCGGTCACATCGATCAAGGAAGAGGAAATGTCGAAGCTCCTGCGCATCGAGGAGGAGCTGCATCATCGCGTGATAAGCCAGGATCGCGCCATTTCGGCGCTGGCCCGCGCCATCCGCCGCTCGCGGGCCGGCATCAAGGCGCCCGGGCGGCCGGTCGGCAGCTTCATGTTCCTGGGGCCGACGGGAGTAGGCAAGACAGAAATGGCCCGTAGCCTGGCGGCGTTCCTGTTCGGCAGCGAGCGCGCGCTGATCCGCTTCGACATGTCGGAATTCATGGAGAAGCACGCGGTCTCGAAGCTCATCGGATCGCCTCCGGGATACGTGGGCTACGAGGAGGGCGGGCAGTTGACCGAGCGCGTGCGCCGCTCGCCTTATTCCGTGGTGCTGCTCGACGAAATCGAGAAAGCGCATCCGGACCTGTTCAACATCCTGCTCCAGGTGTTCGAAGACGGCCAGCTCACGGACGGGCTCGGCAATATGGTCGATTTCAAGAACACGATCATCATCATGACCTCGAATATCGGCGCTCGCTACATCGAGCGCCGCGCCAATCTCGGGTTCAAGTCGTCGTCGGAGTCGGCCAACGACAAGAAGATCGAAGAACTGGTGATGGGCGAGGTGCGGCACCTCTTCAATCCCGAGTTCCTGAACCGCCTCGACGAAGTGATCGTGTTCAACGCGCTGACCGACGCCGATCTGTTGCAGATTGTCGAGCTGATGTTCGGCCAGTTGAATCAGCAACTGAGCCACAAGAACATCTCTCTGACGCTCGCGCCCGAAGCCGGACGGTGGCTGGTGGAGAGGACCTGCACGGACCGCTCCTACGGCGCCCGGCCATTGCGTCGCGCCCTTCAGAAGCACGTGGAGGATCCGCTCTCCGAGGCGCTCATTCAGGGCGAGATCCATCCGCCGGCGGTGTTGGAAGTCATTCTGGAAAACGAGTCGCTTTCCTATCGCTCGGTCAGCGACAAGTTGGAGCCGGCGACGCCGCTGACCACGATCTGAGGCTAGACGCTAGCTTAGCCGCTCCTGCTTCAGAGCTGCTATGTGGATCTCCCGCACGTGATGCGAGGCCTCGCGGAAACGCCGGCCCTCTCCTGCCGCGTACCACAGAAACAGAATCAGCGTCGCACCCAGCATGGTCTTGCCGGCAAGCTGATTGGGCGGCATCACCAGCATGGCGCAGATGAAAACGGTCCAACCGAGAGCAGCGAGATTGACGACGCTGCTGTAGCGCCCGAGATGCCACGGTCCGCGCTCGTGCCATAATCCACTGCGACGCGCGCGCCAGCCGAGGTATACCGGAACGATGTAGGAAACATAAAGGCCGATTGTGCTGATCGACGTGACTACCGAGTAGGCACCGCTGTAAAGCGCGGCGACGAACGCCGCAATCACGGAGAGCCAGATCGCTGGTGCAGGTGTCCGATGCCGGGCACTCACGCGCTTCCACAGGCTCGCCAGCGGCACGCCTCCATCGCGCGCAAAAGCGTAAACGGTACGCGAATTCGAGGTGACGGTGGCGAGTCCGCAAAACCACATGGCCATCACGGCGAGCATCGAAACCAGCGCGCCGGACGAGCGTCCGAGCGATTGCTCGAGAATCGCGATCACAGCCGGAACTTTATTTCCTGCGGCATCGGTCGCGCCAAGCACGGCGGGAATGCTGTGGATCGAGAGCGTGAGCGCGGCGAGTAGCAGATACCCCGCAATCGCCGAGACGACGATGGCGTTGATCATGCCCCAAGGCACGCGGCGCCGCGGGTCCAGCGTTTCCTCTGAGACGTGGCAGGAGCCGTCGTAGCCGGTGAAGGTCCATTGCGCCTGCAATAGTCCAAGCAAAAACGCCCAACCGTAGAAGTGCGCGCCGTTGCTGTTGACGGCTTGAAAGAAAAAAGAGACTGGCTGCTTGGGAGCAAAGATCAGCACAGCACCGACGATCGCAGCGACGCCAAGAATGTGCACCGTCACGCTGGCGTCGTTGAGTCTGGCCACGAGTCGAATGCCATAGTGATTGATCAGCCCATGCGACGCGAGCACCGCGGCGTAAACGCCGAGCAGCACTCCGGGTTTCGACGGCAGGTCCAGCAGCGGCATCAGAAATTGCGCGCAGCCGTAGTCGATTCCCGCAATGGTTGCGACGAGCCCGAGAATATTAAACCAGGCCGTGAACCAGCCCCAACCGGGACCGCCCAGAATAGTCGCCCAGTGATACATCCCGCCCGATGTTGGAAAGGCTGAAGCGATCTCGCCCATGCTGGCCGCGACCGCCAGCGAGAAGATCGCGACCAGCGGCCAGCCCAGCGACATCTCGCGTGGTCCGCCCATCGCCAGGCCGTAGTCGTAGAGGGTGACCGCGCCGGTGAGAATGGAAATGATAGCGAACGAGATGGCGAAATTCGAAAACCCTCCCATGGTGCGGAAGAGTTCTTGCGCGTAGCCCAGACGAGCCAAGTCTCGCGCGTCAGATTGAACGTCGTTGGCGTGCGGTTCAAAAGGCGGCTCGATAGAGCATCTCCATGTCTTCCGCCGACGTGGGACGCGGATTACATAAGCGGCAACCGTCTGCCATGGCCAGCGGGACCATCACCGGGATCATTTGCTCGCGCACGCCGGCGTCGCGCAAGCGCTTCGGAACACCGATTTCATTGTTGAGCTTTTCGATGGCATCGATGGCCGCCACTGCGGCGTTATCCGCGGTCATGCCGCGCGTGTCCGCGCCCAATGCTGCGGCGAGATCCGCGAGGCGGGCGCGTGAGAAAGGCAGATTGAAGCGCATCACGTGCGGCAACAGAATCGCATTGGTGAGGCCGTGGTGCATTCCGGCGACGGTCGAAAGCGGATGCGCCAGTGAGTGGACGGTCCCGAGTCCCTTCTGAAAAGCAACGGCACCCATAATCGCCGCGGCCATCATGTCCGTGCGCGCTTCCGCGTTCCTGCCGTCGTGGATCGCAATCGGCAGACTCCTGGCGACGATTTCGACGCCCTTGATCGCGATGGCGTCGCACATGGGATGAAAGCCGATCGAGAGATAAGCTTCAAGGTTGTGAGTCATCGCGTCCATCCCGGTTGCGGCCGTGAGATGTGGCGGAAGGTCGAAGGTCAGCTCGGGATCGGCGATGGCAACGGAGGGAATCAGGTGCGGACTGAAGATTACCGTCTTGCGCCCGGTGGCCTTGAGAGTGATCACAGTGCTGCGTCCCACCTCGCTGCCTGTGCCGGCGGTGGTCGGAATCGCGATCATGGGCGGAAGATCGGCGCTAATTCGATCTCCGCCGTTCTTCAGATCGTCGTACTCTTCGAGCGGCAAGTCGTGCGTGACCTTCAGGCGAATTGCCTTGGCGGCATCCAGTGAGCTGCCGCCTCCAAGCGCGATCACGCTGTCGGAGTGTTCGGATCGATAAGCTTCGACGCCAGGATAGACGCTCGCCTCGGTGGGATTGCCTTTCACGCCGTCAAAAACCGCACAGGCGACACCGGATTTCCCAAGCAAGTCTGTGATCCGGGCGAGCAGCCCGCACGTCACGACGCCGGGATCAGTGACCACGAGCGCTCGTCGAGCGCCGAGTCCGCTCACGGCGGCTGGCAAGTGTTCGATTGCTCCGCAACCGAAGATAATACGATTGGGGAAAGACCAGGTTGAGATCATCCGGTGATCCTCGTGTGTACCTCGCGCAATGAGTCTGCGAACTTGCGGCCCTCACGGCTGGTGAACGACACCCAGGTCGGCGAAGCCGTTGATGATGAACTGTACCGCCAGCGCCGTCAACAGGAGGCCCATCAATCGAGTCATGATGCGAATTCCAGTCTCGCCGAGGTAGCCGCCCACGCGATCGGCGGCCGACAGAACCCAATAGGACACGAGCGAGCTGAACGCGATGGCCGTGAAAACTACAGCGAAGTGCAGCCAGCGCCGCGAATCGCCGATCAGGATCATCACCGTGGAGATAGCGCCAGGCCCGGCAAGCATGGGAATGCCGAGCGGAATCACACCGACAGTCTCACGAGCGGCTCCTTCCGCCTGCTCTTCCGGCGACTGCTTCGTGCCGGACGGACGCGCCTGAAGCATTTCGAGACCTATCATGATCAGGATGATGCCGCCGGCGATCTTGAACGCAGGCAGCGTGATTCCGAATACCTTGAAGATCAGGCCGCCAGCCGCGGCGAAGACCGAGAGCACAATCAGGCAGGTCAGGCTGGCCCGGGCCGCGGTCTGCCGCCTCTCGGCTCTGGAGTCGCCGGGCGTCATGGCGAGAAAGACGGGAATTGCCGCGAAAGGATCGACCAGAAAGAAGACGGAACTCAGGGCCACCAGGCAGAACTTGACGAGCGACGCCAGACTTTCGGGCATGACGTGATTCCGCAAGCCGCATCAGTGCGGCGCATGATGATCTTCAGATAATTTCGAAATAGCGTTCTAATTCCCAGTTCGTGACCGCACGCTGGTGTTGCCGGACTTCCCATTCCCGCGTGCGCACGTAGTGGTCCACGAACTCTTCGCCGAGCAACTCCCGTGCCGCAGTGCTGCCACGGAGCAGGCGCGCCGCTTCATCGAGCGAGCTCGGAAGCGGTGGCGCGTCGGCCTCGTACGCATTGCCACGAACGGGATCAGGAGGTTCAAGCCGATGGTCGATGCCGTAAAGGCCGCTCGCCAAGCTCGCGGCAATCGCCAGATGCGGGCTTATGTCCGCACCGGCCAGCCGATATTCCACGCGGACCGATTTCGGCGTCGGACCAAGCACCGCTCGCAGCGCCACCGTGCGATTATCGATGCCCCACGTCGCATTGGTCGGCGCCCACACGCCCGGCACGAGCCGCTTGTAGGAATTCACCGTCGGACAGGCAAACGCCGTAAACTCGGGCATCAGCTTCAACTGTCCGGCAAGGTAGTTCCGCATGACACTAGAAACTCCGTGCGGGCATTGTGGATCGTGGAACAGGTTGCGCGTGCGTTCGCGGTCCCAAAGGCTCTGATGCAGATGTCCGCTGGCGCCGGGCAGATCGTGATTCCACTTGGCCATGAAAGTGGCGATCAGTCCGTGCCTTGCCGCGATCTGCTTCACGCCGCTTTTGAACAGCGCGGCCTTATCCGCGGCAGCCAACGCGCTGTCATGCTTGATCGCGGTCTCATATACGCCCGGGCCCGTTTCGGTGTGGAATCCTTCGAGCTCTATGCCGAAATCGCGCATGGAGTCCAGAATCGCATGCGCAAGCTCGGAATGAACACCGGTACGCTGTATGCTGTAACCGAACATGCCCGGCGAGAGAGGGATGAGATCGCGGTAATGCTTACCCCGAATCGAATGCGAGTCCTCGCGAAAGAGGAAGAACTCGAACTCCGCGGCAACTTCGGGTTCGAAACCCATCCCGCGCGCGTTCTCTACGACACGGCGCAGCACCTCGCGCGGCGAGAAGCTGAGCGGATTGCCCTTCTGGTCGAAGTAGTCGACCAAGAGGAGTGCCGTACCCGATTCCCAGGGAATCAGGCGGAAAGTGGAAAGATCGATGCGGGCGAGCGCGTCGGGATACCCGGTATGCCAGCCGGTGACGCTGACGTTGTCATAGAGGACGTCGGACGAATCCCAGCCGAAGATCACGTCGCAAAAGCCAAGCCCGTTCTCGACGGCGGAGTCAAATTTCTCGCGGCTGATGTATTTGCCGCGCAGGACGCCGTCGATGTCGAAGCCGCCGACTTTGATCTTTGTGATCCCGTGCTCGATGAGGAGGTCTTGGATGGCTTTGAGGTCCATGAAGGCGGCGTGACTGTTCACATAACCACTGATGTTCTATCGTACTGATTTTGAGAATCGTTTCAGCCTTGTTCCGCTACTTCACACGCTCGCTTACACTCCGGCCACTGATCAAAGATTTTATGCCAACTGAGCGTGCCGATCTTTGTCTTGAAAACCTCCCGAACCTCTGGTGGTAAATGGGGAAAACCCGCCTTCCACGTGCCGCTTCTATATCCCGCAATAAGCTCCTCCTCGTGGTGCTTAAGCTGACCCTCGTGACAGATGACAAGCCAGAAATTCTTGTTATCTCCGGCCAGAAGCCACACAGCTTCAAGATCCCGCGCCAGCTGATCGCGTGTGACGTCCCACGTGATCGACGGAGCCAGCCAGTCGTCTCGTTTGCCCTCCACCCACACAAAGGCTTTCTTACACTCGATCAGGCAGTCAGCGTGGGTCGCGCCTTCAAGCTTCAACTCTCTGCCGTTCTTGCGAAGCCAAGCGAAGGTGGGCGTGACTCTCGTTCGTCCGCTGTGGTGGTCTTGAGCTGTGGGCCTCATCTGGGCATATGCCACATCTCGTGGCGTGCTTCGTCGTCCTCGCTGTTCATAGCCTACTTCGCTACAACGCCACCCACACCGACTTCACCTGCGTGTACGATTCCAGCGCGTGCATGCCCATCTCGCGTCCGAAGCCGCTCTGCTTGTACCCGCCGAAGGGCGCGGCGCTGTCGAAGCCGTTGTAAGTATTGATCCACACCACGCCCGCCTTGATCTGCCGCGCCAAACGATGCGCCCGTTGCACGTCGCGCGTCCACACGGCCGAAACCAGCCCGTAGATGGTGCCGTTCGAGATCGCCACCGCTTCTTCTTCGTCTTTGAATTTCAGCACGGAAAGCACAGGGCCAAAGATTTCCTCCTGCGCGATCTTCATATCCGGTTTGACATCGCCGAAGACTGTGGGCTTCATGAAGAATCCGCGCGATTTCTCGCCTTCGACGTCGCGCTCGCCGCCGCAGAGCAATTGCGCGCCCTGCTGCTTTCCCGATTCGACGTAGCCGAGGATGCGATCGAGCTGTGTCTGTGAAATCTGCGCGCCCATCTCTGTCTGCGGATCGAGCGGATTGCCGACACGCATCTTGCGGGCCTTGTCGACCAGCCGCCCTACGAATTCGTCGTAAACATCCTCATGCAGCAGCAGCCGGCTGCCCGCGGAGCACACCTCGCCTTTGTTGGCGTAAATGGCCCAGAAGGCCGCTGGCAAGGCGGCGTCGAGATCGGCGTCAGGGAAGATGACATTCGGCGACTTTCCGCCGAGTTCGAGCGACAGGCGCTTCAGATTGCTTTCCCCCGAAGCCTTCATCAGCGCGCGCGCACTGCGGATGCTGCCCGTGAAAGCGATTTTATCCACGTCCATGTGGCGCGCGAGCGCGTCGCCGGCTTCCGGACCGTATCCGGTCACCACGTTGACCACGCCGTCCGGCACTCCCGCCTCCTGGCAGATTTGGGCGAGGCGCAATGTGGTAAGTGGCGTCATCTCGGAGGGCTTGATCACGCACGTGCATCCGGTGGCGAGCGCGGGCGCCACCTTCCAGGCCGCAAGCAGCATGGGATAATTCCACGCCGTGATCATGCCCACCACGCCCACCGGCTCGCGCAGCGTGTAGTTCAGGAAAGGCCCGTCGACTGGAATCACCTCGCTATGCATGGCGCGGACCCAGCCGGCGTAGTAGTAGAAAATGTCGGCGGCCGGCCGCATGTCGCCGTTCTTCGCGCTCTTGAGGGGTTTGCCCGCGTTCAACGATTCGAGCCGGGCCAGTTCATCGAGATTCTTCTCGATCAGCTCGCCGATGCGCCAGAGCATCTTCGAGCGCGCCGATGGTTTCAGATCGCGCCAGGCCTGATTTTCAAACGCGCGTCGCGCCGCCGCGACTGCACGGTCAACATCTGCGGCTTCGCCTCGGGGTACTGTGCTGAGCACATCGCCGGTGGCAGGATTGATGACGTCGATGGTCTTGCCAGAGGCGCTTTCGGCCGGCTTGCCGTCGATCCAGTTTCTGCCCGGCTTGAGAACGCGCTCCTGTAACGTCGCTTCCATGTACCAGACTCCATCGATGGTAAGGTGGACTGTGCTCCAGGCCGGCGGTGGTGGCCCGGCAGCAATCGCCGTCTGTGGATTCCATTACGTCAAGACAAATCGACCGATGAGCGTCAGTACGTAGCGCATTCCGTGCTTAACGCTGCCGGATTCCGGCTATCCCACAGCTCGTGCGGCCTTGTCGTACACTTTCCGCGCGGTGGCGGCTGCGTCGTTGGCCAAATCCTTGCCCCGTTGGACGGCCTCTGTGCCGCGATCCACTGCGTCTTCCACTCTGCGCGACGCTTCTTTGTAACCTCTGCGCGCATTGTCGGAGATCCAGTCGCGCGTCTCTTCACCTGATTGCGGTGCAAACAGCAGCGCCACGCCCGCGCCCACAACGCATCCGATCAAAAAAGCTGAAAATACGTTCCCGTTCTTCATGTGACCCTTCCTTTCTCTCTACCAGTAGTAGATTACACCGGGCCGGGAGAATAATGCATTTAGCACTTTCTTGGACTCTGCCAACACGCCTGCACGCTGCGAACACGCCTGCACGGCTCGGTGAGCTACTCGCAGCGCATCGCCACCATAGGATCCACCTTGGTGGCACGCCGGGCCGGCAGGTAGCAGGCGATGAGCGCGACCGCCGTCAGTGCCAGGAATACTACAACGAAGGTCGAGGGATCCGTCGCCTTGACTCCGTAAAGCAACCCGCTCAGGAATCGGCTGAGAGCGAGGGCGCCGACCACTCCGAGAACGGCGCCGGCCAACGCCAGCCGCATGCCGTCCGAAATTATCAGCCTTAGCACCTCGCCTGGTTTCGCGCCCAAGGCTATGCGGATGCCGATTTCATGCGTGCGCTGCGTGACCGAATAAGAGATGACCCCGTAGATCCCCACCGCCGCCAACAGCAGACCGACGCCGGCAAAGACTCCGAAAAGAAGCATCTGGAACCGGTTTGCGGCGGCCGAATCGCGAACGAGCTGATCCATTGTCTGGACGTTGTAGACCGGTATGTCCGGGTCGAGATTGTGAATCTCAGTTCGTACGGCGCCGACCAGCGCCTGAGGACTGCCGGCGGTGCGCATCGTCAAGGTGAAATAGCTCTCGAGCAGCGGCACGTAGGATGCGGGAATCTGGCTGTAAGGGTAGTACGCCACCGGCGGCTCTTCGATGCTGAGCCAGTGCCGCACATCCGCGGCCACGCCGACCACGGTGCAGATCAGCGAGCTCGCGGGGTATCCGGGCTTGATCTGTTTGCCGATCGGGTCCTGGCCCGGCCAGAATTGGCGCGCCATGGTCTCACTGATGATCACCACTCCGGCCTCAGCCGGTCCATCCTGATCGGTGAAGTCGCGGCCTTTGCGAATCGCAATGTTCATGGTCCGAAAGAACCCAGGGCTTACGAATCGCGCGCGGGCGATGGGCTCCTGGCCGGCAGCCACGGGCGGTCGGCCAGGAATGGTGAAGAACAGGGAAGGATCGGTTCCGCTCAGCGGCAGGTCACGGGTCAGCGCCGCGGATTCCACGCCGGGCAGCGCGGCCGCGTTATCGACCAGCGTCCGGCGGAAGGTGGTGAGTTGCTCCGCCGACACTTTGGCGGCCGGCAGCGACACTCTGAGGCTCAGGATATTGCGTGGGTCAAAGCCGGGATTGACCTCGGTCAGCCGCCTGAAGCTCACGACCATTAGGCCTGCGCCGACGAGCAACATCAGAGCCACCGCAACCTCGGAAACCACCAGAGCGCTGCGCAATCCGCGGCGTTTGCGGCTGGAATCCGCCCCGCGTCCCGATTCCTTCAATGCTTCGTTGAGGCCGAACTTCGATGCTTGCAGAGCAGGCACGAGGCCAAAAGCGATGCCGGTCACAATGGAGGCGATCAAAGTGAACACGAGAGCGCGAGTATCCACAGCGATGTTCTCAATTCGGGGCACGCTCCCGGCGGGCGCAAGCGACGCCAGCACGTGCACAGCATCGAGCGCCAGGATCAGGCCGATCGCGCCGCCCAGAAAGGCCAGCAGGATGCTCTCCGTCAGAAGCTGGCGGACTACACGCATGCGGTTGGCGCCCAGCACCGCGCGCAGCGCCATCTCGCGCTGGCGTCCGGTGGCGCGGGCCAGTAACAGGTTTGCCACGTTCACGCAAGCAATCAGCATGACCAGGCCGACGCACGCGAGCAGGATCAGCAGGACAGGCTTCACCGTGCCCACCACGTCATCGAGCAGCGGCACGAGCAGAAGGCCGTAACCCGCATCCGTTTGCGGGTAGTCTTTAGCAAGCTGTGGAGCCAGGCTGTTGGCTTCGGCTTCGGTCTGGCTGAGCGTAGCGCCTGGCTTCAGCCGCCCCAAACCAAAGAGCCAATGCAGTCCGCGCGCCGACGAGTTCGGATCGGCAGGATTGAGCTGCAGCGGCACCCAGAATTCGCCGGCGGTTTGGGCGATCTCAAAGCCACGCGGCATCACCCCGAGGATCGTGTAGCCTTCGCCGTCGAGCTTCAGTGAGGTTCCAATCACACCGCGTGCGCCGCCATAGTGCTTCTGCCAGAACGCGTAACTCAGCACCACCACTTTGGGACCGCCCGGCAGATCGTCCTGCGCCTGAAAAGTGCGCCCGAGAATCGGATTTACGGCCAGCAGCGGAAACATGCTCGCCGTGACCGGCTGACCCGTGATGTGCTCCACTTCAGTGGCGCCGGCAAGATTGTAGGACTTCGACGTATAGACCGCCAGCAACTGAAGAGCCTCGGCATGATCCCGCCACGCGAGATAATTCGGCGCGGAGAAGACGTTGTAACTACCGCCCTGCGTCCTCTGATAGACCGAGACGAGGCGCGCGGCGTCGTGGTAGGGCAGCGGCATCAGAAGGACCGCGTTGACCACGCTGAATATCGCGGTGTTGGCGCCGATGCCCAGTGCCAGGGTCAGAACCGCAACCGCAGCAAAGCCTGGATTCTTGACGAGCGTCCGGACTCCGTATCTCAGGTCTTGAGTCAGGGTATCCATAGAATCGCTGTCCTCATTGCTGCCGGCCGAATCAGTACCATCATTCTGATGCGACCTTTTACTCGCACGCCGCCCCACAGTCTACCGTATCTTCCCAAAGCGTATCCTCCCAAACTTGCGAAACGGCGCCTCGTCTACCTATACTGACACCTGGTTGTTGGCTGGCGAAGGCGCGCTTGTGGGGGCGTTTGACATTCGCTGGCCCGGCCTGTCCGCAGTTCCGCCGCCGAAGACGCCGGCGGTGCGCACGGGGGAGTGAAGAGCTTGATCAAGCGACCGTCCTGGGCGTCCCTGTTGCTCGCGCTGATTCCTTTCGCCGCCATGTGCTTCTCGGTCACCCTCTGGGACCGCGTGGAGCCCATGCTGCTGGGCATTCCTTTCAACCTACTCTGGCTCATTTGCTGGATCGTGTTTACCACCCTGTGCATGTGGATGGCCTACCGCCTTGAAACCGGACGCCACAAGCAGGACGACAGCAGCCGATGAGCGGGAGCGGCGTTGCCCTCACAATCATCTTCAGTATCATCGCCGCCGGCGCCTGCATCGGATTCCTGGCCGGCGCGCATCGGAAGCTGGATCTCGAACAGTGGACCGTGGGCGGCCGGGGCTTCGGCGTCGTGCTCGTCTACCTGCTGATGGCGGGCGAGGTCTACACCACATTCTCATTCCTCGGCGCCAGCGGCTGGGCGTACTCCCGCGGCGGTCCCGCCCTTTACATCATGGCCTACCTGACGCTGGCCTACGTGGTGGCGTTCTTCATCCTGCCGCCGATCTGGGAACTGGGACGCCGCCACGGACTTCAAACAGAATCCGACTTCTTTGCGCGGCGGTACGGCAGCAAATACCTGGCGGCGTTCGTTTGCCTGGCGGGAGTGGTTTTCCTAATCCCTTACGTCCAACTTCAATTCACGGGGCTCGGAATCATTGTGGAGGTTGCAAGTTTCGACGGCATCCGGCGTGGGCCTGCGATGGTGATCGCGGTGACCATCCTCGCCGCGTTCGTGCTGGCCAGCGGGGTGCGAGCCGTCGCATGGGTGAGCGTGCTCAAAGACGCGCTGATGGTGCTCGCCGCCCTCGCGATTGGCATCGGGGTGCCCTACGCTCACTTCGGCGGAGTCGGCAAGATGTTCTCGGCGCTCGCGCACGCCCATCCGGCCCATCTCACCATGCCCGGCGCGACGCCAAACCTGGGTCACACGTGGTACATCTCTACAGTTCTTCTTACGTCGCTCGGATTTTACATGTGGCCGCATTCGTTCGCAGCCACATTCACCGCGCGCAGCGGCGACATCATTCGCCGCAACGCAGTGGTAATGCCGCTTTACACCCTCACGCTCGCGTTCGTCTTCTTTGCCGGTTTCTCGGCTGTGGTGGCGCTTCCCGGCCTCGCCAACGGCGACATGGCGCTGCTGACGATGGTCCGGGCAACGTTCCCCGCCTGGTTCCTGGGCGTGATCGGAGGCGCCGGCGCGCTAACCGCCATGGTGCCCGCCGCGATCTTCACTCTCACGGCCGCGACGCTGTTTGCCAAGAACTTCTATCGTCCGCTCTTCGCGCCTGCCATGACAGACGATCAAGTGGCGAGGCTGGCGCGCGTCATGGTGGTGGTGCTCAGCCTGATCGGTCTCCTTTTCGCGATTTACAGTTCCACCACGCTGGTATCGCTCCTTCTGCTGGGATATGCCGGAGTCGGGCAGTTTTTCCCGGGCGTGGTACTGGGCCTCTTCTGGAGGCGTGTGACGCTAACCGGCGTGTTCACGGGACTCGTTGTTGGCGTCGGCACCGTCGGCGGTCTGGCTCTGACGAAGCATGACCCACTGTTCGGGATCAATGGTGGGTTCCTTGCCCTCTGCCTGAATTTCCTTCTGACCGTCGGCGTCAGCCTCGCGACCGGCAGGTGCCTTGGGGATTCCAGCGAAACCGCCGAGGTCGTATAAAGCAGCATACGAAACGGTGCAGCGTGCACGGGTCCGATGTTCCCAAGTTGTTCATCCGCCTGCCTTAACAGTCCTGTTGTCAGTCCTTGTGCACTTTGGAAGCGCTCGTGCCTCGAGAATGCGTGGTTTTATAAACTCAAAGTGCCTTACTAGGATGGTCCAATGAGAACCTCAGGTGTCGGAAGGCCTCTTCGGACGTTTGCCGTTATCGCGCCTTTCCTGCTGATTCTGAGCCAGGGCTCGCGGCTTGGAGCTCAGGAATATCCGTACGGCACGCCCAATCAGCCATACGCTCAGCAATCTCCATACGATGCGCCAAATCAACCATATGCTCAAGAACCACCATACGGTGCTCAAAATCAACCATACGCGCAGGCCCCTCCCGCTCTTTCGCCTGGTCAATTGGCCGACCTCGTTGCGCCCATCGCTCTCTATCCCGACCCGCTGCTGAGCCAGGTGCTGGTGGTCTCGACCTACCCGCAGGAGTTGATGGAAGCGGCGCAGTGGCTGCAATACAACGGCAATCTCCAGGGTCCGCAGTTGATGGAAGCCGCCCAGCAGCAGAACTGGGATCCGAGCATCCAGGCCCTGGTGGCGTTCCCCAACGTCATCGCGATGCTCACCAGCAACATGCAGTGGACCTCGGAGCTTGGCCAGGCGTTTCTCGCGCAGCCAACCGACGTGATGAACGCGATCCAGTTTTTGCGCGCTCAGGCGCGGTCCAACGGCCAGCTTGCAAGCACGCCTCAGCTTGCCGTCAACACCGAATATCAGAACGGCCAGAGTGCGATCGACATTGAGCCTGTCAATCCGCAGATGATGTACGCGCCAGCTTACAATCCCTATTCGGTCTGGGGTCCTCCGGCCGATGGCGGAGCCTATCCGGCGCTTTCCTACGCGGGCAGCGTCTTCGGATCGCTGTTCTCGACGGCCGTGAACCTTGCGGGGATGTTCAGCGGCTTCCCGGGACTGATCGGCCCGAGCGGCTGGGGATGGGCATTGGGGTGGCTCGCCCACACGCTGTTCGTGAACAACGGGTTCTTCAGCGCCTTTGGATTTCACAACGTGTTCGGCGGCGGTGGCGGAGCTGGACCGAGCGTCTGGGTGCACGACAATCGTCGCGGCGGGCCCGCTTACGCGCGGAGTGGCATGAATGGTGGCGGATGGCGATTCGGCGGCGGCGCGCGGCCTTATGCGGGCGGGCGACCGGGGGCGGGCTTCGCGCCACAGTCGTGGGCCGGTGACAGAAACCGGAACAATTGGAGAACGGGTTCGGGGGACTGGAGGAATTACGCAAGCAATGCGCGTCCGCCTGCCTATCCGTCTACGGGCCGCTATTCGCAACCGTTCGCGCCAAGGGCACCGGAGTCGTCATGGGCCAGTAACCGCGGATATCAGCCCTATAATCGCTATGGCTCGAGCGCCTACACTGGCGGCTCGGCAAACTACCGCGCGCCGTCCGCAGGATGGGGATCGCGAGCGCCCAGCTACAGTGGGTTCTCAAACTACAACAACGCCAGAGCGCAATCGGCGCCACGGGATTACAAGCAAGCACGCTGGTCGCGAGGGGGTTCGGCCGGATTCGCAGAGCCGAAGATGAATTCAGGGCGCACCTTCTTTTCGCGCCCGTTTTCCGGATCGTCGAGGCCTCCGAAGCAAGAGCATTTCCAGGAACCGCATTTCAAAGGGCCACACTTCAAACAGCCTCACTTTAAGGAGCCGCATTTCAAGTCGCACGGATCGGGGCATTCGTCGCACGGTCATTCTGGCGGAAAGCACCGCTGGTGAGGTGATTTTCCCGGCCGTAGTTGCAAGCAACCTGTGCCCGTTCGCCCTCATCGCAACCGCTCGAACAGTCCCGCAGGTGTATACTGCGGTGAGCGTACGATGACAAAGCGGAAAATCATCCATAGTGCAAATGCGCAGCTCATATCTTTGCTTTTGGCCTGTGTGGTGCCAGCGGCGAGCAACCTGAGCGCCCAAAATATACGGCCTTCGACAGCCGCCCCTTCGGTCCCGGTCATTCTCATTTCCATCGACACTCTTCGTGCGGACCACCTCAGTTGCTATGGCTATCGCAACCTCGCGACGCCCGCAATCGACGCTCTGGCAACGAACGGCACGCTTTTCTCCCAGGCCAGCTCTCAGATTCCGATCACTTTGCCCTCACACCTGTCCCTGTTCACGTCGACCTATCCTTTCGCGAACGGAATCGAAGAGAACGGCGAGCGCGTTCCGTCCGGTGCGGTGACGCTGGCGGAGGTGCTGCGCTCACACGGCTACTCGACGGCGGCGTTCATCGGCGGATACTTCCTGGCACGCGAGTTCGGACTCGATCAGGGATTCAGTTCCTATGACGCCCCCTTTAGCGGGCACATGGAAGGTTCGCAGGCCGCCGCCGCTTTGAAGCGTCCTGCGGCTGACGTCCTGGCCGCGGCGTGCACGTGGCTCAGCGGGCGCGGCAGTGGATCCGTGGCGCCGTTTTTCGTCTTCATCCATCTCTTCGACCTTCATCATCCCTATACCGAGCCCGAGAGCTTTCGGACGCGGTACCCGGGGAGCGAATACGACGCCGAGCTTGCCTACATCGAGAGCACGCTGGGCGAGTTCTGGCAATTCCTCAAGGACCAGGGACTCT
>JASHPE010000329.1 GCA_030038235.1 Terriglobia bacterium
GCCATCAGGAGCGACAATCCCGCGAATACTGCCAGGAGAGTGACCGCGAATCGCCGGGGTCCGAGCGACTCCTCGATGCGCTGGTCCATGGTCTTCAAGCCATGCACCGGCTGGGCGCCATCGACGGAGCGAACAGCTTCGCGTATGGCGCCCGCAAGCATCGCGGCATTGCCGGGCGTTTTGGCGACGACGAATACATCGGGGACGGGAGTCTGAAGCAGAGAGTGGTAGCACACGCCCTTATCGGAATCGCCGACTAGTGCATTGTGTTTGACGTGCGCAACCACGCCCACGATAGTTTCCCACGGTGCGTCCTTCGAGGTCCGGCGGATGCGCTGACCGACTGGGTTTTGGCCCGGCCAGTACTGCCGCGCGAGGTTCTCGTCGACCAGCGCGACAAGCTCGCTCCCTTTGCGATCGCCGTCGGTGAAATAGCGGCCGTCGCGCAGCGGAATCCCCATAGCGGCGAAGTAACCGGCAGTGACGTATCGCTGATAGGCATGCGGTCCGGGGTCGCCAGGACGCATGGCGCGCCCTTCGATTTCGAACGATCCACCCCAGTTCTCACCACTGAACGGAATAGGAACACCCAAAGCCGCAGCAGCCACGCCCGGGCTGGCGACTAAGCGATCCAGCACGGCGCGGAAGAAGGCGATCTGCTGGTCTTCTTGCTTGTAATGGCTCTCAGGAAGCGCCAGAGCGGCTGTCATCACGCCGTGAGGCTCGAATCCCGGGTTGACCTGCTGGCTTTTCGCGAGACTCTTAAGAAAAAGACCTGTGCCGACCAGCAGCACGAGCGCGAGCGCCAGTTCGCCGGCTACCAGCACTGCGCGAAGGCGCTGCCGCCCGCGACTGGCAACATCAAACCAGCCGCCCTCTTTCAGCGTTGCCTGGGGATCGGTGCGGGACGCGAACCACGCCGGGGCGACACCGGAAATCATCCCGGCCAGCACTCCCACGGCAATCGTGAACAGGAGAACGTAGCCGTCGATGTGGACTGCGAGGCCTTGCGCCATGTCGTGCGGCGCAGTTGCGAGCAAAGTCCGGATTCCCTGGGACGCCACGACTAGGGCCAGCAGCACTCCGGCTCCCGCGAGCAGCAGGGTCTCGGCCAGCGCCTGCCGCACCAGTTGCCAGCGGCCCGCGCCCAGTGCCGCGCGGATTGCAAACTCTCTCGCGCGCGAAGCGGCTTTCGCGAGCGTCAGGCCGGCGATATTCGAGCAGGCGATGAGAAGCACGAAACCCACCGCGCCCAGCAGAATGAACAGCGGCGTTCTGACGTCGCCGAAGGCAAAATCGGTTAGCGGCATGACGAAGATGCCCCAGCCAGCCTCTTGGGCGTATGCGCCGTGGCTGTCGTTCTTGATGTCCTGGCTCGTGATGATCTGTGCCAGCGCGCTCGCCTGCGAAAAAGTCATTCCCGGCTTCAAGGTTGCGAATGCCATATAACTTTCGTTGAACCGGTTACTGGCGGCGAACTCGGAAGGCGCGAGCCCGATGGGCGTCCAGAGGTCGGCCTGGTCGGGCCAACTGAATTCTGGTCCCATCACGCCGACGATCTGGTAGGACTCCTGATTGAGCTGGACGGACTTCCCGATGATTGCGGGATCGCCGCCGAAAAGGCGCTTCCAGGTGGAGTAAGCCAGGACCACTTCGTGATTGGCGTGCGGCTGGTCTTCCTCGGGCCGAAAGACGCGCCCCAGAATCGGCTTGACGCCAAAAACGTCAAACCACTGCCAGGAAACCGTCGCTCCCAACAGACGCTCCGGCCATTCGCTGCCGGTGTGGTTGAAGTCCTGCTCCCCGACCAGGGCCGCCGAGGTGAATGCGTCCTTGCGGTCGCGAAAATCGGCGAAATCCGGCACGGAAACGCCGATGTTCGGCAGGTTCAGCTTGCTATACTTCACGCGGATAGCGACTAACCGTTCGGGGTGCGCAATTCCGGCCGGGTGCAGCAGCAGTCCGTTCACCACGCTGAAAATCGCCGTGTTCGCGCCGATGCCGAGCGCCAGCGTAAGCACGGCAACGGCGCTGAAGCCGGGATCCTTCGACAGGCTTCGAAGGGCGTAGCGAACGTCTTTTGTTAATGCAACCACGATTACTGCCCCAAATCAAGAATTGACGATTGGCGATTGCCGATTGTCGATTTAGAGAGGCGTCCGTTGTCCCTTGTCCGTTGTCCATTGCGGCATTTTGGCTCGCGCGTTTCCGGCCACGGACAACTGACCACGCACGACGGACAGCATTTCTCAATCGCCAATCGACAATCTTCAATCACCTAGCCCGCCACTGCTCTGGCCAGCCGCCTTCTCCGCGCTTCCCACTCTTCGCTCGAGAAGATTCCTGGGCCGGCTTCCACCAGACGCGGCATGAGATTGAACACCGACACCTGGGTCCACGCCGCGCCTTCGCGGGTCCGGTAGCCTTTGAGGTTCAACTCTCGCGCCACGTGTGACAGGGGATGATCCTGGACGATGAGGTCCATCATCAGGACCAGCGCCTCGCGCTCGCGGGGATTGTCGACCAGATGGACGCAGTCGTTGCCGACCTGCAGGCCGTATGGGACCTCTTCGCGGAAGCCATTTCCATTTTCGCCCGATCCTTCAACCTCGCGCTGCCACTCGACGGCAACCATTTTCCAGCCCGCCGCCAACCGCGTTCGCACATGTTCAGGGTCCAGTTCGCCGCTCACCAATTCCCGGAGTTGTTCTCGTTTAGGCATAGCGCCCCCTTTCAAAAGAATTCAGCGTCACTGATTCCTCCGGCCGTGTTTCCAAATCGTCAGTCATTCGTATCTGAGCGCAACCATCGGATCCACTTTGGTGGCGCGGCGTGCCGGGATGAAGCTGGCTAGACCTGCCGCCGCCGCCACCAGAATCAGCGCGCCCGCGTATACCGGAAGGTCGCCGGCCCTGATCCCGTAGAGCAGCGACTCCACGAGGCGCGACAGCGCGTACGTCGCCGGTAGGCCAATCGCCAGCCCAACCGCCAGCATCGGACCCACTTCGCGATAGACCAGTCGTTGCACTTCACCCGGCCGTGCGCCCACAGCGACGCGGATGCCGATTTCGCGCGTGCGCTGCACGACGGTATAGGCCAGTACACCGTAAATGCCAATGGCCGCCAGCAGCGCCGCCAGCACGCCGAAGCCAAGCGAGAGTTGAGCCACCAGTCGTTCGGCGAAAATGTCCTCGTCGATGGTGGCTTCCATGGTCTTAACATTCGGCACCGGCAGATTGGCGTCAAAATGTTGCACGGTCTTGCGCAATTCGGGCGCAAGGGCCAACGGATCCTGGAACGTGCGCACGTAGAACGTCATTTGACCAAGTTTCGGATCCTGCTCGTAAGGCATATACACGTAGGGGGATATCTTGTCTCCCCGGATCTGTGAGTTCCTGGCGTCCTGAACGACGCCAACGATCTCGATATCGGGCTTGACGTCGCCACTCCCGAAGGCGAATCGCCTTCCCAAGGCATCGCCGCTCGGAATGAACCGCCGCACCATGGCCTCGTTCACAATCGCCACTTTGGGCGACTGCGGGCCCTCCGAAGCCGTAAATTCGCGCCCCGTGATCAGCGGGATTCCTAGCGTAGAAAAGTAGCCGGGCGCCACGTGGTCCGTTCGGACATCGTTCAGATCGCCGCGGAGAGGCGGCGCGCCCGGCACCGTGATGTTCGCGCTCGCGTCGGTGTCGGTAAGCGCGGCGATTTCGGCGCCGCTCGCTGACTGGACCCCGGGCAAGACGGCCAGCGCTTCACGCAGCCGATCGCACAGAATCCGCGTCTGGTCCGAAGTGTAACCATTCAGCGCCGGCGCAATGCCGAACGAAATCAGGTGGTCGGGCCGCATGCCAAGATCCATGTGGCGCAGATTCCATAGCGTGCGGGTGAACAATCCCGCTCCCACGAGTAGCAGCACAGTGAAAGCCACCTGAGCGGTCACCATGGCCTTGCGAAGGCGCACTTGCGCCGGCGCCACCGAAGCTCCGGATTGATTCTTGAGCGTGGAGTTGACGTCCGCACGTGTGGCTCGGAACGCGGGCGCGAGTCCGAAGATCACGCCAGCCAAGAGAGTGAGCCCGAAGGCGAAGATCAGCACGCGCAAATCAAGCTGTGGCGAGAGGCCCTGGATTCCCGCCCCGGCGATAATCCTCGACACCAGGGTCCGTAGCGTCCAGGCCGCGACAGGAAGTCCGACGATGCCGCCGGCGAGCGCGCAAACCAGGCTCTCCGTCAGAAGTTGGCTGATCAACCGGCCTCGGCTGGCTCCGAGCGCCAGACGCACGGCCAACTCTCGCTGCCGCGCCGCCCCGCGCGCCAGCAGCAGGTTAGCAAGATTGGTGCATACCATCAGGAGCACAAGTCCGACCATCACGAACAAAGCCACCACGGGAGTGCCCGTGTCGTGCGCGAGCACCGCGCGCCCGCGACCGCCCGGTATCAGCAGCAGCTTGCGGCCAATGAACCGCGCGCGTTCCCCGCCCTCCCAATGTGACTGGGCGGAAGCTTGCTGCTCGAGCAGCCCGTGATACAGTCCCTCAAGGCCAGCCTCGGCGCCTTGAATCGTCACGCCGGGCTTCAGCCTCCCGAGCACGGGCAGCCAGTAGTCATTCCAGTCGTCGAGAGCGTTCCAGCCCGGAGTGATGACGGGCTTCATCATTAAAGGCAGGAAGACGTCATCCGGCATCTCGCTCGCTTGTGCCCCGGTGAAGCCGCGCCGCGCCACACCCACGACGGTCATTGGCTGTGCGTTCACCAGAACGGCTTGATTCAGAATGGAGGGATCGCCGCCGAAACGCCGCTGCCAGTACGAATAGCTGAGAACGACCACCGGATGGGCACCCTGGACGCGGTCGTCGTCCAGGCTGAACATGCGGCCGAGGGCGGGCGTCACGCCCAGCACGTCAAAGAAATTGCCCGACACAAGCTCGCCGTCCACGCTCTCGGTCTGATTGTGATAACCGATGCTTGCCTCGGTCGGGTAGCAGGCAATGAGACCGCTGAACACGCCATTGCCCTCGCGAAGCGCCTTGTACATGGGAAAAGAGAAGGACTGAGCGCCCTCATCCACGTCGCTCCAGGTGTGCCCATGATGTGGGCCCGGAGATCGCAGGATCACCAGTTGCTCGGGGTGGGACACCGGAAGCAGTCGCAGCATCACCTGGTCAAGCAGCGAGAAGATCGCCGTGTTGGCGCCGATGCCGAGCGCCAGGCTCAACACCGCCACAACCGTGAAGCCCGGGCTTTTGGCCGGCATGCGCAAGGCGTGGCGAAGGTCGGTTAGCAACATATCCGAGTTTCCGCTCGTCTGGAGTAGGGGCTAGTGCTAGTCCATTCTGCAGACCTGCCACTCACTAGCCACTTACTGCGACCACGACTAGTGTCACATCATCGGTAAAGCCGCTGCTGAATGCCGCCGCCGCCGCCAGTAATTTCCCTTCGAGCCCCTTGGCGCTGAGGCCGCGATTCTCCACCGCCGTCTCAATCAGGCGTTCTTCCCCGAATTCCTCGCCCTCGGCGTTGTTGGCTTCGGTCAAACCGTCAGTGAAGAGCAGCAACCGGTCGCCCGGTTCGAGTTGCACCGTTCCCTGTTCGTAGGGCGCCTCCACTGCCAGGCCGAGCACCAGGCCGCCGCAATGCAGACGTTCCACTGAGCCGCCTGCGCGAACCAGGACGGGCGCGTTGTGACCGGCGTTGCAGTAGGTGAGTTGTCGAGCGGGAGCGTCCAAGAGGCCATAGAAGAAGGTTACAAAGCGATCCTGGCCCAGATTGCTGCGCATCAGCTTATTCACGCCGTGACAAAGCTCGCACGGAGGCACGTCTGCCGAACTCGAAGCCCGGACCGCCGCCTGAAGATTCGAGACTAGCAGCGCCGCCGACGTGCCCTTGCCCGAAACGTCGGCGATGCTCAACGCCAGGAGCTGGTCATTGAGCCTCCGCGCGTCGAAGTAATCGCCGCCCAGCGTCGAAGCGGGCTGCCAGGCGCCGCAAATCTCGTAACCGGGCATTTGCGGGATTTCGCGCGGCAGCAGGCCCCGTTCCGTTTCCCGCGCCAGCGCCGCCTCCTGCTCGGCCAGCAGGATTTGGCGGCGCTCCTCGCGCGCCACGTTCACCTGTTGCTGCAGCGTCCGCACCACGGCATCATTGTTCCAGGGCTTCTCTACGAAATCGCGAACGCCCCGGCGCATGGCCTCTACGGCCACCGGGACGCTGCTCCATGCGGTCATGACAACGATGGGCAACGTGCGATCGATCTCCTGGACGCGCGCCACCAGGTCCAAGCCCTCCTGCCCGGAGGTCGTGTCGCGGGCATAGTTCAAGTCCATCAGCAAAGCGTCGAATGGCCCGTTCGCGAGCGTGGACAGTACCGCCGCCGGGGAACTCGCCGCCTCAATCTCGTAGCCTTCCTGCTTCAAAAGCAGCCGAAGCGCGTCAAGCACGGCCTGCTGATCGTCGGCAATCAGCACCCGCGGAGGCTTGGTTTGAACGTCGCTTACCATTTCTTCCGTCATCGCGTTCATACGTTTTCTGCGGTTTCGAAGTTCACGACTGCATCGCTGATATCCTTTAGACCTACGTAAGCGTACTTGTGGTGCAGGCATCCTGCATGCGACTCGCCGGCCACGCCGTTGCCCTCCTAGCGCAGGCGGGATGCCTGCACCACAAAGTATCAAACTGATCGATCAAGCAGCCTCTGCGCCCATGACCCGATTGTCCGATGATCAGTCCAGCCGGATTCGATCGAACCCGTCCCAGCGCTGCATGTCAGATAGGATTACGGTGTCCCCCACATTCAGGCCCTGCAAAATTTCGACTTCGGTCACCGAAATGCGCCCCAACTTCACCTGCACATGGACCGCTTCTTTGCCGTCGGGGCTCACCTTGAACAGGCTTACCGTGCTGTCTTCCTGGCCGAAGGCGGGCCGTCCCACGTAAAGGACGTTGTCGAGGTGCTGGATCTCGACGGTACCGTCAACGCTCAGGTCAGGGACCGCGCCCGGCGGCGGCGGACCGTCCAGTTTCACGTCGACCGTGCGGGTCCCGTTCTGGACGGAGGGGTCGATGCGAATCACATGGCCCGGAACGACCCCGTTATGAGTGTCGATTTCGGCCGACAGTCCGAGTTGGACGTCCTTGGCCTGAGTTTCGGCGATTTTCAATTCGGCTTTCAGCTTGTTGGGATCGGCGACCTTGGCGAGCAGCGTGCCCGGAGTCACTTGTTGCCCGACTTCCACATCGAGTTCCTCCAGCACGCCGTCAATGCCGGCGCGCACTTGGAGCGACTCCAGTTGGTTCTTCTGGAGCTGATAGAGAGCTTTGAGCTGCTCGATCTTGGCCTGCGAGGCCACCAGTTGGGCCTTTATGGAATCCTCGAGGACGCCCACTTTATCCGCCTCAATCTTGCTGCGGGTTTCATCGGACTCCTCCTTGGCTTGGGAGAGGTCGGCGGTGAGCTGAGGCCCCAGACCTAGTTTTGCCATCTGCTCGTCGCGGTCGGCCTGCAGCTTGGCCTGCAGGAAGTCCGACTTGGCTGTCGCCGCCACCGCCCGCTGATCGTAAAGCTGGTTTTGGAGCTGCTGTTTCAAGCTGTTGTAATCGGACTCGGCCTGCTTCTCGGCCCAATCGGCGTTCAGCGTCTGCTGCTCGAGGTCCGGATTCGATAACACCATCAGCACGGTGTCGGCTTTGACCATTGTGCCTGCCAGGACCAACCGCTTGGCCACGCGCCCGTTAGTGATCGCCGGGACATATTGAATTTCATAGGGCACTAGAGTACCTAATCCCCGGACTTGTATGTCCATCGCGCCGCGTTTCACCGTATCGCGGTAAACCGTTCCCCCGTCCACCTCGGGTGCGGCCGGTTTCAGCCGCGATAAACCCCAGGTGATTGACACCGCTCCAACGACTCCAACAACGATGTAAATCGCCCGGCGGATGCGGCGCTGCCGAGCTGCCGACTTCCGCGGAATATCCATTTTTGGTTGCCTCCGCTCGAGGGATTAGCAAGTGCCATACCAGCGCAGCCTAATTAGCATCTCAATGATCCGCTTGGATTTAGCTTGGAAGCGAAGGCTCCTGCCGATCAGTTTCTGTTCGGGAGTGCGAAGGCATGTCCGTTATCGGACAGCTCTTCCTTGGCGCTTGATCGGGGCGATGGACCCCAAACCGTGAGTCACGGGATGCCACAATATATTGAGTGCCAGGGCCCCGGGGTGCAAGGCTTGTGTGGGCGCACCCGCCTATGCTGATAACTATAACAAAAAGAATATGTTACAGCTCAACCGCAACTCTTTCACGGCCCGCGGGTTTAACGATGCAGGGGGATATCAAGTTAAGGAGGAACGGAAGTGACAACTGATATCCGACGACATATCCTAACGCTGGCTTTGGGAGGTGCGATAGCTGTTCTGAGCGGTCCCGCACTTTACGGCCAAAGCACAAGCGCAGCTCCTACACCCACCCCAACAGCGACCGCGCCGGATTACGGCAAAGACGCGACGGAGGCTCAAAAGAAGACCGCTGAGGAAACGGCGAAACTCCGGCACGACTCCAAGGACCTTAAGGACCAGGTTCGCGCCAACAAGGCCCAGCTCAAATCCGACGTCAAAACCTACGGCAAGGCCAGCAGCCAGGTTGCGGCCGACAAAGCCCAGCTACAGAAGGACGCTCAACTGAAGCGCGGGCTCGACCGTGACGTTCGGATGGACCGAACCCATATCATGCGTATGAACCGCGCAATGGCGCGTCATTGATTCACGCCACTGCATCATTCCAGTAAACACGAGGGGCGGCCCGGCTGCCGCCCCTGCCTTTTTCGCCGCTGGCTTCCAAGTCCCTGCTCTCATTGGTCCCGGAGCGCGACAATGGGATCCACCCGCACGGCGCGCCGCGCCGGGACGTAGGTCGCGAAGACAACCACCGCAATCAGAATCAACGTGACGGCGACGAAAGTCAGCGGATCCTGTGGCCGCACGCCGAACAGCAGCTTCGACATCAACCACGTCAGGCTCAAAGCCGCAGCGAGGCCCATACCCAAGCCGATGGCGGCCAGCTTCGCGCCTTGGCCCACCACCAGGCTGAAAACGTCGCGCCGCTCAGCTCCCAAAGCGATACGAATGCCGATCTCGTGCACACGCTGGCCGACGGAATAAGACATCACGCCATAGACTCCGACGGCGGCCAGAATCAGCGCGAGACCTGCGAATAGCGCGAGCAGGGTCATGGGGAATCGGCTTCCCGCCCGCGCCTGGGTCACGATTTCGTCGAGAGTTGCAACGTCCGCGATCGGTTGCGCCGGGTCGAGCGACTGGACCTGGCTGCGGATCGCGGAGACCAGCGAAGCAGGCTTAACTGACGATTTCACCAGGAGCGTGCGCGGCACGAAGTCCTCCTGGGTGTAGGGCACGTAGACCTCCTCGTCAGGCTGGACCTCCAGGCCCCGGTTCTTCACGTTCTTCACCACGCCGACAATGGTGAAACGCGTGGCTGCTTTCTTCCTGCCGTCAGGCATGGTCAGATTTTCGACGTTGGGAAAAGTGAGCTGGCTGCCGATCGGGTCTGCCCCGGGCCAGTATTCGCGCGCCATTCTCTCGTTGATTACCACCACGCGCGCGGCATTGGCGTCGTCTGCTTCCGTGAACAGTCGCCCGCGGAGAAGTTGGATGCCCATCGTACGGAAATAATCGGCACTGATCACGCGATTCACGGCGTCCGGGTACTCGCTCGGCGGCGGTGTGGGACGGCCTACAATCAGGTAGTCAAAGCCGTTGCCGCCGTCGGGTGGAAGCCCGCCGCCATCGATGACCGCGGCTGAAGTAACGCCTGGCAGTGCTTCCACCTTGTTCAAGAGTTCCCTTAAGAACTCCACTTGCGACGCCCTCTTCGCATATTGCGGGCCGGACAAGGCGACCCGCATTGTCAGGACCTTGTGGGGGTCGATTCCCATGTCGACGTGGGTCAAGGCGACGAAGGTTTTGATCAGCAGGCCGGCCCCCGCGAGCAGCACGACGGCCAGGGCCAGCTCCCAGCTTGCCAGCAATCCGAGGCGGCTGCGAGTGCGCGCGCTGCCGCTCGATCCGCGCTCGCTTTCCTTGAGCGAATTATTGATGTCGATTCGCGACGCCGTGAGCGCCGGAACAATTCCGGCGATAATGCCGGTGAGCAGCGACAGAATCAGCGTGAATCCCAAAACGCCTGCGTTCACGTGGACCGAGCCCAGACCGGGCGTATCCTCGGGCGCAAGCGCCACCAGAAACCGGGTGCCCCACGAAGCCACCAAAAGTCCGAGCCCGCCGCCCGCGACCGCCAGCAGCACGCTTTCGGTGACCAACTGCCGAATCACGCGGCCGCGTCCTGCGCCGAGAGCCCCGCGGATCGCCATCTCCTTCTCGCGCGACGACACTCTGGCAAGTTGCAGCGCCTCCAGGTTCGCGCAGGCGATCAGCAGCACAACGCCCACGGCCGCCAGCAGGATCAACAAGGCAGGACGTGTGTTGCCGACTATATTCTCGTGAAGGCTGATCACCTGCACGTTCCAGCCCTTCTGTTCGGGGTACTGCTTTTCGAGGCCGCTTGCGATCGTGTCCATCTCCGCCTGCGCCCTTTCGACGGAGACACCCGATTTCAGGCGGGCAATGGCGTCGTACCCGTGCCAGGTGCGCGCAGGGTTGCGGAGGTCAAGTCCGGCAAGCCACAATTCGGGCTTGTCTCCGGAGGGAGCTGGAAAATAGAATCCCTGCCGCATAATGCCGATCACGGTCGAGTGCTCGCCGTCGATGGTGATTTCGCGTCCGAGGATTCCCGGGTCGCCGCCGTACCGTCGCTTCCAAAGCCCATCGCTTAGCACCACGACGCGCGCGCTCCCAGGCGAGTCTTCGTCCTGGACGAACGTGCGGCCGAGCGCCGGTCGCACTCCCAGCAGATTGAAAAAGTTAGCCGAGACCCGCTCGCCCTCCACCTCCAGGGGTTCCCCGCTTCCGCTGACGTCGTAGGTATGCTCGTCGATCGCCGACATCCTGCTGAACACGTGGTTCTGCCGTCGCCAGTCCACGAAATTCGCAGCCGACACGATGTTGTGGTACCAGCCGCGTCCGGGATTCTGCTCCCACAAAACCACCAGCCGGCTGGATTCCGGGTAAGGCAGCCGGTTGAGCAGCACGGCGTCGATCACGCTGAATATCGCGCTGTTGGCGCCGATGCCGAGCGCCAGCGTGAGCAGGGCCACGGCTGTGAATCCCCGGCTCTTGGCCAGCACGCGAACGCTGTAGCGCAGGTCTTGCATCAGGACATCGAGCATCGGCAATCCGCGCGCGTCGCGATGCTGCTCTTTCGCTTGCTCGATGCCGCCGAAGCTCACCAGTGCTTGGCGTGTGGCTTCTTCGGACGAAAGTCCGAGCCTCAGGTTCTCCTCGATCGCCAGATCGAGGTGTGCCTTCATTTCGGCGTCGAATTCCCGATCGAGCGGCTGCTTGCGGACGAATCCACGGAGCCGATTCAGCATTTCGTGCAATTGGCTTCTCACCTCTGGCCTCCTTCGTCCTGCATGGCAAGCACCCGGCCCATGACGCCGGAGAGACGCTGCCAATAAGCAGTGTTCTCGGAGAGTTGTCTGCGGCCTTGCCGGGTGATCGAGTAGAACTTCGCCTTGCGCTTATTGTCCGACGTTCCCCACTCGGCGGCGATCCACCCGCGATTCTGCAGGCGGACCAGCGACGCATAGATGGTCCCCTGGTTCAGCAGCACCTGGTTCCCGCTCACTTGCTCGATGCGGCGCGCGATGCCGTACCCGTGCAGCGACCCCAGCACGGCGAGCGTCTGCAGCACCATCACGTCCAGCGTTCCCTGCAACAGATCGAGTTTCGACTTGGCCATTAGGCCTCCTGTGTTACTACCACACAAGAGTATCACACCTGATGTGGTAGTACCACATGAATGTTCGGGCATCTAACCCCTAACCCTAACCCCGCCCCTGACCCATTACCCCTGCCCCCGTCTCTCGCTGCCGCAGAAATGCGCTTCGCCCGAACCGATGTATGCTATACATCATGCGACGCACTCAACTTTATCTCGATGGCGATCTTTGGCAGGCTTTGCACATCCAGGCGAAGCAGTCGGGCGCCTCGATGTCGGTGACGGTCACGACCATCGATGTCTCGCGGTGGGATCAGACGGGCAAGCCCATCCTGCACAGAATGAATGGCTTGGCAGCCCTTAGGCTATCGCCGTCTCGCGAAAACCCTGCCCGAAGCCGATTAACTAGCCTACACATTATGCCTAGAACGCTCGGCTAAGATTTCTATTGACAAACGCCTTTTCTGGTGGTAGGTTTTTTCTGGCGGGGGCGCCATTTCACCGGGAGGTGAAGCATGTCTCTGCGCCGCTCGCCCACACTCACTCCCGCCGCGCTGGCTGCGCGGCGCGCCAACGCCCTCAAATCCACCGGACCCCGAACCGAGCGCGGCAAAGCATGGTCCTGCCTGAACGCGCTGCGTCACGGCTGGGACGCCCGCAACCTGCGCGACAAAATCGAACGCACCGGCGACAAGGAAGCCGCCGTCCTCTTGTCCCGCGCCAGCGGGAATGACTGCGCTTCGAGGGGGATTACGGGCGCCGAAGCCACGAAAGATGTAGTCGGAACGGAGCTGGAATCTCACGCGAAATCAGCGAGTTGTCTCGAAGAATCTGGGATGGGCGCCGGCGGGCGAGACGCCCGCGCTACGTCAGGACGCTGGAAGCACAAAAGATGTAGTCGGAACGGAGCTGGAATCTCACGTTAAATCAGCAACTTGTCCCGAAGAGTTCGTGCTGGGCGATTGGGCTGCTGCCCATGCCGACTATTGGGCGCTGCTGGCTCCGTTGATTCCCGGTTTGGCGGCAGCGGCGAGGCTGGAAGAAGAGATTTGCGGACCGCCGGAGGATGATGAGACCTGGGACCCGAGCGAGGGGGAAAATGAGTTTTGGCACCACGGGCAGGCGGGGTAACTCCCTTTCGCAAATGGCGCCACCAGCGAGCCGGAGAATTTATGGTGAATTACGTAACGTTGGACTACAATGCCAGCATCCCCGGCGGCTTGCGGGCTGCAGGGGCGGTTTCCGGAAAATCTCGTTTTGGGGGGTTCCAATGTCAGAGAACGCCGGTTCCGTAAGAATCACTCGCCTGATCCTGATACCGCTGATCATCACGCTGGCCATCACCTTTCTCCGGCTCGAAGGTGAACTGCACCACTGGTCCAGCGTTTTCTTCAACAACCACGCGGGAGGCTTAGGCGCGATCGTGGGAATCGCGTGGCTGCCTTTCATCTTCGCACCGTATTTCGCGGCGAAGCTCGCTGCTGCCGGAGAAGGCCCGGCCGGCAGCGGGAAAGTACTCCTCTACGCCATTGTCGGCGTGGTTGTGACGGTCCTGGGCGGCCTGGTGGGTTCAAACACTCAGCCGGGAGTTCTGAGCGGACGGGCGATCGCTGCCCTGCTGTTCGTGGTGGCCGCGGCCTTGATCCAGTTTATTGCCTGGGGAACGCTGTCCAAGACCCTGCTCGCCTACGCGTTCGGAGCGAGAGTTCCGGTGGCGATCGTGATGTTCTACGCCATGGCGGGCAGCTGGGGCACGCACTACGACGCGCTGCCTCCTAACTACGCAGGTCCAACGGACCTGATGGGGAGGTACGTGGCCATGGCGCTGGTGCCCCAGTTCATCTTCTGGATCTCCTACACCATCATCGTCGGTTCTCTCGCGGCCGGGGTCTACATGATGATCGCGCATCGGAGCCAACGGGCTGTGCCGCAGCCTGCCTAGGCTAAGTCTGGAGGCTCTGGGGCTCGGGACTCGCGACTCGGCCAATGGCGATTGAGGATTGCCGATTCCGGTTCTGGTTTCCCCCAGCAGGGCCGGAGCCGTGGTGCCGGCCGTGTTGGAACCGGGAGGAATTGAAACAGGCTGGATGCGCGCCCTGGTACAACGTGTGAGCCGCGCCGAAGTGCGAGTCGGGGGTGCGGTGGTGGGGCGCATCGGCTGCGGTCTGGTTGTGTTGCTGGGGATCGCGAAGGACGACACGCCTGAAGCCGGACGCTATCTCGCCGAAAAGATCGTGAACCTCCGGGTCTTCGACGATGCGGAGGGCCGGATGAACCGTTCGCTGCTCGACCTCGGTCCGGACGCCGGCGCGGGGATCCTCTGCGTTTCGCAGTTCACGCTCTACGGCGATTGCCGCAAGGGCAGGCGTCCCAGCTACGATCGCGCGGCGCCGCCCGGCGCGGCTCGTCCCCTGTACGAGCGTTTTCTTGAGGATTTGCGCGGCGTGGGCGCGCATGTCGAGGCCGGACAGTTTCAGGCCATGATGGATGTGGAGCTGGTAAACGACGGCCCGGTTACTCTGTTGCTCGACTCCGACCGGAACTTCTTTTGACTCGCTCCCGGGCCGGTCACACCGCTTGACAGCGGCTTGATTCGCACATAAACTCCCCGGCGTAGGGGCGCACGGCGCGCCGGGCTCGCGCGAAACCTACGGGGGAGGTCGTGCTATGCGGCGTTTTCACAGGGCAGCTGTATCAGCGGTATTCGTCATAACACTCATCATCCTCGCGTGGGTAGCTCCGGCCCGCGGACAGCAATCGAAAGGCAGCTTCACCGGCTTGGTGACGGACCAGTCGGGCGGCGTCGTGCCTGACGCCAAGGTCACGGCCACCGATCAGGATACCGGATTCACGCTCAGCGCGACCACCTCGCGCGACGGATCGTATACCCTGCCGCTGTTGCCGCCCGGCCGGTACACCATCACCGTTGAAAAGCCGGGCTTCAGCCAGTTCAGTGAAGGTCCGATCACTCTGGCCGTGGACCAGCAGGCTAAGCTCGACGTCCGGCTCGAGGTGGGGAAGGCGAGCACCACGGTACAGGTGGAAGCGGCGCCGCCCGTGCTCGACACTCAGACGTACTCCGTCGGCACCACCATCGAACAGTCCAAAGTCTCGCAGCTTCCTTTCAACGGACGCAGCTTCCTCGAAGCGATGCTTTTCACGCCCGGCGTGGTGCCGGGCACGCAGGGTTCGGAGCTGAACGACAACCGCGGGGGCTCGATCAACGTGAATGGCATGCGCGAGACGATGAATACTTACCTGCTCGACGGCATGAGCGACACGTCAATTGCCGTAGGGACCTATTCCGCCACGCCACCGCTCGACTCCATTCAGGAATTCCGCATGGAAACGGGGGTTTACGACGCTAAGTTCGGAAACTCGGCGGGCGCCCAGGTGAACATCGTCACCAAGTCGGGAACCAACCAGTATCACGGCACGCTTTACGAGTATTTCCGCAACAACGCCCTCGATGCCCGCAATTATTTCGAGCCCACGGCGCCGCCTTTCCATCGCAATCAGTTCGGCGTCAGCGTCGGAGGACCACTCTCGATTCCGCACGTCTACGACGGCAAGGATAAGACGTTTTTCTTCGTCAACTACGAGGGCCTGCGAAATCTGGAGGATTTCTACAGCCGCGGCTCGGTTCCGGATATGGCGGAGCGCGACGGCGATTTTTCGGAGTTGTTGCCGCCGTCGCTGGGCGGCACCTGTCCGAGCGGAAATACAGTGCTGCTCGATCCGCTGGTGCTGTTTAATCCCTCCGCGCCGTTGTTGGTTCCGAATAACAACGTCCAGTACCTGGCTCCTTCGTTTCCTACGGGTAAAGTCGATCCCGTGGGCCAGGGACTAGTGAATGTCTATCCGCAGCCGAACTTGAGCGTGGCGCCGTGCTCAGGCGGCGAGAACTACACCGCGGTCGTGACGCAGAAGATTTACACCAACGATTACGTGGGCCGCTTCGATCATCGCTGGGGATCGAAAGATTCGGCCTTCGTTCGCTACAACCTGACCACGGATTCCGAGTTCGCGCCTTCCGGTCTGCCGACCGGACTGCCGGGATACGGCACGTTCCGCGACGACTGGTTCATGGCCGGGGGGATCGACTGGACCCACACTTTCTCCCCGACGCTGGTGAACGAGGCCAAGCTCGATTACAACCGCTGGCAGTATCACTGGACCACGCAGGACCAGGGCAATCCGATCGCCTCGGAGCTTGGCTTGAAGAACCTGCTCACCGCGCCCAGAGACATTGGAGTGCCTAACCTGAGCTTCGGCGGATTCCCCGACGCCCCCGGGTCTGACACGAGCTATCCCCAAGAGGGCGCCGTGAATACGTTCGAGTACGGCGACACCTTGACTCAGATTCACGGCAATCATTCGCTCGCCTATGGATTCCAATTTCGGCAGATTAAGCGCGGGAATTTCTACGAGGACATCGACGCGCGCGCCAGTTACAGCTTCAGCGGCGAGGTGACGGGCGGCGCCGTTCTGGGCGCGTTGCCGTCGTCCGTTCAGCAACAACTGTCCGCGCTCTGCCCATCCACCACATGCAGCTTCGGGAACGGCGTTGCCGACGCTCTTTTTGGCATTCCGACGTCGTGGGTGGATGGCTCATCGGGGTACATCTCCGGTACCGGAAGTGAATACGATTACTTTGTCCAGGATAGCTGGAAGGCGCGGCCGAATCTCACCGTCACGTACGGTATGCGCTATGAGTACAACACGCCGGTAACGGACAAATACAATCATCTCGCTGGATTCGACTACAACACGGATGTCTGCGGCAGTCCGGGCGCGCTTCTCGTCGCCGGGTCAAGCACCAGTCCCGCTACTCTCCAATGCTTCGAGGGCACTGTGGACACCGCGGCCGGACCGCCCGTCGGGAAGTTCGTGGTACCACCCGACGGGTTCATCAGTTTGGGCAGCACCTCGGCGAATCGGTCGCTGCAGCATCCTGACCTCAACAACTTCGGACCGCGCCTCGGTTTTGCGTGGCAGCCCTTCAAGAGCAACAAGACAGTTATCCGGGGTGGAGGGGGCGTTTATTACGATCAGATGCCCGGCGAACTGTATTTCCAGAAGAGCTTCAATCCGCCTTTCTTTGACCTGACGGAAGGTAATCTGCTGGACAACGAGACGGCCGTATTTACGGCGTTGCAGACGCCGCCCGCTGCCGGCGGGTTGCCGCTCGCCACCGGCTTGCTGATCCAGAACCTGTTCTCCGCGCCCTCGCTTGCCGGAGCTTTGTTCCCCACGTCCAACCCGGTGATCGTCAATCTGCAGGATTCGACGGTCTACCAATGGTCGCTGGACTGGCAGCAGCAGTTTGGGCAATCCTGGCTGCTCGACGTCGGCTACGTGGGGACGCGCGGCCTGCACCTGCCGATCGAATGGGATCCGAACCAGCGGGACAATTCCGATCCGGCGGCCTGCGTCGTGAACGGTCAGGTCGCCTGCCCGCGCCCGTATCCCGACTTCTACGCCCAGTCGTACACGGATTCCTCCGGGAAGTCCCTTTATCACTCGCTCCAGGTCAAGATGGAGCGGCATTACAATAACGGCATGGCGATCATTGCCGCTTACACCTACGGCAACGCCTTGGATACCAATTCGACCTACTTTGGAACCAACGCCAGTCCGAATTTCCCCGAGAATTCCTATGATCGGGCCGCCGATTATGGGCGTGCGGACTTCGACTATCGCCAACGCTTCTCGCTGGCCTACATCTATAATCTGCCCTTCGGCCGATCGGTGGCGCACCTCGGGAATTCGAAGGCCAACTTTCTGATTGAAGACTGGCAGGTGGCGGGCATTGCGCTCGTTCAGTCGGGCGCACCCTATACCGTGTCGGTGTCGGGAAACCCCAGCGAAAACGGAGATTTCAACGACCGCCCGAACGTGGTGGCGGGCGCTCCGGTCTACCCTGCGCACCAGACCGTGAACCAGTGGGCGCTCGCGTCCGCGTTCTCTGTCCCGGCGGAGTTCACCTATGGAAACGCGGGGCGCGACACCCTGACCGGTCCGGGAGAGGCCACCTGGGACTTCTCATTGATCCGTGACTTCCGCCTGACGGAGTCGAAGAGGCTCGAATTTCGCGCCGAGATGTTCAATCTTCTCAACCAACCCAATTTTACATTGCCTGATGGCAACATCAGCGATTCCACCTTCGGAGTGATTGGCAACACCGTCCAGCCGATTGCCGGTCAGGCGTCGGGCGGGCCCGGCGATCCGCGGGAGATTCAATTCGCGCTGCGATTCGCCTGGTAGCCGGGACGCAGAAACCTTAGGCCGTGCCGGCTCATCCAACCTGCGGGTGAGTGCCGCTTCCTAGCCTTAGCCTTAGGTTGCCTTGACAGTGGTGTGTTCCGCTACATACACTCGCCTTGGGGATTCACAAATCCGCAACGACCTGAATTGATTCCACCAGGTGCCGGAGCCTTGACCAGGAAGGTGATCGAATGGCGAGAATCACAGTTCGACTAGTACTGCTGGCGCTCTGTATTTCCGGCGCCACCCTTGTCGTCGAAGCGCAAACCTTCGAGGGCAGTTTCAGCGGGACGGTGACCGATCCCAGCGGCGCTGTCATTGCCGGCGCTACCGTCACTGCACTCGAGCAGGAGAACGGGTTCGCGCGCAGCGTGATTACCGACTCGGACGGCACTTACACCGTTCCTGTCCTGCCGCCCGGCCACTACCGTTTGACCGTGCAGAAAGAGGGATTCGAAAGGCTGGTGCGCGGACCCATGGTGCTGCTGGTGAACCAGCACCTTCGCGTCGACCTCATGCTGAAGCTGGGTGTTCAGACCGCCACCGTTACGGTGGAGGCGTCGCCGCTGGCCGTGGACACGCAGACGTCCTCGGTCGGGACCACGATCAATCAGCAGGATGTCTCTGAGGTCCCGCTCAACGGCCGGAACTTTCTGGAGTTGGCATTGCTCGTTCCGGGCGTTTTCCCCGGAACCGAGGGCACGCGCATCAGCGATCGGGGCGGCGCCCTGAACGTGAACGGCATGCGCGACTCGATGAACTCCTACTGGCTCGACGGCCTCGACGACACCTCGGTGGGAGTGGGCCAGTTCACGGTGGCTCCCCCGATCGACTCGGTGCAGGAATTCCGCATGGAGACCGGCGTTTATGAGGCCAAATTCGGCGCCCACGCCGGCGCCGAGGTCAACATCGTCACCAAGTCCGGCAGCAATGAGTTTCACGGCACGGCCTACGATTACGTCCGCAACACATCCCTTGACGCCCGGAACTTCTTCGATCCTGCCGTGGCGCCTTTCCATCGCAATCAGTTCGGCGGGACGGTCGGCGGGCCGGTGATCGTGCCGCACGTATACGACGGGCACGATCGCACCTTCTTTTTCCTGGCCTATGAGGGCACCCGGGAGCTTCGCGACTTCTATGACAATTTCCTGGTTCCGACGGCGGCCGAGCGCACCGGCGACTTCAGCGATCTGCTCAACCCGAGCTGTTCCACCCAAACGGCGCTGCTGAATCCGCTGGCGCTGTTCCAGGGACAGGTTCAGCCCTTCACCAACATCAATCAGGTGCTGCCCGCCCCGGACCCGGTCGGCCAGGCGCTGGTGAATCAGTTCCCCTCGCCCAACATTGCGAACGCCGCCTGCGGCGCGGCCAACTACACGGCCCTGGTGGATCGGCAGGTCAGCTACGACACCACCACCGCCCGCGTGGATCATCGGTTCAGCGACAAGGACTCGATGTTTGTCCGCTACAACCTCAATTTTGACCGGGAGGTCTTGCCCACTGGCACGGTGCCCGAGAGTACGACCACCCTTCCCGGCTACGGCACACTGGCGCACAACTCTTATCAGATGGGCGGGGTGGACTGGACCCACATCTTCGGTCCCAAGCTCGTGAATGAATTCAAGCTGGGCTACAACCGCTGGCAGCTTCGGGAGAATAATCAGGACGCCGGCAACCCGCTCGACCAGACGCTGGGCATTCAGGGGCTGAATGACTTCGGGCCCAACGCCACCGGAGTGCCGAATCTGAACTTCTCCGGCTACGACAGCATCGGCGCTGACGAAAGCGTTCCTGAAGACGGCGCCGTCAACACGTTTCAGATCGGAGACACGCTGACTCAGGTTATCGGCACGCACACCGTGAGCTACGGCGCCGACCTTCGCCAGGTGCATCGCGGGAACTTCACGGTCGATAACATCATCCGCGGCGAGTTCGATTTCACCGGCCTGATTACCGGCGGATTGGGCCAGTTGCCGGCCCAGGTGCAGCAGGGGCTGGAGCAGGAGTATGGCTGCGTTCCGCCCGCCTGCACCCTGCAGTTCGGGAATAGCGTCGCCGACGCGCTTCTCGGTCTTCCGGAGTACTGGATCAACGGCTTTCAGGAATACATCTCGGGATCTTTCGGCGAGTACGACTTCTTCGGCCAGGACGACTGGCGGGCGACCCACAACCTCACACTGAATCTTGGTCTGCGCTACGAATACAAATCGCTGGTCAGCGACAAGAACAATCAGTTTGCGAATTTCGACTTTAACAGCAACGCTTGCGTGGGTTTGGACGGCAGCGCCGGTGCCCTGCTGGTGGCTGGCACGAGCGCGGCTGCCGTGGACTGTTTCGTTCCGCCGACCGCCACTTCGCCCGCCGCCTACCAGCAGGTGAGCACCCTGAATCTTGGCAGCACGGCGGAGAATCGCTCGCTTCAGTATCCTGACCGTCACGACTTCGCTCCGCGGATCGGCTTTGCCTGGCAACCCTTCTCGAGCTCCAAGTTCGTAGTCCGGGGCGGCTACGGAATCTTCTACGATCAGACTTTCGGTGACGTTTACTTCCAGAAAGCCAATAATCCGCCCTTCGTGCAGATCAAAACCGGCGACATTGGCACGGCGGAGCCGGAGTTGCTGAGCGGCCAGCTACTGCCCGGTACGGGGCAGGTGATTGACCAGGCACTCACAGGTCTGGTGGGCACGGAGTATCCGACCCTAAGCCCGTTCCAGCTCAACTTCCAGAACGCGCTCATTCAGGAATGGACGCTCGATCTGCAGCGGCAGCTCGGGAGTTCCTGGCTGTTTGATTTAGGTTACGTGGGAACGCGCGGCACCCATCTGGTGTCGGAAACCGATCCGAACCAGCCCATCAACCTGAGCAGCTTTCCGAATGAGTCCGCGGCGCAGCAACAGGCGATTCTCGCTGCCTGCGAGACGGGCTCCTGCATGCGGCCCTATTCCGACCTCTCAGGGTTCTCTTACACCCAGTCCGCGGGCAGCTCGATGTATAACGCGCTGCAATTCAAGGCCGAGCGCCGATTCTCCCGCGGCCTTTCGTTGCTCGCTTCCTATACCTATTCGAAGTCGATGGACGATACCTCCGGACCGTTTAGCGACTCGCGGAACGCCAATTTCCCGCAGAACTCCTACGACGTGGCGGCGGAGTGGGCCGTTTCCGATTTCAACTTCCCGCAACGGCTGAGCGTGGCCTACCTCTGGGCGATGCCTTTTGGCTCCACGGTATCGAAGCTCGATAATCACAGCTTGAATTACCTGATCGAGGGCTGGCAGGCCGGCGGCGTCATCACGGCCGAGTCCGGCCCGCCGTTTACTCCGTACGTCAGCGGAGGAATCAGCGGCGCTGACGAAGTCGAGATCACGGGCACGAACAACGACACCGACCGTCCGAACCTCACCGGGAGTTCCTTTTATCCCTCCAAACAAACGCCCCAGGACTGGCTCAACACTGCAGCTTTCAGCATCCCCTCCGACTTCACCTTCGGGGACGCGGGGCGCAATATCCTGCGCGGCCCGGGTCTCGGAACCTGGGATTTCTCGCTGTTGCGCGACTTCCGCCTGACGGAGTCGAAGAGCCTGCAGTTCCGCGCCGAGATGTTCAACCTCACGAACCGCCCGAACTTCGACATTCCGCAGCGCGATGTGGCGTCGCAGAGCTTCGGCCAGATCTTCAACACCCTGCAGCCGCAGGCCGGGCTCGCCTCCGGGGGCCCGGGCGAGCCGCGCGAGATGCAGTTGGCACTGAGGCTGTATTGGTAGCGCTAAGCGAAGCCGGGATGGCCAACGTTGAGCTGAGCGGCGTTCCGCCGCCGTATCAGCGGCTGGCGCGGTGAGGGGTGCCACTGGGAACGAAATGAATTTCCACGCGCTGATCGAGCGCCTGCGCGATACGCTTGGTGTCCTAATTTCAGACGTACGGGCGGCCCTTGTGGCCGCCCAATGCGGCGCATTCCTCGCGCGCGCCCTCAGTTCTGCGGCCACAAGGGCCGCCCGTACGTCTGAAATTAGGACACGACCCGCAGCTTGGTAATGTCCGTTAAACGGACATTACCCGCAGCTTCATTTCCTTGACAGAATCTGGTGTACTGATGCTATATTAAACGTTATCGAAAACGAGGGGGGCAATGATCCGCTTGCGCCCGGCTGGCGGGGGCTGGTTGGCGCTTGGAGGATGATTGTGTTTTTGCATCAAGACTTCGCCGGCACCACCCGGAGTCTCGGGGCCGACGGCGCCCGCCCCAGAGGGAACGTCGCAAGTTCGAGCATAGTCCGTATCACAGCACCGCTCCACGGGTGCCGCTCCTACGCTCGAAACCTGACTGGATTGAGCCCCGCTCATTCCAATGGCTCCTCGCCACCTGACGGACATTGCTTTCGTCTCCAAAGCCAACCAAACCCATTGCAGCTAACCACAATCGATTCAGCCATCTATCCCCTAAATCGAGCCCTCCAAACCCATTGTACTTATCTCTCTTGTTTTCAGCAGGTTGACCCCGAAAAAAGGCCATTTTTTGGAGAAAGAGTAGTTGCTCGCAGCTCTCCAAAGCCACCAAACCCATTGCAGCTAACTACAATGTATCCAGAGGCTTATCCCCGAAACGCCCAGCGCCAAACCCATTGTGGTTATCTGCTTTCGTTTCAGCATGTTAACCTTCAAAAAAGGCCCTTTTTTCGCAAAAGGATTGTGGGCGGTGGTCTCAGACGTGTCCAACGCAGTTTCCCAGTCTGTAAATTGATCAGTGCGATGATTTCCGATGCCGGCTGCTTGCTATCGGCTGTCGCCTGCGGGCGCCAGCGACGGGATCAGTTCGTACCCCGGACGGGTCTCGTACTCATCCAGATACTGCCGCAGCGCTGGGGTCGCCGGACCGCGCTCGCCGGGCGCGTAGGGATAGTTGGACATGCCATAGAAGGGCAGCGGATCGCTGGTGCGGAAGTAGGCGGTATTCGGCTCGCCGTCCTTCGCGTAGCCTCGCGCGTAGAGGAAGTAATCGCGCTGCCAGCCTGCGCGAAGCGCCGGCAGTTTGGCGGCATCGAACGTCAAGGTCATTTCGTCGCCGGCCGCCATCACGACCAGGCGATCGTCCGCGGCGGCAACCAAGTCTTCGACAGCCCCGTATCGCGTGTAGCGTCCGGCAAAAGGATTCCAGGGCGCGTCAGCGAGCTTGCGCGCGTAGTCGAAGTTGTCGGGGCGCAGGTGATGCGGATCGACCATGGGCTGCGAGAAGCCGCGATAGTGGAGGTCAGCAGAATCGATGCGCAGTTCGGAAATGCGATCCTGAGACGGTGGGTCAGTCTGACGCAGGGGCGGCCCTTGTGGCCGCCCATTTCGGGTCCGCTCTGTCGCGTGGGCGGCCACAAGAGCCGCCCCGACGTCGAACTGACCCGCTTCGAACGCATCGGGCAGCCGCCGATCGCCCAGCGTCAGGGAAATGCGGTCCCAGTAGACGCACAGACCGGTGACGATCCGCACGTGATGATCATTCGAGGGAAACTTGCCGTCGAGATCGACGCGGAATGTTCGATTGGTGCCGCTCGGCAGGCCCATGTCCGCAATCGCCGTCACCCAACGCCCGCTCTTGTCGCGAACCTGCAGGGAGGGCGAGACCATCGAGAGCTTGCGGTTCGTCTCGAGCGCGCGCGATGCGTTCGAGTCCGTCCAAAAGACCCAGCCGGTGAGCCAAAGCGCGGGGTGAGCCGAGGCTGGGAACGCGCCCAGGTCGAGCGTCAGCGTGTGCGGATCGGCGAGACCCAGAATGCGGTCGCGGCGGAAACCGGTTGGGTAGCGGCCGTCGGCGTCGCGCAGCAAGGGAAGCACGTCACGGCCACGATCGTCGGTTGCCGAAACCAGCGGCCGTTCTTCGCCGAGCGCGTAAATCTCCGGCGGCGCCGGCGTGGACGAATAGATCTCGTTCGCGTACACCTTCGTCGACGCAGGGTGATCGATGGCCGCGAGACGCAACTGGTCAAAGTAATCGGTCTCACGCATTTCACTGGTCACTTGCAGGGTGAGCTTGCCCCGCTGGACGTGCGGCGTATCGCCAAGCCGCACCACCTGGTCCGGGTTGGGCCGGACGCGGGTGCCGTCGGGCGCAAGCTCGCCGAGCGGCGCCACGCCCATGATGTCGCTCAGAAAGACGTAGCGGCGTCCGTTCCAGACGTACAGGAACGGGCAAGAGCTGGCCAGCCGCTCGGACTCGCGCACGTCCGTCGAGCCGTTCGTCGCGACGTTAATCGAATTCTCCACGATGAGGTTGGGCCAGGTGACGCGAATCACGTCGAGCTTGCTGACGTTTCCGGTGAAGACACGCACAGGGTTTCCGGTAGCCAACACCTTCTCGTAAAAATCTCCCGACTTGAACTCCACCGCGCACCCCACGCCCGCTTTGTTGCTCTTGTAGCCGTCGAGCGTCACCTGGGCCCAGCGCTCGGGCGGCGCCTCAAGCACGTGAAGCGTATCGTCGGCTGCGGAGGCCACGAGATCGAGCCTCGACGGAGTCAGGAGCGACGACGCGGTGATCGTCCCGGGAGCGGCGCCCAATCCGGAAGCGCCCGCCAGCTTCAATTCCACAAGCTGGCGGAACTGGCCGCCCTGATTCAGAACTGCGTGCAAGCGGCCGGCATCGTCGAACGCGACCAGATCGTCAAATCCGTTGCCATCCACGTCCGCGAGAGTTCCCGGGATCGCGAAGCGGTCTGCTTGGGCCACCGGAAGCTCGGGCGGCAAGGCGGCCGCCTGAAAACGCGCGTTACCTTTTCCCCAGAGGATGCTGTAGCCTTGCGGCGACCAGAAGATCAG
>JASHPE010000330.1 GCA_030038235.1 Terriglobia bacterium
GGCCATTTCCCATAGTTAAGTTTCTGAAAACAAGCGAGATAACCACAATGGGTTTGGCGCGGGTCATTGCGGGGATATCTAGCTGATGCAAAAAGGCTTAGGCCCAATGGGTTTGGTTGGCTTTGGAGAGCTTGGTAAGGGACGCCCGCGGCGCGCAGCTTGAGAACCGTGCGGCGTCGATTAGTAGGCACGCGCAGATCGGAACCGGCCGGTAGAGAGCGGCGCAGAACCATGGGATGCTCCTCGATGGCTCAAGGGACATTAACAACTTAACACACCGCGGCGTGTTTGTCAAGCAAATTCTGAGCCCAGTGCATGGTCGGAAGACAGTCTGGGGCTGTTCTTCCGGGCCGGCTCGAAGATGGACAGCATGACCGGCACCGCGAGAAAGGCAGGAGCGATTGGAGGCCGAGGTCAGGCGATTCGGGCGCCACCCGATTCAGAACGGGATTTCCGGTCACGCTTTTCGACGATTCGGATAATTCGCTCCTCGGCACCCTGGGGAACGGCGTCAACAACTACCTGCTGGATGAACGTACGGGCGGCCCTACTCGTCGCCGGAACTCAACTGGCTTAGAATCATAGATCTATTGGCTTTCACCGAAAACGGCCTAAAAACGGCTGAAGAATGGCCATTCTGTGGCGATTTTGATGCTCGCCAAATCCTCAAAACCTGACCTAAGTCTTTGATGTTAGTGTATTTACCTCAAAATTAAAGTTAAGTTGCTTGTTTTCAATAACATGTTGGGTTAGTTTTTTTGATGCCATTGATTCTAAAGGCGATTCCGGCTTCGGTCGTGGAAATTTTTGAAAAATTTCGCGCTCTTCCCCCACCGAAGTCGTCGATACTCGTGATTCGCCTTGACGTCCATTCCCAGATTTTCCCTCCAGCACCGCATCCCGCAAGCGAAAAACGGGTGCCCAACGGGTCGGCGGGCAGAATGGTGTTGGCGCGATTCGACGCCGGTTGCCACGAGCTTAGACGGCCGGGTCGAGTGCAGGGATTGCGACTCGGAAGCGGGGAGAGATGGAGCTTTGGGTACTCACAGCTATCGATACCATCTGGAAGCTGAAGAGTAAAGGTCTAAGCGCGCTACTACTGGCTGCTACTGGCGGAGAGCCACCTGGCGCGGCGACTCTTTGGAGCCATGGTGCGGCGGATCGAATTGCTGCCTTTGCCTGCCGGGTAGACGAGCCAGCGAACGGGCGGACTTCAGCGGAAGCAGCGGAGGGAGAAGGAAAAGTGTCGGAGGAATCGGTCAGGAGAAGGTCAGCTTCGGCCCTTGAAAAGCTCAGGGAGGCCATACCGAGGTGTTCGGCGGGACGATCATTGTTCGACTCAACTTCCGGTTGCATATGGGTCGGTCGAGTGGTAGGCTGCTGGTCGGGCCGGAGGTCCATAACGGAAATTCCCGTTACAATCTTCAACGTCGGGCAGGCTAGAACGAGCGGACCAAGCTCGATTTCTGTGTGGCAAGCTCAACGGAGCCAAATCAATCCAGATCGGAGGAGAGATGACAAGAACGAAATCTAAGTGGAGAATCTTGATCATCCCTTGCGTCGTTACTTTCGCGCTCGTCGGATCCAGCGTCGAAGCTGCCGGTCCTAGGTGGCACAGCAAGGCGTCGCTGCCTCAGGCGTTGAGCGTTGCCAGCGCAGACCAGATCGACGGCATCATCTATGTCGCAGGAGGGAACAGCAGCAGTACTGAATTCCTGGCGACTTTGTATGCTTATAACCCTGTCACAAACACGTGGAGTTCGCTTGCTTCGATGCCCGCCGGACGCTACCAGTCAGAAGTCGCTGCGCTCAACGGACAGCTCTATGTGGCAGGGGGCTGGTACGGAACGCTTCCCACTAATACCCTGTTCCGGTATGATCCTCCATCGAACACCTGGACCACGTTAGCGTCCCTGCCCCAGCTCAGCGCCGCCGGCGCCGCCGGGGCAATCGACGGCAAGCTTTATGTGACCAGCCCCGAAGACGGCTATAACGGCTACTATAACTTCCTCGACGTGTATGACCCGGTCGCGGGTACTTGGACGAGTCTCGCCCAATCATCAGACGCCCATGCCGCTGGCGCCTTCGGGGTGATCGACGGCAAGCTGTATGTTGCTGGTGGAGCGGACGACAGCGGCATCAGCTCGACCACCGAGGTCTACAACCCCGCCACGAACTCGTGGTCCACCTTGGCCCCCATTCCGACGCCCGTTTACGGCGCTGGCGGCGCGGTCAGTTGCGGCAAACTGTATGTGGTGGGCGGAACAGCGGCTGGCGGTGATGTCACCACGGTGCAGATCTACAATCCTGCCAACAATAGCTGGAGCACATTTACACCGCTACCTACGGCGACGGCGTATCTCGACGCGGTACAGGTGCACTGCGGTCTGTACGCCTTTGGCGGAGGAAATGCGAGCTCGGGTCAGTTAGCCACCAACGAAGGCATCCGAGCCTGCCATTAACCCGGCCGTGCCTTCGGGGAGCGGCCATCCGGTCCCTTGCGACACTTGTCTCGTTTTCCGGACACCCGGCGCCGGCGGCGATATCGGCCCTTTGTCGTCGCTATTGCTCCGTGCAGAGAGGCGACCTTTCCGAACGAGCATTTACGCGCAAGGTTTCTGGGATGGTTCAAGTAAAGCGCACACCCAGGCGGCCGCTGAGCACCCAGGCGAAGGGCAAATTGGGAAGGCTAGAGTCGATGCCGGGCAACGAAATTGACCTGTCCGATGCGCCGGAGCTTTCCCCCGGAGCTTGGATGGACGCATTGGCGAGTGGCAAATCACCGTTGAAGGGGAGCTGGCTGGGCGCCGCGATGATATGGGGAAACCCAACTGACACAATTAGAGGGGGGCGGCCTCCTGCCGACTGTGACCTCGGTAGAGGAGTCGTCGGCTACGTGGGCGATCACGGATAGCATACTCGCCTGTATAATGGATCAAGTTCAAAACGAACCTGCTTCAAACGATCCCTACTGCTCTCACAACTGGCCTGTCTGGAAGACTGCTTCGATCAACATGCTCGCTTTTCGAGGCACAATTCAGGCGTTGGAATCAGCGGCTGATCGACAGGCGCACAATCCGAGTGGAAGTGAGTTCGACAACCCCGAAGTTGCTCGAAACATGGCCAAGTATGTCAGTTCAATTTGGTCAAACTCCGGGAGGTGTATGCCAAAATCGTCCGAACGGCATATTCACTCTAAGATGTTTACAACGTTCGGAACGTTCTGCTTTCAGACGGTGCTGCGCGTGCAAGTCATCGCGCGAAAGGCTGGCGCTCGATCACCGCGGCGAAGAACCCGTCCGTGCCGTGGAGATCAGGCCGCGTGCGGAAGTAGCCGCGCTGATCAAACAGGCTAGTCAGGTGTGCCCATTCTCCCGACGATCGCGTACCCGGCAACACCCCAAGCTCAGGGCGATCGGCCAAGACGTTTTCCACCACCTGCTCGTTTTCTTCCGGCTCGAGCGAGCACGTGGCGTACACCAGCCGGCCCGCGGGCGCCAGCGCCTCAAACGCATTGCGCAGCATGCGGACCTGAGTAGCGGCGAGCCTGGTTATGTCTCCCGGTGTGAGTCGCCACTTGATCTCGGGATTGCGTCCGAGCGTCCCGGTGCCGGAGCAGGGCGCGTCGAGCAGGATGCGGTCGAACCGAACGTTGAACGGTAACGGGCTCGCGGCGTCGAGTAGCATCGTGCTCCAACGCACGCCAGCAGGAACGAGCCGTCTGATCTCGATGCTCCGCAATCGGCGCTCGCTGCGATCGCAGAGAATCATCAGGCCATGACCAAGTTCAGCGGCCATCTGCGCAGACTTCATCCCGGGCGCCGCGCACAGGTCGAGCACACGTTGGCCGGGCTGCGGCTTCACCAGCGATCCGACCAGTTGAGACGCCTCTTCCTGAATCACCACACGTCCGGCAAGCCAGGCATCCGACTTCGTAGCCTTCCCACCCTCAACCACGAGCGAGCGCGGAGCGTAACGGGCGGGACGCGTCGCGACTCCCACTGCTGCGAGTTCCTCCCGCATTCTGGTCGCGTCGCCGTCGACCACTCGCAAGATCGTCGCCGGCGTTTCGAGCGTGCGGCAGGCTAAGTCCAGCGCGGCATCCTCGCCGAAGTGCCGCTCCCACCTTTTCCGCAGCCAGTCCGGTATCGCGAGACGCGGTGCGTGCCGATCAGCATCACCGGAAAGTGTCGGCGGCTCGCATTTACGCAGCACCGCGTTCACCAGACCGGCCGCCGAGCGCTTGCGCGCCGCCTTGGTCATCTCGACTGCGTCATTGACGACGGCAGACTTTGGGATACGTTCGAGGAAGCAGATCTGGTAGACAGCGAGTCGCAGAATCGTGATGACTTCGGGATCAAAGTAACCTGGCGCCCGGCCGGCGAGACGCGCCAAGAGGTCATCAAGTTGGGCGCGCCGCCGCAGGACCCCAAGAACAAGCTCGGTCGCAAGATGGCGGTCAGCCTCAGAGAGCGGTTCAGGAGCGGCTCGCAGCAAGTCGGCCGCAAACTCCGTGCCGCCCTCGACCCGGCGCAAAACCCGGTAAGCGAGTCGTCGAGCGGGTGACACGGGCATAACGGGTAGCAGTCAGGCAGCGGTGGTGTCGAACTTCTCGCCCGGCTGGAGCCGAACGCCATTCAGAAAGTCAGCGCCGGAGACTCGCCGGCGTCCTTCGGCCTGCACTTCGACGAGTTCAAGCCCGGTACCGTGGCCGCAAACGGCCAGCGGTTTCCCGGCATGAGCCCGCAGCGTTCCCGGTTCGCCCTCGGCAATACCGGCCGCGACGGCGGCTTTCCAAAGCTGCAGCCCTTTGCCGCGAAAACTCGTGTGGGCTCCGGGCCACGGGCTCAGTCCGCGCACGCGACGTTCGATCTCCACAGCGTCCAGCGTCCAGTCGATCCGGCCGTCCTCCTTTTTGAGCATGGGCGCGACGGTAGCTTGACTGCTGTCCTGAGGCCGCGGCTGGATGTGGCCGGGGCTCAAGGCGTGTAGCGTCTGGACCATCAGCTCCGCGCCGGCCACGCTGAGACGATCGAGTAGAGTCTCGGTGGTGTCCTCCGCGTCAATCGGCGTCTCGTGCTGCAGCAGAATGTCGCCTGTGTCGAGTCCCGGGTCGATCTTCATGGTGGTGACGCCGGTCACGCGCTCGCCTCTTATGATTGCCCATGGAACGGGCGCCGCACCCCGGTACTTGGGTAGCAGCGAAGCGTGCAGATTGATGCAGCCGAGCCGCGGCAGTTCGATCATCCAGCCGGGAATGATGTGGCCGTAGGCTACGACTACGATGGCGTCAGGGCGATAGTGATTCAGAAATGCTCGGGTGAGCGGCACCTTGAACCTGTGCGGCTGAAAGACGGCCAGCCCGGCGTCGAGCGCCGCCTGCTTCACCGGCGGAGCTTTCAAAGCGTGACCCCGTCCGCTGGGCTCGTCAGGATTCGTCAGCACCAACTCGATGTGGAACGGCGGGCGAGTGAGCCGCAGCAGGGTAGGCACGGCGAATTGAGGTGTGCCGCAAAAAATGAGTTTCATGGGGTCGCGTGCTGCGCCGAGAGAGCCCGTCGGGCTTTCACCACTCTCCGGCCTTCGTCAGTTTCCGGATCTTGCGCTTAATCGACTCGCGCTTGAGCGCGCTCAGGTGCTGTATGAACAGCATGCCATTAAGATGATCGGTCTCGTGGCAGAAGGCGCGCGCCAGCAGACCTTCTCCGGTCATGGTGAATTCCTTCCCATGCACGTCCTGGGCGCGGACAGTGGCCTTCAACGGTCTGGGCGTGTCGGCCCGGAAATCGGGCAGACTCAGGCAGCCTTCCTCGTGCACCTGCCGTCCCTCGACGGCCACGATCACGGGATTTGCCAGCACGACCTTCACGCCCTTGTCCTGCTCGCCGGCAGTAGTATCGATCACGCAAAGGTGCTTCGACAAGCCGATCTGCGGCGCGGCCAGTCCCACCCCGTGCGCGGCGTACATGGTTTCGAACATGTCCGCGACCAGCTTCTCGAGTTCCTCGTCGAAGACCGTGATCGGCGCGGCGACCTTGCCGAGAACCTCCTGACCGTATTTGACAATGGGATAAATCATCGAAAGACGGTGGCGAGTGACAAGTACCAGTATCCGAACGACGCTCGTCAGTAATTCGTCATCTCCGTTTTCAGAAATGCCGGACCTGCTCCTGGTAACCCTGGAAATTGCGGCGAGTCTCCTCCATCGAGTCGCCGCCGAACTTCTCCAAGAATGCGCGCGCCAGCACCAGACCCATCATCGCCTCGGCAGCGACGCCCGCCGCAGGCACCACGCAGACATCGGAGCGCTCGTACGCCGCTTTCACCGGCTCGCGACTTTCAAAGTCCACCGATTCGAGAGGCCGGCGCAGCGTAGAGATCGGCTTGAGGTAGCCGCGCACCACAATGTCCTCGCCATTCGACATGCCGCCTTCGATACCACCTGCGCGGTTCGACTTGCGCGTGAAGCGCGACTGCTCGCGGTCGTAGCCGATCTCGTCATGGACGTGCGAGCCGAATAGCCCGGCGCTCTCCACACCGTTCCCGATCTCGACTGCTTTCACGGCCTGGATGGAGGCCAAGGCCTGCGCCAGGATGCCGTCCAGACGCTCGTCCCACTCAGCCATCGAGCCGAGCCCTGCAGGGACGCCGTGAGCCACGACTTCAAAAACACCGCCGACCGAGTCGCGGTTCTGCGTGGCCTCGTCCACCTCAAGCTTCATGCGTGCTTCGGATTCTGAATCGAGGCAGTTGAGCACAATTTCTTCGCGCTCCCGCAGCGAGCGGATGGCATCGAACGGCGCAGCCGCCGTCGACCGCACCCGGCCGACCTGAATCACGTGGCTGGCGATCTCGATGCCGAACTCGCGCAGAAACAGCCTGGCCACCGCGCCCAACGCCGTTCGCGCGGCGGTTTCGCGCGCGCTGGCACGTTCCAGAACGTAACGCGCATCGGGCAGATTGTACTTCAAACAACCGGCAAGGTCGGCATGACCCGGCCGCGGCTGCGACAATCGCCGGTATGCCGCGCTTGCCTCCGGACTCGCTTCCACCGCCATCGCCTGCGTCCAGTTCTTCCAGTCCTGATTCTCGATCAGGATCGTGACGGGTGAGCCGATCGTACGGCCATGGCGAACTCCGGAAAGATACTGCGCATGGTCGCGCTCGATCTTCATGCGCCCGCCGCGGCCGTAGCCGCCCATCCGCCGCTTCAGCTCGTGATCCACGTAGACGAAGTCGAGTTCCAGCCCGGCCGGAAGTCCAACGAGGACCGCGACTAGGGCCTGACCGTGGGATTCGCCGGCGGTATAAAAGCGGAGCATGCGACGGAGCGTGCCCGTCCCGGATCCGGGGTTAACAGAAAGGAACAGGCTTCGAGCAATTCTGATCTTAACGAAAAGCTTTGCGGGGGTCAAAACACGCCAACCTGTTCCGGCCGGGCTTGAACATGTGAATCACCACTGCATTCTTATAATGCGATATAATCGCAACCCGCCCTGGAAGGGCATTTGTGCGCTATTTGATCCTGAGTGACATCCATTCCAACCTGGAGGCCTACGAGAGTTGCCTCGAGGCGGCGCGCGGACTGTACGAGACGATCTTGTGTCTCGGCGACCTGGCGGGCTACGGGCCCGATCCCAACGCCATCGTGGAGAGGGTGTGCGGGGCGGCGGCCGCCATCATTCGCGGCAATCACGACAAGGCTTGCGCGGGTATTACCGATGCTGAAGACTTCAACCCGCTGGCGCGCCTGGCCACTCGCTGGACCCGGGGCCAGCTTACACCCGAGAATCTCGCCCGGCTCCGCGACCTTGTCGAAGGCCCGCTGAGTGTGGACGGATTCGAGTTGGTGCACGGTTCGCCGCGAGACGAGGACGAGTACATCATCGATCCGCTGGACGCGCTGCCCGCGATCGAAGATGCGTCCTCGCCCATCGTCTTCTTCGGACACACTCACGTTCAGGGCGGCTTCTTAATGGGGCCGGGCTACCGGCTGGAGCCCATCCTCGCAGAGTCTGCGAGCGACGGGTGCGTGCTCACACTCCAGCTCAAAGGGGGATCGCGTTACCTCCTCAACCCCGGCTCGGTGGGCCAGCCGCGCGATCGCGACTGGCGCGCTGCCTTCGCGATCATCGATTCCGACAGGCGCCAGGTGGAGTACTACCGAACCCGTTATGACGTGACCGCCACGCAAATGAAAATGGAGAAGGCCGGCCTGCCGGAGCCGCTGATTACGCGACTGCAGTTTGGAAGGTAAAGGAGGGCAGGAGTCAGGAGTCAGCAGCCCAAAGCCGGGATGCCGCAGCGATGAACGACGAATCCTGAATAATGAACAACAAATGGACGGCATAGGCGTTGAATAATGCGAGTTCATTCTGACTCCTGACTTCCGACTTCTGCGTTATGAACCCCCGCATCTACATCACCCGCCCTGTCGGCAAAGAGACCGTCGAGATGCTCGCGGCGCGCTGCAACGTGACCTGTCGCGAGCAGGATCTGCCGCTCCCTCCCGCCGAGCTGGCGAACGCATTGCGCGACATGGATGGACTAATGCTGGCTGGAGCGCGCTTGCCCGGAGAAGTCGTGGCCCAGGCATCCTACCTGCGAGCCGTCTCCAGCGTGGGCGTCGGCTACGACAATCTGGACTTGGCGGCGTGCACAGCCCGTCGAATCCCCGTCACCAACACGGTTGGCGCGGTGGAAGAGACGACCGCCGATCTTGCCTTTGCGCTGCTGCTTGCTGTGGCGCGGCGGTTGCCGGAATGCGACCGCTACGTTCGCGAAGGACACTGGCGTTACTGGCAATGGACTCTGCTCTGGGGGGCAGACGTGTATGGCAAGACTCTTGGGCTCTACGGATTTGGCAATATCGGGCAGGCCGTGGCTCGTCGCGCTCGCGGCTTCAACATGCGAATCCTCTATTACTCCCGCCGCCGCGTGCCCGAGACGGTTGAGGCGGCCCTGAACGCACAACGTGTGGATCGCGGCACGCTGCTTGCGGAGTCCGATTTCCTCAGCCTGCATATGCCGCTCACTCCCGAGACACGGCACTCCATCGGCGCCGCCGAACTGGCGCGCATGAAGCCGTCCGCCTATCTGATCAACACCGCTCGCGGGCAGGTGGTGGACGAAGAAGCGCTGGCCGAAGGCCTTCAGCAGCACGCCATCGCGGGCGCAGGGCTCGACGTCTTCGAGCAGGAGCCGCACGTCCATCCGACGCTTCTCACTCTGCCCAACGTGGTGCTGGCGCCGCACGTCGGCAGCGGCACGGCGGAGACTCGCGCTCGCATGGCGCGGGTGGCGGCTCAGAATCTGCTGGATCTGCTCGACGGCAAGCGTCCGAAGACCCTGCTAAACCCGGAAGTGTTCGATCAGAAAGCCCGTGTTTAGCCAGTAGCGGCAGGCCTCATTTCGGCATCTAACCAGTCAGGACTGGCGATGCGTGGTGCTCTCTCAAAAGTCGCATTCACTGTGTGGCTTCTGCTCCCGATCGTGGGGATAATGTTGGTGCCCGCACCGGCCGCCGCACAACAAGTCAAGCTCTTCCTTAAAGACGGATCGCAACTCCTCGTAAAAAGCTATCAGGTGCAAGGCGACAAGATTCGCTTCTACAATCTCGACACGCATGAGTACGAGGAGATGCCGGTGGCGCTGGTCGACTTCGACGCCACGAAGCGCGCCGCGGGCCAACAGGCCGTGGACAACGCCAAGATCGTGGATGAAGCCAAGCAACTCGAGAAGGAACACTTCAGCCCGGAGGCTATGGCCGTCGGCGTATCGGGCGCACCCGCCAAGCCCGTCGGATTCCAAGTGGCGCCAAGTCTTTTTCTGCCGTTGACCGAGGGCGTGTACGCCTACGACGGTCTGCGAGTCATACCGATGGTTCAATCCGAAAGCGAAGTTGTGACCGACAAGCAACGCGCCGCTCTTATGATGGCCATGCCGGGACCGCTGCTCAAGCGGCGATCGCTCGTGTCGCTGCCCGGCGGGCAGGCCGCGGTGCGCATCGCGAACCCGCAGCCCGTGTTTTACATTCAATCGAGCGACGCCTGGGGCGGCAACGCGGTCCTGATTCCAGTGAAATCCTGGCACGGCCAGCGCGTCCTGGAAAAAGTGCAGTCCGGCATGGGCCTGGGCGCGTCCGGCGAGATTCGCGAGGCGGTGCCCATTGAAAAGCAGCCGGTCGCCAAGGGAATTTACAAGTTGCAGCCATCGAAAGCCCTCGAGCCTGGAGAATACGCCATCGGCGAGCTGGTTGACGGTAACCTGAACATGGACGTGTGGGACTTCGGAATTGACAAGCCCGGCAAGAAGGTCGAAGCGCCCACGTCGGCTTCAGATCAGCAACAGGGGCCGATGGGCGAGCAGCGTCCCGGGCAAACGACCACTGAGCCCGCCGACGTGATCCTCGGAAAACATCCTTCGAACTCACCGAGCGGGCCGCCACTGCCCAATCCCAATACGCCGGCTGGCTCGCCCGCGCCGCCGAACACGCCCAATTCCGCCGGGCCGCCGAATTGACACGCTGCCCGGGCCGTCCCGATAATATCAACGCAAGAGCATAGAACGTGCTGGAGGGAACGATGGAGAAGGCCACCTTTGCAGCGGGCTGTTTTTGGGGCGTGGAGGCGACCTTTCGCGCATTGCCCGGCGTCACTGCGACGCGGGTGGGCTACACCGGCGGCGGCACCGACAAGCCGACCTATAAAGACGTCTGCACGGACCGCACCGGGCACGCCGAAGCCGTCGAGGTGACCTACGATCCGTCCAAGGTGTCCTACAACGATCTACTGAAAGTGTTCTGGGAGAATCACGACCCCACCACACTCAACCGTCAGGGTCCGGACGTGGGAACGCAGTATCGCTCAGCGATCTTCTATCACGGCCCCGAGCAGGAGGCCGCCGCTCGCGCCTCGAAAGAGCGGCTGACGCAGTCCGGCGCGTTTCGCCGTCCCATCGTGACCCAGATCATTCCGGCGGTAGAGTTCTGGCAGGCCGAAGACTACCACCAGCAGTACTTGGAGAAGCGCGGCCTGGCACACTGCCACATTGGCTGAAATCCCCATCGCGAATCGAACCGGGGCAGGGTTGTGCGCCGCCTGCCGCCACGTCCGCATCGTGCGCTCCGACCGGGCCTCGGTCTTCTACCAGTGCCGGCTCTCCTTCACCGATCCCCGATTTGTCCCCTATCCGCGGCTGCCCGTGCTGCGCTGCGCCGGATTCGAGCGCGACGCACAAAAGTCCGAAACCCAAGTCACGTAGCGCGGGCATCCTGCCCGCTGTGGCGCGGGCGTCTCCCCCGCGCCGGGCCTGAGGCGAGACGCCTCAGCTACAGCAGGGCCGCGCTACACTGACGGTCGGTTTCATGGCTGACCGCCGACACGCAAGAAGGCCACCACAAACAGCGCGCCCCACACCAGATCGATCGTGCCGAAAGCCATGATCGTACCCGCCACTTGATTCTGGAAAGCCAGCACCAGCACCGCGAGACCATAGGTCAGTTTCTCGAGAACACAGGCCAGCATCAACGGGCGATATCGGACGGGATTCGAGGCGATGATCAGGAAGGCGACCTGCCAGGCGAGGCCTAGTCCGACGAATCCGTAGTAGAACTCGAGATGAGTGATCGCCGGCGGATAGACTTTATCGAGGTGGGCGCGCTCGAAATACATGGGCAGCAGCACTCCGATGCCGTAGATTCCAGCGAGCGCGAAGATGAGGCGGGCGAGTTTCATTCGAGTTTGTCAGTTTGTCAGTTCGTCAGTTAGTTGAAAGTCGAAAGTTGAAAGTCGAAACGAAACTCGAGATCCGAACACCGGCGACTGACAACGGACACCTGACTACTGGCTGTTACTCGCCACTTGTCACTTCCCACCTGCCATGGTCTTACATGATTGCCGCCGGCGGCGCCGGTTCGTCCGGACTGCCGGCGTTGGCGAGCGGAACACGGATCATCACGCTGATCAGGACGGCCAGTGCAACCAGGGCGGCGAGAAACGGCGGCGCCCACTTGACCAGCGTCACGTCGTAGCCCGACCCAACGAGCCCGGCAATGACAAGCCCACAAAGAGCCTCGCCGGCGATCAGGCCTGACGCCGTCAGCACGCCGGCGTTATCGACGCGCGCCTTCTGAGCCTCGTTCAGACCGCGGCGATCGCGCAGTTTGTCCGTGACCCAGCGAATCACGCCGCCGGTGAAGATGGCGAAGGTGGTCCCGAGCGGGAGATACATGCCGACCGAGAAAAGCATCACGCTGCGCACTTCAATCATGATCATGGCTATGCCGAGCAGGATTCCGACAATCACCAGCGGCCATGCCATGTTGCCGCCCACGATGCCCTGGGCCAGCATCGCCATCAGGCCGGCCTGCGGCGCGGGCAGCGCGGAACTGCCGAAGTGGTATGCCTTGTCGAGAACAGCCAGCGGGAAGAAAAGAACCAGCGACGCCACCACGATGCCGAACAGGTCGCCGATCTGCATCTTGGCGGGCGTGCCGCCGAGGATGTATCCCACTTTGAGGTCCTGCAGCATCTCGCCGGCGACAGCCGAGGAAACGCAGACTACCGCCGCCACGCCGAGCACTGCCGCCACGCCGCCCGTCCCCGAAACGCCGAGCGCCACCATCAGCAGCGCGGCAATCACCAGCGTGCAGAGCGTCAGGCCAGACACAGGATTGTTCGAGGAGCCGATCATGCCGACCAGGTTTCCGGAGACAGCGGCAAAGAAGAACCCGAGGACGATCATCACCAGCGCCGCGATCACCGCGCCGGTGACCACCTTCGAGATCGTCAGATTGCCCGCCCCGCCAATGAAGAAGTAATAGAGTGCGATCATCGCCACCAGCACGGCAGCGACCCCGGCAAATACGGCCTTGGCGTTCAGGTCGCGATCGGTGCGGCTGCTGGCCTCGTGCGCCGCGGCCGACTTCTTCAAGTCGGAGACGGCGCGCCCCATGCCGGCGGCGAGTTGCTTGCGCATCTTGAAGAGCGTATAGGTGGCGCCCACCAGCATGCCGCCCACCGCAATGGGCCGCACGATCGAGAAGTAAATGGCATTGGCGAGCAGCGTCCAGGAGAGCGGATGCCCGGCCGGCTGCGCGGCCTGGATCGAGGGGCCGAGGGCGAAGGTGAGCAGGGGCACCAGCAGGCCCCAGGCCAGCAAGCCGCCGGCGAAGTTCAGCGCCGCAAGTCTCGGTCCGATTATGTAGCCTACTCCAAGATAAGCCGGACTGATATCGGGCGCGGTGAAGATGGTGGCGCCGCCCGTGATGGTGGTGGCCACGCTCGGATTGGTGCTGGTGCGGAGCAGCAGCCGCTTGCCGACTGCGCTGATGCCGACCGGAAACGTGTTGCTCGCCCGAAAGACGTTCACCGCACCCAGCAGATAGATGAGTCCGCCGAAGGCCATGTTGGCGAACAGGATGATGGCCGCTTTGGCGCCCTGTTGGCCGGCCTTGTGGATTTGCGACGCGGCCACGGACTCGGGAAACGGCAGCTCGGGGTCTTCCACCATCACGCGGCGCAGCAGCGTGACGAAGAGGATGCCGAGCGTCCCACCGATCACCATCAGCGCCACCGAGTTCCAGTACTTGTCGCGGCTCAATCCCGGCCAGAGCCCGGCCATGATGAACGCCGGGATGGTGAAGACGGCGCCCGCCGCCACCGACTCGCCGATCGAGCCCACCGTCCGGGCGATGTTCTCTTCGAGCAGCGATCCTCTCATCAGCCGCAGCAGCGCCATGCCGATTACGGCCGCGGGATAGGTGGCAGCAATCGTCATCCCGGCCTTCAGGCCGAGATAAGCGTTCGCCGAGCCCAGAATCGCCGTCATCACCAGGCCGAGCAACAGGGCGCGGATCGTGAACTCCTGCATCTGCATGGTCTCGGGGACGTAGGGCACGTGCTTCTTTCGGGTTTCGGGTGTGCTGACAACTTGGGTGCTCATCCTGGCTCCTGGCTGATTTAAGCCTTTGCTGATTTCAAAGGAGATAGTGGGTTCGTTCCTCGATTCAGAAAGTTCACAGTCAACAGTTGACAGTTCACAGTCGCGGTACCCGACCCCGTGCTGGCTTACCAGTCGAGACGTGAACGGCTGACCGTCCAACTGTGGTTCGCGAATCGCCCCTACTGAAGCTGGAACTGATTTTAGAGGACATAGTGGATTCGTTCCTCGATTCGACTGTGCTCAGGTGCCGGTACCTGACAACTTTACGCTTTGGGGGCTGCCGCCGCCATTGTCCTCCACGCTCAGGCTCGCCGTACGGCCCCCTTGCGATTTGGGGGAGAAGGTAACGCTAAACAGGCAAGTTGCTCCTGGTTGCAGAGTTGTCCCCGCGCCGCACGTGCTGCTCTCCGAAAAATCGCCGGGATCTCTTCCCGTTATCTGGACGGCCGTAATGTTGAGCGTGGTGCTGCCCTCGTTGGTGAGGACGGTTGTCATGGGTCCGCTCTGACTGCCGACCGTGACGTCTCCAAATGCGAGGTGGTTTGGGGCGAATTTCACAACCGTACCGGTGCCTGACAATGGTACGACCTGAGGGCTCCCGTAAGCGCTGTCGCTCACCAACACGCTCCCCGACTGATGCCCCTTGGTCGCCGGATCGAAGGTCACGGTGATCGTGCACTCGCCTGCGACCAGCAGGCTGGACGGGCAACTGTTCGTCAGCAAAAACGGCCCGGTCACGGTGATGCTGCTGATGACGAGCGGCGCCGCCCCGGGATTATAGAGATCGATCGACTGTGGAGCGCTGTCGGTATCGATCAGTTGAGTTCCGAACGTGAGGCTGCCTGGATAGAGCGCCACAGCAGGAGCATCGAGAAGAACGGAAATGGTATCCGTGCTCCCGCCGCCCGTGTTTCCGACAACGAGGTCATTGCCGCCGCCATTGAAGTCGCCCACCGCGAGGGCAGCAGGAAAGGATCCGGCCTGGTAGTACGTTGGTGTCTGAAATGTGCCGTCGCCGTTGCCCAGCAGCAGACCCACATCGAAGATGTAATTGCACGCTACGACGATGTCCTGCTTTCCGTCCTGATTGAAGTCGCTGACCCCAACGGCGTCGGCATCTTCCTCGGTCGCATAGTCGACATACTGCTGGAATGTGCCGTTCCCATTGCCGATGAGTACGCTAATGTTATCGGAGAAGGAATTTCCCGTCACCAGGTCCAGATTGGAGTCGGCGTTGAAGTCCCCTACGGCCACCGAGACCGGACTGCCTCCGGTGGCATAATCGACGTGCGACTGAAAGGTGCCATCGCCGTTGCCTAAGAGTATGCTTACCGTGTTGGCCTCGTCATTGGCCGTCACCAGGTCCAGCTTGCCGTCGCCGTTGAAATCACCGATCGCCACTGAGCTCGGGGTTCCCCCTACGGCGAAGTCCATGTGAGTCCCGAAGGTTCCGTCCCCGTTCCCCAGAAGCACGCTGACGGTGCTGCTGCCCAAGTTCGCCACAGCGAGATCCAATTTGCCGTCGCCATTGAAGTCGCCCACTGCGACCGAGTCGTCCTTGGATCCGGTGGCATATTCCACGTGGTTCTGGAATGTGCCGTTGCCATTGCCCAGGAGCACGCTGACATCGTTGCCCGTATAGTTGGCGGTGACCAGATCCAGGTTGCCATCCGCATTGAAGTCACCCACCGCCACAGCCTGCGGATATTGGGCCGTCGGGTAGTCTGTACGGGCCTGAAAGCTGCCGTTGCCCTTTCCCAGGAAGACGCTCACGGTAGCGGTTCCGGTCCCATACCAGCCATTGGTGTTGATCAGGTCCGGCGTACCGTCCCCGTTAAAGTCTCCCACCGCCACTGAAACGGCGTAGTTCGTCGTCGGGTAGACGAAGTGCTTGAGAAAAGTTCCATTGCCATTGCCCAACTGGATGGATACGGTGTTGGCCAGCGAATCGGGGAATGCCAGATCGACCTTGCCGTCGCCACTGTAATCACCTGCGGCCAGGAAAACCGGAGGGTAGGGCGCATCGTAATCGCTGTACGTCCCGAAGGTGCCGTCGCCATTGCCGAGGAGAATGAAAAACTCATACGTGTCGGAACTCGCCACTGCTAAATCCAGCTTGCCATCTCCGTTGAAGTCGGCGATGGCCGTGGAGAACGGGCTGGAAAAAGGCTCGATTGCGTAAATGACGGTCGGCTGGAACGTGCCGTCGCCGTTCCCGATGAGAACTGACTCGGTCCCGCTCGAGTCCGCGACTGCGAGATCGAGGATGCCGTCGCCTTTAAGATCGGCAATCGATATCGACTGTGGCCCGTCCGGTGTGGCGTAGTCAACCTGCGGTTGGAAACGGCCGTTCCCTTTGCCCAGCAGAATGGAAATCCGGCCGGAGCTCACGTTGTCCGCCACGGCGACGTCGAGATTGCCGTCGTTATTGAAGTCCCCAACCGAAACCGACAGCGGTCCGAAGGTTACCGGGGTTTCGAGCGGTGATTGGAAAGTTCCATCGCCGTTCCCAAGCATCACGGCGATGACGCCTATGCTGAGATCTGCCGTGGCCAGGTCGAGTTTGCCGTCGCCGCTAAAATCTCCCACCGCCAGCCAGACTGGATCTTCGCCCGTGCCATAGTCGACGTGCGACTGAAAGGTGCCATCGCCATTGCCCAACAGGATCGAAACGGTGCCGGCGCCCTCATTGGCGACGGCCAAGTCCAATTTGCCGTCCCCGTTGAAGTCTCCGGTTGCGATCGAAACGGGTGTGGTGCCGGTCGCATAATCCACCTTGGTGCCTAACGTGCCATTTGGCTGACCCAGCAGCACTGAAACCGTGTTAGCGGTCTCATCTACGATTGCGATGTCGAGCTTGCCATCGTTGTTGAAATCGGCTGAGACCAGAGAGCCCGGACCGGTGCCGGTCGGGAAATCCGCCCTCCCGAACAGGTACGTCTGGCCGTAAGCCATCCCACTGAGCACGCTCAAAAGGCTGATGAGCCCCAAGACGGCCACCAGCCCAAAGCCCCAACTCTGTTCTCGGCTCGAGCGCTCCATAATCGCCTCTCCTTCGTGCTGAAGATCGCGGGCAGCAACCTCGGAACAGACTGTTCCTCAAGCTGGCAGGCCTCGTTTCCTTCTCCGCCACGCAGCCAGCCCCACGGAACCGAGAGCCAGAAGTCCCAAAGTGGCCGGTTCGGGCGCGCTAGTAGGCGAGGCCGCGGTCTGACCGGCGCCAAGGCCTTGGTTGGCTACGGTGTCATAGGCGTAGCCCAGGAGCGTGGCGCTGAGAGATAGGCGATCGACGCTAACGTCGAACTCGGCCCAGCCATAATGGACCTGCCCGTTGATATCGAAGCGCAAGCCAAGGTATTTTTCGGAAGCGTCGACCCAATGACCCTTGTAGCCGTAGTGGAATGAGGAAATGTAATAGGCCTTCGCCATCAGAGCAGACGCCGACCGCACCTTGACAAAGGGCGCTTTCGGCCCGATCTTCAGGCCAAGAGCCAACGCGCTCGCCAGGCTGCCTCTTCCTACGACGCCTGCGCCGGGGTTTCCAAGGCCGGCGACGTTGAAGGTCGCCGATCGGATCGTCAACCGGAAATCATTTGCGCCGTCGAACGGAATGAAGACCGTGCCGGCTGTGAAATTGATATCGGTCTTCGTGTAAATGATGCTGGCCTTGGCCGGTTGCGCAGTGCATACGATTCCCGTGCCGGCAGCGAGCGCGTAAGCGGCCAGACGCCCGTCCAGGGTTCTCGACAAGGTTCCTCTGCGCTTGCGCCGGCCCCGTTCTCCGTCATTCTTGCCCGTTCCTTCTTGGGACATAATCAGTTCCTCCCCGCGGGTCTCCATATCCTGGCCGAAAGGCTCCCTGTGGGCTCTCAGCAGCTTGTTGAACAACAATTCGTCGGGCCTCGAAACGGCGGGGCGTTCAGCCCATTTTACCAACTTTGCTTTCCCCGCCCCGCCGGCCTAGTGTACCACGCGATGTAAACTATCATGCCCGGATCGGCCGGAGCGTAATCACTGCTCGGCAGACTCGAACAAGATCCGCCTCGACCTATCAAATGCCAACCCGGACATTCTCGCTAGCCTCCGCAACGCCAGGATCGTGAGTCCCGTGAACACAATCGCCTGCGCCGCATGGATCCAGAACCAGGCGTCGGCGCCGCCGTCCCACACCAGCCGCCGGGCGGCGTCGCGAGGCCACACGAAAATGAAGAACGTCAGATCGCCCAGGATGTGGACCGGGATGCTGGCCAGGATCGAGTTCGCCAGATATGCGATGGTGCCGAAGGTCACGCCGGCCAGGTAGAACACCAGGAGCTTCGGCCAATACAGGCCCTGGTTCAGGTGGGCCAACATGAAGAAAAAGGAAGCGAGCGCCACCGCTACCGGCGCCCGAAACTCGCGTTCGAGGCGCGTCTGGCAGTAGCCCCGGAATCCGGCCTCTTCGGTGATGGGTGAATTGAGCGAGCCCATCACGATGATAACTGCGACCGTCAGCAAAGGATACTTGGAATAGTCGGAGAGGATGTCGGGGCGCATCTTCACGAGCTGAAGCTGTGAGAGGGCTATCCAATATCCGGCCAGCGCCGCTATCGCGAGGACTCCAGCCACTATCGCCCAGCCAAGCAGCGGGCCAGAAACGGGATTGGTGCGCAGTGAGCGGCGTCGTGACTCCGAGGTGCTGCGGGGCCATCCGGCGCCGCCGAGATAGCGCCACAGCAACCAGAGGAATCCGGCCGTGGGAACAACCGACCATGGCACACGTGCGCTGGTTTTGAGGTTGACGGTGAGCAGTGCTCCCCACACGCCAGAGCCGACAAAGGTGATGATCAGGCCGAGGAAGCCCGCCCAAATCGCCCTCAGCATCTGATCGAAGAAAGCCCGCATCGTTGTCCTGCCTCGAAGTTTCCGGGCGAATATATCACAGAAGTCAGAAGCCAGAAGTCAGAAGCCAGAATAGAGAATTCCCACTCCCGACTCAGCGCACATTAGGACGCTACCAGGCTGTTCGATGAATTGCCATCGGCTGGCCGTCAGGTGTATTTTGACTGTTCCGTTTCCGACCAGGGGCTGATAAGGAACGGAAGTCGCCATGGTTGAGGACGGCAGGGAGGCCGCAATGGAATTCTTGTTCCTGATAGCGATCATGCTTCAAGGCGGTGCACCGGCGGCCGCCCCATCTCTGCCTCAGGATGCCATAGTGGCGGATGCCGTTCGGATTCATGCCGTGCTGGACGCGCAAGTCGCGGCCTGGAATCGCGGCGACGTGGCCGCGTTTATGCAAGGCTATTGGAATTCGCCTGACGTCGAGTTTGTGGGCGCGAACGGGATCACGCGCGGTTGGCGCCGGGTCCTCGATCGCTACCATAAGGCGTATCCCGATCGCGCCGCCATGGGCCATCTCGACTTCTCAGACATCGAGGTTCAGTCGCTGGGTCCCGACGCGGCGCTGGTGGTCGGTCAATTTCATTTGCAGCGCCAGAACGACGCACCGTCGGGCGTGTTTACCCTGATCTTCCGCAAGTTTCCCGATGGCTGGAAGATTATCCACGACCACACGTCGCAGACCGCGTCAGCGGCCGCACCCGAGCGGTGAGTATCAGTTGTCAATGAGTTTTCAGTTCTCAGTCCTCAGTATTCAGTACCGGCGACTGATGCGACCAGCGACTGGCGACCTCCGCCTGCACGGATGCGCGTCGTCTCATAGCATCGTGGGATCCAGTCCGGCAATCTTCGCGAATCCTCTGTCAAACGAGACTACGCGAAAGTTGTGAAGCATGGCCAGGGCCGCTGTGTACGCGTCGGTACAGAGGCCGGTCGCTCGGAAGACGCTTTGGGTGAGCCTCTTTCAAACGGCCTCGACGTTGGGCGGTTCCAGTGCGAAGACGACACGCGGATCGCTCGCCAGTTCCCCGTACACGCTCCAAGCCTGCCTCTGAAAACGTCATCGCCCATCACGCGGGTGTTCGTCAACAGACGAAGAAGGCCCATCTGCGTCACACGGCAGAAAGCGGCGCCAGCCTCATTCACGGCTTCGAACCACTGGGCGGCGCGCTCGTGATGGGAATGCCGCTCTGACGCCAGCGCGATCCAGACGTTAATGTCGGGCAAGCTCATCTTCGATGCGGGCATTGGTGAGGCGCAATGCTCCTGGATGCTTGGAGGGTATCAAAGGAAGACGGACTCTGCGGCGGCGCGCTCCGCGCTCGGCCGCCAGCGCCTGTTGCAGTGCGTCCTGGATGAACTCTCTCAGGCTGGAACCCTTCAGCGCTGCCGCAGACTTCACCTGGCGAAACAGCACATCGGGAAGATCAATCGTCGTTCTCATAAAAGCACATTTGCATAAGGGAGCCTAAAGGTCAACCAACCGGATGAAAAGCTAGCGTGTTATTCCTGCGTTGCTGGGTTTTTACTAGGACCAAAGTCCAATAGACCAAGGTCCAATAGACCCACACTCTGCAACCGCGCCAACATTGAGTTTGTCGAACCGGCCTGTCCTGACGACCTGGCTTGAATCTCTCGGCGAAGAAACGAGATGGGCTCAAAGCCCTGAGGGGGAACTCCGGCGACGGTGATGGAGGAAGTTGTGAGAAAACTGATTCAAACGCTGGCGACATTGGCGGCGGCCGCTGTAATTACGCTTGCGCTCTCGGCTGGATTGCTGCGGGCGCAGAATACTTCGAACCAGCAAACAAAGCAGAATAGCCAGCAGAACCCGTCCGTGCAGGCGCAGCAGGAGGCGCCCGGACAGCAGCAGCAGAACCCGATTGCCGGACCTGTGCCGCCGAATCCTGAGGGCGCGTTGCCCTATGAGCCGCCTCCCGGCCCGGCGCCGGCCAACGTCTCACCTCCGAGCTACCAGGACCAGTACGAAAACGAGGCGGATAATCAGCAGCAGAGCGGGGAAGTTAACCAATTGCAGGATCAGGAAGAGGGTCCGAACCAGGGCGGCGGCGCCGGCGGACCCGGGTCGCAAACCGGCGTAGGCGGCGCGACTGAAGGCGACAACTACCTCGGGCCGGACGGACTGCCCAACCCGCCGACCTGCCAGCAGCAGAGTCAGCACCAGAATTGTAGTCAACCCGGAGACGCGGGTCCGCCTCTCTGATCTGCGCCGGATCGGACTACAAGTCCGTCGGATGGACTGCGCTCGCAGCCCTTTCAAGCGAACCAATCCCGTCCCGGGGTGATGGCTCGACGGATGATAAGGTGGACGGAAAGGGCTATGAAGGATGGGGCTGCGAGGATTGCGGATGGCTGGCCCCCAGCCCGACCGCACATCCGGCTCCATTCCCACTTGGCGTCACCGCGCAAACACTGATTGAATCCCACATGCATGAGGTTCGTCGACAATTCGACAACCACGTCTGCAAGAAACATCCGCGACGCAAGCCGCCATCAAACCAAGAATAGACTGGGAACTCCCCCTTCCACACCTGCACGCTCGAAGACCAGGCGTTCACGGGATCTGACGGGCGCTTCCCAAGCGCCACCCCTTCCTCCGGTCTTTCCGCCCTCCGAAGTGAGACCGGCATCAGTGCTAAACTACGAAGAAGCAAGAGCAAGCTGGAGGACTTTAAGAGGGGACGCAGGAGAGGCTTTCGATCCCGGATCCGGCAGGGGAGCTGACGGCCGGGCCAGCCGGGATCCTGCGATTGCCCCGCGAGGAGCAGGAATTGCCTGAGCTGAGGAAAGACCCTATCGTCGGACGCTGGGTCATTATCGCCACAGACCGCGCCCGGCGGCCCACTGACTTCATCCGCGAAAGAGTCCAGATCCGAGGTTCGGGATTCTGCCCGTTCTGTTACGGCAACGAGTCCAAAACTCCCCCCGAGATCCTCGCTTATCGACCCGAGGGCAGCCAGCCGAACACGCCGGGCTGGACCTTGCGAGTGGTGCCGAATAAGTTTCCCGCCCTTGGCATCGAGGGGACGCTGAACCGGCAGGGTGAAGGGCTGTACGACAGGATGAACGGGATCGGTGCTCATGAGGTGATTATCGAGACGCCGGAGCATCGCACCACGATGGCTGCGCTGCCGGCTGCGCAAATCGAATCAGTGCTCTGGGCCTACCGCGACCGGATTGTGGACCTCAAGAAGGACACGCGATTCAAGTACATATTGATCTTTAAAAACTTCGGGGATGCGGCCGGCGCTTCTCTCGAGCACACGCACTCGCAATTAATCGCCCTGCCCGTTGTGCCCAAACGCGTCCAGGAAGAGGTAACCGGCGCGCGGGAGTATTACAGCTACAAAGATCGCTGTCTGTTCTGCGACATCATCCGCCAGGAGTTTTCAAGCGGCGTGCGGCTGGTGGCGGAAAACGAGAAATTCTTCGCGCTCTGCCCGTTTGCGCCGCGGTTTCCATTCGAGCTCTGGATCGTTCCGAAAGAGCACCAGTCCTCCTTCGAGGAATCATCGCGGAGCGAGCTCAAGTATCTGGCCGCGCTGCTCAAGGACATGCTCGGCCGCCTGGAAGCGGTACTCGATCATCCAGCCTACAACTACATCATCCACACATCGCCCGTTCCGGACGGCGTGAACGACTACTACCACTGGCATCTGGAGATCATGCCGAAACTGACCAATCTCGCCGGATTCGAATGGGGCACCGGATTCTATATCAACCCCACTCCTCCCGAAGAGGCCGCCAAATTTCTTCGGGAGGCGGCGCCGCCTTCGACGGCGATCGTGAGGTAAGCACATTGAACCATTGGCGGATTGAGTCGTTGATTTGATGGCAGCCAGGTGGAGAGGTCAAGAGCATTGGAGAAGGTAGCGTGAGTGAAACGGCGATTGCCGCGGAGGCTGTTTGCGCCAACTACATCAACGGCGCCTGGGTCGCATCTCATTCCGGACGCACCCTGGAGCGGCGCAATCCAGCCGATCTGAGAGATCTGATTGGCTATGCACCGCTGTCGACGCGCGGCGAAGTGCAAGAGGCGATCCGGAGCGCCGCGCGCGCCTTTCCCGCCTGGCGGTCGGAACCGGCGCCCCGGCGCGGACGGATTCTTGCCCACGCGGCGCGGCGTCTCGAAGAACAAAAGGAAGATGTGGCGCGGTTGATCTCGCGCGAGGAAGGCAAGACGCTCGTCGAGGCACGCGGCGAACTCGGGCGCGCCATCAACATTCTCGAGTACACTGCGGGCGAAGCGCGCCGGCTCAAAGGCGAAACACTCCCCTCGGAACTTCCTTCGAACTTCGTTTACACGTTCAGGCAGCCGCTGGGAGTGGTGGGACTGATCACGCCCTGGAACTTCCCTGTTGCTGTACCCATCTGGAAGCTGGCACCGGCGCTGGTCTGTGGCAACACTGTGGTCTGGAAGCCCTCCGAGCTTACGCCGTTCTGCTCACGGCGGGTCACGGAGATTCTGGTTGAGGCGGGACTACCAGCGGGTGTGCTCAACATGGTGAACGGTCTCGGCGAGGAGGCCGGAGACGAACTCGTAGAGCATCCGGCGGTGGTGGCGCTGAGCTTTACGGGTTCCGACGCCGTCGGCGCCGCGATCAACGCCAAAGCGGCCCGACAGCTTAAGAAGGTCCAGCTCGAGATGGGCGGCAAGAACCCGGTGGTGGTTCTGGAAGACGCCGATCTGGAACTCGCCGCTGAGAACACGGTGACTGGCGCCTTCGGCTCAGCCGGCGAGCGTTGTACCGCCACCAGCCGGGTGATCGTCGTGGAGCAAGTCGCCGATCGTTTCGTCGACCTTGTCGCGCGCCGCGCCGCCAAGCTTCGGACGGGCAATCCCGTCGATTCGGGATCGCAGGTGGCGCCACTCGTAGGCCGGGAGCAGTTTGAAAAGGTAATCGGATATCTCGAGATCGGCAAGCACGAAGCTACCCTCGTGTGCGGCGGGGAGCCCGGTTCCGGTGCGGATGGGGTGCAGGGGTTCTTCGTGCAGCCGACCGTGTTTGATCACGTGCCCGCCGCTTCGCGCCTGGCCCAGGAGGAGATCTTCGGTCCCGTACTGGCGATCATCCGCGTGCGCGATTTTGACGAAGCAATGGCGGCCGCCAATGCCGTCCGCTATGGTCTCACCGCTTCGATCTTCACCACGGACGCCAATCGTGTGTTTCAGGCCGCGGAACGGCTGGAGTGCGGTATGGTCCACGTCAACTCGCCCACGGTGGGCGGCGAGGCTCACGTGCCTTTCGGTGGTATCAAAGGCACTGGGTTCGGCGAACGGGAATGCGGCTCGACCGCCATCGAATTCTACAGTGAGCTGAAAGTAGTCTATGTGGATTATACCGGGCGGAAGCGGGAAGGCAGCCTCTACTGACTGGATGGGCGGACTCACCCGGCGCCCACCGGGCAAGTCCGCCGGCTTGCAGGCCGGCCCAACCGGCCTCTTCCAAGGAGGAAGCTCCTGGAACCCGCCATCGCAAGGGTCAGAAGTCACTCGGCTGCAGCGTCTGCAGCGGAAACGCCTCCGGGACTGAGGTGGAAGGCGTGGCCAAACTGACCGTCGGTCCTACCTGAGCCGTCGAAATCGCTGTGAACCCTTCCGTGGCAGTCGCCGGAGAGCCTGACATCAGGCTGTAGTCGTCGCTAGGATAGCCGGGTGCCGTAAACTCCGGGTTGGCGACGACAGAATGCACGTCTTCACCGGTGAGCGCCTGCCATGATGCCAGGCTAAGTTGCTCTGCGATCGCGTCGGGACTGGCGGTCGTGGTCACAAATGTCACCGCGCCTCCGGTCGCATTCCAGTAGACGTTGTAGTCCATGGTGAACTGGCTCGTGCAGATTGCGGGACACTCCCAGATGGAAGGCAGCCTCTGCAGCGCGCCCATATCGTAATAGAAGATGTTGTGGGTGACCGTGAAGCTGCCGGCGGTACCATCCTGGTCGAGGATTCCGCGACGGATCAAGCCCAAGCGCGCGTAAGCAAAGACATTGTTGGTGACCGTGTTCCCGATCGATCCGGTGTTGAGAAACAGAGCAGTATCGGAGACACGGTACACGATGTTACTCTTCACCGTCACATTCTGCGTGTTACCGTCGAGATAGATGCCGTTGCCCCCATACCCGCCCGGCGAGGGGTCGTGGGTAACGTCATGGCAGACATTGTTCGAAATCTGGTTGCCGGAGTTGTTGGAAGAGGCGGCATGCACGCACCCCATGTCGCTCGTCACGCCCTGGCCCAGATCATAGAGCTTGTTGGACTGAATCGAATTGTCGTGAGTGAAGGTCTGCCCGCCGCTTGGGCTTTGACCGAGTTCGATCGCGCCGTTGTAGAAATCGTGCACGTCATCGTTGCTCAGCGTATTGTTGTGCGAGCTGCCGATCCAGATGCCGGTGCCCTCGCCTCCGGGCAGGAACCTGCCGCCACTGAAAACCATGCTCTGTGTGACGGTATTGTTCTGGGCGACCGTCGAATCTGAATCACCCGTTGCAGGGATCTGACCTAGCCGGATCCCGCCGGTCCCGAGGTCGTAGAGCAAGGAGTTTGTCACTTCATTGCCTGCACCGGCGGCGGCCGTGCCTTCAAACTCAAGGCCCCAGCCCTGCGTGTGCGCCACGGTGACTCCGCTGAAGGTCACGTTGCTGGAGCCGTTGATGCTGATGGCGGCCGGCGTCATCGTTTCACCGGGTTCGCCCGGATGACCTGTGGCGGGAACGACGTAATCATCGTGGGAAAACTGCAGGTCGCTGAAGGTAACATACTGCAACCCATTGGCTATGAGGAGTTGCGACTGCTGCGGAACAATGACCGTGTCGCTACTCGGGTTTTCGCCGGCGTTGGCAAGATAGGTGAGTGTCCAGGGCGTAGTGCCTTGGTCCAGATACCACTGTCCCGGCTGGCTGAGGCTTTCCTTAACATTGTCGACCAGGTAGCGGTGGCCTGCCAGGAACCCATAATATTGGCCGGTCGAAACGTCGCCCGTCAGGTAAGCGATGTCATTGGTCGTGTCAACCGACTGCAACCTCATGCGCGAAACGGTCCAATTCTCGAACGAGACGATCTCAACGTCATTGATGTCGTAATAGGTAGCCGCCAAGTCGCCCGGACTAAAGCTGAAACGATCCGTGCAGCGATATCCGCTTTCGTAGGCTGCTTCGCAACCCGTTTGTGGCGACGAGACGATCACCGGATTCAGGAACAGGTAACCAGACGAGGTAAGGGGACGATAGCGCCGCTGGCCGTTGTAATAGAGCGCCTCGAAGGCATTGAAGGATGAGGGAAGCTTGACCGTCCACGTGTTTCCCGAAGTGTTCGTCCAACCCGTTACTTGCTGCCCTCCGCTGATCACCGGCATGGAATCGCCAGGGTATCCCTCCCAAGTGATCGTCTGAGACGAGCTGCCGGAGTCGGCGGACGTGAAATTGAGGGGAGCCGAAAGGAAGTAGGTGCCACCCCTGATCCCAATAGTGATGTTGCCGGTGATCGTGCTCTTTGCCGACTCTACTGCTTGCTGGGCCTTGGTAATGGTCTTGAAAGGCCCGTCCGTGCCCGCCGAATTCGGCGCAGGCAGGGTGCCACTGAAACTGTCATTGCCATTGGTCGCAACATAGTAGTTGGCCGACGAGGGTGGCGGCGGCGGCGGCGAAGTTGGCGGCGTCACCACCGTCGACGAGGAACTTCCGCCACCGCAACCGAACAGAACCGTCATCGATACCAGGACGACGGCGAGCGCGATCAAATTGATTATGAGGTTAATGGACTTACGACCGTGAACAGCATCTGCGACGTTTAACATTCCCACCTCCAGCATAAGAACCAGGCAGTAAATAGTCCGCCAGCTACTCCGATGCCCAGCATTATAAACACTGATTCATCGGGAAAGTTGCGGTATCTGAGCGCTTGCTCGTCAAAGGACAGGCTCATAGATGCTGGCCGCTCCGCAACAGATTCTCCCAAGCCCCTGCCAGCCCAAGGTCACCGCCCGCAGTCACTTGGTCTACAATCAACTCTTCGGCCGACTCTCTGACCAAAATCACGACGAGGCTAGTGCTTCAGGATCGACTCCATGGCCTTTGACCTGAACCAACTCGACCGGCTCGACGATTACCGGTGGCTGGTGCCGCGGCAAGCGCGCGCGGGCATGCTGACCGACGCTCTGATCTACACCAACGAACGCCTGCTGCAGGAGGTGCTGCGCGACCAATGCCTGGAGCAGGCGGCGAACGTGGCCATGCTTCCCGGTATCGCGGGACGATCGCTCGCCATGCCTGACATTCACCAGGGCTATGGATTCCCCATCGGTGGTGTAGCCGCCACTATTCCCGAGGAAGGCGGCGTGGTGTCGCCGGGCGGCGTCGGTTTCGATATCAACTGCGGCGTCCGGCTGCTTTCGAGCACCTTGACCGTCGACGAGGTCCGGCCGAAAATTCGTGAGCTCGTCAACCAGCTCTTCCGCGATGTCCCGTCCGGCGCCGGACGTGGCGGCGACGTGCGGATTTCCTATCAGGACCTCGACAGGGTGCTTGAAGAGGGGGCAGCCTGGATGGTAGCACACAACTACGGCCGTCCTGAAGACCTCGACACCTGCGAAGAGGGTGGGACGATTGACGGCGCCGATCCGGCGGCGGTCAGCGATCGCGCCAAGAAACGTGGTCTGCCGCAGATCGGCACCCTCGGCTCCGGGAACCATTTTCTCGAAGTGCAATACGTGGAGCAGACCTTCGACGACAAGACGGCGCAGACGCTTCGACTTGCTCCGGGGCGGATCGTCGTGCTCATTCATTCCGGATCGCGCGGGCTCGGCCACCAGGTCTGCACGGACTCGCTGCGCGACATGGACGAGAGCATGCATCGCTACGGGATCAACGTGCCCGACCGGCAGCTTGCCTGCGTCCCGGCGCATTCCAAGGAAGGCCAGGACTACCTTGCGTCCATGCGGGCTTCCGCGAACTTCGCCTGGGCCAATCGGCAAGGCATCACGCACTTCACACGCGGCGCTTTCAAGCGCATTTTCGGCAAGGACCACGACCTGCGCGTCGTTTATGACGTCTGCCATAACATCGCCAAGCTTGAACGCCATCCGGTGAAGGGCCGCGAACGCCTGGTGATGGTACACCGCAAGGGTGCGACGCGAGCCTTCGCTCCGGGCCGCCCGGAAGTGCCCGCCGCTTACCGCGAGATCGGCCAGCCGGTGCTGATTCCGGGCTCGATGGGCACGGCGTCCTACGTGTTGGTCGGCGCAGAGGGCGCGATGGCCGGAACTTTCGGCACCACTTGCCACGGCGCGGGACGCGTGATGAGCCGCACTGCCGCCAAGAAATCCGAATGGGCCGCGAACGCGCGCGGCCGGCTTGAAGAACAAGGCATCATCGTGCGGGCCGACACCAAGGACGGCATCACCGAGGAGATTCCTGAGGCTTATAAGGACGTCGACGCGGTAGTGGATGTGGTCCACAACGCCGGATTGTCGCGGAAAGTGGCGCGACTCCGGCCGATCGGAGTTATCAAAGGCTAGTGTGGTGCGTCACACGGATTGCAACTTTCGCGGACTCCCGTAGAGCCGGCCTTAAGGCCGGCATGCCCGGGCTAAAAGCCCGGCGCTACGGCCCTCACAACGTTGCGGTGTGTTCCGCGCACTAGGCTAGCGGACGGCCCACCCCACAGGGCCCGAATCGAGCTCGTTATCCCATGAAGTTGTAAGGCTCAAAATGGGAACTTCCTTTATTTTCAATAACCTGACGGTTTCGTTTCGTAAAAAAGAATGAAAATCGGCCCCGAATCATGGCGAACAAAAGGCGAATCAAGCAAACCTTGTCTCCGTTCAATCTTTCCGGGAAACCAATACGGAGACTAGCAGACGAGGCTCTCGTCTCGATGGGCGCATCGCAATAACGGCCAGGCCACTCAATGGCCTCACGGCGTGTACTTGAATATCGTGCCGCAGCCGTAGGCGCCGCCCTGGGATGCGGTGCCGTACAAGTTCCCCGAACTGTCGATAGTGAGCCCCGCGAGGGGATACTCGCCGTCGGTCGGGGCGCCGGAGAAGCTGCAGAGCACGGATTCTTGGCCCACGGGAGTCACTTTGAAGATCACCCCGCAGCCCATGAATCCGGCTTGGCTGCATGGCCCGGTCCCGCCGTATATCGTGGTTCCGTAGAGGTTCCCGCCCGAGTCGCGGACCAGTGCGCCATAAGGCTCTGCACCGTCGTTCTTGGCGGTGAAGCTGTGAAGAACCGTCTCCGCCCCATCCGGGGCTGGGCGGTGCACACGGTCGGCGAAACGCGTTCTTACCTGATACACGACATCGCATGATCGCCTCCTCGGGTGTTTGAAATGCGGTGAAAAGGATCTTCTCACTCGCCTTCTTCGCCCATCTGCTCGATCAGGTAGTTTTCGACTCCGAGGTCTTTGATCAGCCCGAGCTGCGTCTCGAGAAAGTCGACGTGCTCTTCCTCGTCTTTGAGCAGATCTTTCAGCAGGTCAGCGGTGGCGTTGTCGCCGGCTTTCTGGCAGGTGGCGACGGCCTGGTTGTATTCCGCCACCGCGCTGATTTCGACGGCGAGATCGTTCTGGAGCTGTTCTTTGACGGTCTTGCCGATATTGAGCTTCGGCAGGTCGCCCATGTTGGGCAAGCCTTCCAGGAACAGGATGCGCTCGATCAGGATCTCAGCGTGCTTCATCTCGCCGATCGACTGCTTCTTGATGAGGTCGCTCAGCTTCTCATAGCCCCAGTTCTCGCACATCTCGGCGTGCAGAAAATATTGGCTGATAGCGCCCAATTCCTCCTTCAGCATCTGGCTGAGCACTTCCAGTACTGCGGGTTTCCCCTTCATAGGCGACCTTTCCTCCAGGGACTAGGGGTCAGGGATCGGGGTCAGGGCCTGATCCCTGGCCCCTGGACCCTGGTTTGAGATTGCTTCTCGACTCCGGCTGCGTTCGAATTCAGCGACGCGCGGCCAGGTTGCCGTTCAGATCCTTCTCGCGGAAGTGCGCCAGCAGGCGCCGTACGCTGTTGGCCAGTTGCACCACTTCGCCCTCGCCCTGCACGTCAAACTCGATTTCGTAGTTTCCGGCGGCCGCATGGTCCACCGCGTTCTTGAGGTCCACCAGCGGGCTGACGACCTCGCGCGGCAGGA
>JASHPE010000331.1 GCA_030038235.1 Terriglobia bacterium
CGCCGGCGCGGGACCTCCGACGGCGTGTTCGTTGGCGACGACCGCTCTCGACAACTACGCCGTGACCCTCGATACGTCGCAGATCAACCTCAGCATCGCGTTCTATGCTCCTGACGGCACAGCGGGTACGGATACCTGCTCGAACCTGGTGAATGGAGACAGTGCGGAGTTTCAGACCACCTATCCATGCAACTTAGAGATCCTTTTTCTCAATGTTTGGCCAAGCTGCCAGCTCAGTGCGACGACAATTGTGCGTATCGAATGAGGTGCCATATGAAGTCCCATTTTCGCGGAGCGGCCCACGGACAGGAGGGGCAGGCCCTCGTCATGCTGGTCGTTTGCATCACCGGCCTCCTGGCGGTGGCCGCGCTCGCAATCGACTTCGGCTTCGCCTATCACGCCTATAGCGAGCTCCAAGCGTCAACCCAGGCGGCAGCGACTGCGGGGGCGCTGGAACTGCCCAACACGGACGCGGTCACGGTTGCAAATACGTACAGTGGTATCGCGGGGGGGGGAGAATGCCTACGGCGACCTGCCTGGTGTGACCATGGCCTCCGGTTACCCGCAGGCGATATGCCTAGCCTACATGGTCGACCAAGGACTCACGTGTGACAACCCGCCGGCGAACGAAAACGCGGTCGCGGTCGTAGAACAGGTGACCATCCCTACTTTCTTTGCCCGCGTGATCGGCGTCAATTCCCTGACGCTCAAGGCGTACGCGCTCGCAGCCATGAAGGGCGGCAGCCCACTCCCGGCCAACGTTATGATCATTCTCGACTCCACGCGTTCCATGGGTGACTCTGACTCTGATCCCAATTGCATCCAGGCGACCGGGATCGCGAATCCCACGAAACTGGACTGCGCCAAGTGGGGAGTGCGAGTACTGCTGCAGGATTTGTCGCCGTGCGCCGTCAATCTTACCTCCTGCGGCGCCGCCAGTGGGAACCAATCCACCGGCTACAACGTCCCGAACGCTGTCGATGAGGTCGGTTTGTTGACGTTTCCGGGGCTGACCGCCGCTTCGTACGCCCCCGATGATTACTCGAACTGCGGATCAACGAACATATCCAAATATATCGCGCAGTATACCGTCCCCACCTCGCAGCCGCCCTATTTCACCATCGTTCAGCCCTCGAGCGACTACCGGACCTCCGACAGCAGCAGCCTGAACGGCAGCTCTTCGGACCTCGTGCAGGCGGTCGACTGGCAGAATGGCAACACCTGTACCAGCAGCCAATACGGAATCCAGGGCCCCGGCGGCGTGGGAACGTACTACGCCGGCGTCATCACTGAGGCGCAGTCGGACCTCTCCGCGATAACGGGCTCGCGGTCGTACATGCAGAATCTAATCGTCCTGCTCAGCGACGGCGCCGCCAACGCCACCTGCAACGCCGGCAAGGGCGCCACTTGTTCAGCGGGCAGCGATTTCACTTCAACTACTCCGGCGAGCTACGGTCAAAACGAGTGCCAACAGGCGATTACAGCCGCTGCCAGCGCCGCCGGTACTAAGAACGCCGCCGGCCTCGGCACCTGGGTCTACTCGGTAGCTTTTGGCGCCTTGACGTCAGACAGTTGCACAACGGATTCACCCGCCATCTCCGGGTGCACGACCATGACGGACATCGCGTCCGACCCGTCGAAGTTCTACTCCGACGATGCCAACGGTTGCGCGTCCGCGTCTCATCCCACGATAACCAGCTTGGGTCAGATCTTTCAGGCCATCACGTACGATTTAGACACCACGCGGGTGCTTCCCTGGGGTACCCAGTAGACGCGCTTGGGCACGCCATCGCCTTTCAGAAGCAGCTAAACGGTCAAGGGCATAATGCAGAATTGTGTTTGCCCCGCAAATCTCCCTTTCTTGTGTGCTCCTCGTCACTCTGACCTGTGACCGTTGCCACGGCACGTCCCGGGGTGCGGGCATAAGTTGCAATTGCCGGCAAAGGTGCCGGACTGGAGGGCGAGAGGCTGGACCCCTAATGCGCATCGCCACTTAGGCCCTCGGTTGCGCGCTCGATCTGAATGGCTGGTCCGGCGCCCCCGGCGCTTCTTTGCCGGACGCTGGCGGAGGTGGTATATGTTCAGGAAATATGTCTCTGGGTTGATCCTGCTGGTAGCGGGTTTGACGATCGGATGGGCAGCACTCGCGGCGAAAGCCCAACAACCGCCCGCACCTGGTCAGAATGCGCCGGCGGCGCACGCTTACAAGCCTACGCCCGAGGATGCCGCGCGGCCGAATCCGATGAAGTTCACCGAGAATTCGGTCAATCGCGGCAAGCGCGTCTACAGTACTCAATGCGCGATGTGCCATGGCGACACCGGCACCGGCAACGGCGATCTCGCCAAGGATATGAACGCGACGCCGCCCGACTTCACGAACCCGGCGACACTGAAGGACCGCACGGACGGTGAGTTATTTGCGATCATCGGCGCGGGAAGCGGTGTAATGCCAGCCCAAGGCGACCGAATGAAGGACTATCACAAGTGGGACGCGATCAACTATCTTCGATTCATCAGCGGGCGTGTCCCGGCCAAGTCGACGCCCGACGAGTTTGATCCGGACCACCCCACGGTTGTCATGCAGCAGCAGCCGAAGTAGTCGGTCAAGTTGGAGGGGGGACGCGCGCCTCGCGGTTCGAGTCGATCTGGCCGCCGGGCGCGCTTTTGCTTTCAGCGCAAGTCCTGCAAACCAACAGAGGCGATTCTAAAGAACGTGGGCTGAGACCGTCGAGTTCACCGGCTGCGGACGCGCGTCGATTTCAGAATCTTCTGGGTCTCGGCCGCAATCAGATCTCCCATCTTCGATGTACCCACGGGGCGCTGCCGGCCGGGAATTTCTGCGGTCCGCACACCACGCTTCAGGATCTTCTCGATGGCGCTCTCGATCGCCTGAGCTTCGGTTTCGAGCCGGAACGAGTAGCGCAGCATCAGCGCGGCGCTGGCAATCGCCGCGATAGGATTGGCGCGGCCGCGGCCTGCGATGTCGGGCGCCGAACCATGAATAGGCTCGTAAAGAGACTGTTGCTCGCCCATGCTGGCCGATGGCAGGAAGCCGATCGAGCCCGGCAATACGGCGCACTCGTCGCTGAGAATGTCGCCGAACATGTTGGTGGTCAGGATCACGTCGAACGACGCCGGCCGATCGATCAAAGCCATGGCGCAGTTATCCACGTAGAGATGGCTCAGTTCCACCTCGGGATAAGCGCGCGCCACACGCTCCACCACCTCGCGCCACAACCGCGAGCTCTCGAGCACGTTCGCCTTGTCGACCGACGTCAGCTTCTTGCGGCGCTCGCGCGCCAGTTGAAAGGCGCGATGCGCCACGCGCTCGATCTCATGCTCCCGATAGACCTCAGTGTTGACCCCCATGCGCTCGCCGTTCTTGGCGAAGATGCCCCGCGGATTCCCGAAATAGATCCCGCCCGAAAGCTCGCGGACGATCAGCAGGTCCGTGCCGCGGACGCGGTCCGGCTTCAAAGCGGAAAACGCTACCATGCTATCGAGTACGCGGACTGGGCGAAGATTCACGAATAGCCCTAGCCGCTGGCGAAGCTGGAGCAGTCCCTGCTCGGGCCTCGACTCGGGACGCTTCGTATCCCACTGCGGTCCGCCGACGGCCCCCAGCAGAATGGCCTGTGAATTGTTGCAGATGGCGATACTCTCGGCAGGAAGAGGCTCGGCCGTGGCATCGATCGCCACGCCGCCGACGAGCCCGGTTTGGAAGCGAAAGGCTGGCCCTCCGACTGCCGCCAAGGCCTCAAGAACCTTCACGGCCTCGGCGATGACCTCCAGACCAACGCCGTCACCCGGGAGCAAGGCCACTCGATAAGGCTGCTGCATCTTGCCCTGATAATAGGCGAATCGAGAGCGAAAGTCAAGCCTTACTTGAAGTTAGCGGCCTCCCTCGACCCTGAAGCCGGCCCGGTTTGTGGCTGGACCCGGGCTGGGGCACGAACATAAGTGCCTATCTATCAATCGAATAGCCCGCGAAGCCAGCGAGTGCCGACTAATCGGCACCGGCCGCCGCCGATGCTGTCAAGGTTCCGCAGGCCACTGCCAAGTCGAAATCGCCATGCTCCCGATGGACCACTGCCTTGTTTGCGGCCTGCAGATACGCTCGACCGGCCGCTTCCACCGACAGCGGCGCGGCGGCGCGTCCCGTGAACTCGCGGCCTGCGAATAGTACTTGCACCGACACCTCGGTCCGGCGATCCCCGTTCGTCCCCGTCGTATGTGCCGAAAAGTCAGCGAGCTTGCCGATGACGCCCGTGACCTGGTCGATGGCGCGGAACAGCGCATCCTCGGTGTCGGCACCGTCCGAGGCGGCGCGCAGCGTCTCGCCATCGCGTTCGACCTCAATGGCGGCGGTCGCGCCGTCGCTCGCGGCCCGCGTCTCCACGCGCCGCAGGCTGAACGATCGCGGCATGGCCTCGAAGCCGCGGCTCGCGATGTCGATCAAGTCCTCGTCGTAGATGCGCTTCTTGCGATCGGCCAGCCGGCAGAAGAGTTCGTAAGCGTGATCGAGTTCCAGCTTCGTCAGCGCGTATCCCAGCTCCACAAAGCGATTCGCAAGCGCGTGGCGGCCCGAATGCTTCCCGAGAACGATGGCGGTGGAGGGCACGCCGACCGAAGCCGGCGTCATGATTTCGTACGTCAGCGGGCACTTCAGCACGCCGTCCTGATGGATGCCGGCCTCGTGCGCGAAGGCGTTCTTGCCGACGATCGCTTTGTTGGGCTGCACGGCGACGCCGGTGAGCCGCGTCAGCAGGCAGCTTGCAGGATAGAGCTCTTCAGTGCGGACGCCGGTTTCGAATCCCAGGTCCGCGTGACGCAGCCGCAGCGCCATCACGACTTCTTCGAGCGCCGCGTTGCCGGCGCGCTCGCCAATGCCATTGATGGTGCATTCCACCTGGCGCGCGCCGCCGCGGATGCCGGCCAGCGTGTTGGCCATCGCCAGGCCCAGATCGTTGTGGCTGTGCGTGCTCAGCACCACGCGATTCATGCCCGGCACGCGCTCGCGCACGTCGCGAAACATCTGCTCGTACTCTGGCCCAAGGCAGTAGCCTACCGTGTCGGGCAGATTCAGCACCGTCGCGCCCGCTTCCACGGCGGCGTGGCAGACCTCGATCAGGTACTCGCGGTCGGTGCGGCCGGCGTCTTCGGGCGAGAATTCGACGTCGGGCGTCAAGGAGGCGGCCATGGCGACCATGCGCTCGATCTGGCGGAGAGCCTCGGCGCGCGTCTTGTGCAGCTTGTGCTGCAGATGAATGTCCGAGGTGGCGTAGAAGGTGTGCAGCCGGGGCCGAGCGGCGTGGCGCACGGCGTCCCAGGCGCGCTCGATGTCCTTTTCGTTGGCGCGGGCCAGCGCCGCGATCACCGGGCCGCGTATCTCAAGCGCGATGGCGCGCACGGCCTCGTGATCGCCCTCCGAAGCGATCGGGAATCCGGCTTCGATAATGTCCACGCCCAGGCGCTCGAGCTGGCGCGCCATTTCAAGCTTCTCGGTGAGATTCAGACTGCATCCCGGCGACTGCTCGCCGTCCCGCAGCGTGGTATCGAAGATGTGAATGCGTTCGCCCATGCTCATGCCCTCCCGAATCTTACCTTCGCGATGATTGGGAGATTGTAACCTACCGACCGGTAGGTCAGTCAAGCAAAAGATGGCAAGGGCGGGAGTAGGGAATAGGGAGTCGGGAGGCAGCGGGCTCGGGGAAAATGACAATTGACAGCGCGAAGTAACGTGTAACGGGATCGGCGTTCCGATTTTTCCAGACAAGTTGCTGATTCCAGGCAAGATTGCAGCTTCGTTCGGGTACACGTTTTATTTCCGCACTTCGCCTCGTCCCCTCAGGATGCTCAAGGGCAGGATCGCCCGTTACGCCGCGCCGCGACTTTGGACACGGCAAACACCTTGGCGGCCATCTTTTCCAAAAAAACGGCCTCTTTTTGAGTGTAACCTCGTGAAAACAAGCGACATAAGCACAATGGGTTTGGCGCGGGCGATTTCTGGGGTATCTCCCTGATAACAGGACGGTTAGGCTCAATGGGTTTGCTGGCTTTGGGGCCAGAATTACAGAGCGGGGCCGGGTGCCGATTAGTCGGCACTTGTAATGCAGGCATCCGGCCTGCGAGCGGCGAAGGCCTTCTGCCTGCGCTTCGCAGATCGGCAGACGGCGGTTGGGCCGGCGCAGAACCATGGCACGCTCCTCGATTTCTCAAGGGACAGTAACAATTTAGGACATCGGGGTGCATTTGTCAAGTTATTTCTTGAGCCCTGACTTGTAGGCTAGATCGCCAGAGTTTACTGGGCTGCGGCGCCCCAATGAGCGCCTCGGACTGGTTTCGACCGACCGAGGCCGGCAGAACAAACGCGCCGCGCC
>JASHPE010000332.1 GCA_030038235.1 Terriglobia bacterium
AGCCGTCAAGGTCACCACTACGCCTGTGCCATAATCACCGGTGCAGTTTGTTGGGCAGTTGATGAGGCCAAGGTTGTCCGTGACGCTGCCGCTGCCCGTGCCCCCTAACGTGACTGTGAGCGCCGGGTCTGAATCCGGGTAGCACTTCGCGGCATCGAACTGCAACACGTTGTTCCAATAGGCCGTGCCACTCACCGAGCACCCGGTCGGCGCGGCGCAGGTAGTGTCAGTCTCAGACAGAGTATAGGTAATCGTTGTCTGATTGTTCGCGCTGCTGTAGCTAACCGAATCTGTGTTGAACGGGCCGTCGAAATTCGCGTCGGTAAGCCCGGCTATAATCACCGTGTTTGCGTAAACCCCGTTGCCGGTGCTCGTCAGCGGCAAATACCCCGTTGTCGCATTTCCGGTTAGTATAAGGGTGGCTGTGGTGACTCCAGAACTGGTCGATGTCGATATGCTGGCGACTGGGAGACTTCGCTGGTAATTCGTATCATACCCCAACGGATTTTGGTTGTAGCATAGCTCCGCTGGGATGGAGTAGGCATAACCGCCAACGCCGTCAGGCGCTGTACCGCCAGTCACGTCAGGGCCAATAGCGGGCCACGGCGGTGTGCCGAACGGAGTAGTCCAAAACGCGGGCTGAGACGCAAGATAGAACGAAGTGGGCAATGCTCCTTGGCCAGCGCCAATATCTCCCAGGGTTGGCTTGCTACTGCAATTGATGAATGCGCCAGGGCCGCAAGTGGGGAAATTTGTCGAGGTCGGGACTTCCGATGCGCTGCCAATGGTCGTGGTGACCGTTACCGTGCCGGAGCAGGATGTCGCCGGATTTCCCACGACTCCTGTGCTTAAAGCAGCCGTCGTCGGCGCTGAGGTGTAGCCTGTACCGCCAGACCATGAAAATGACGCGCCTGAAAGTGTGTTAGTACCCGCCAACGTTACTACCGCAAACGCACCGGTCCCGCCGCCATTGAACCCCGACAAAACGCAGGTGTTGCCAGCAGCGCCGCCGCTTATCGTACCTCCGGTAGCAGATGTTATGCTCGTGACCTGGGAGCAAGTCGAATTCCATCCGGTGTCCGACGAATCGCCGCACCAGCGGACGCCTCCGGTCGCCACGTCGTAGTTGCCCCACCGCAGTAGTGTGGAAGGCGTAACCTGGTCATAGGGAACGCAATTATTGGAGGGAACGCAGGCATTTCCTTCACCCGAAAACCCCAACTGGTAGACGAAACCACTTGCATAGACTCCCTCCGTGTCCATTGGGGTGGAGTACAGACTGGGCGGCTCTGAATAGACGCTCTGACTGCCCACCGTGCCGAACACGTTACCGATTAGATTATCCCCCCTGCCAGAGTAACTCAAGGTTACGGCGTCCAGGAACGTAGATTTGTGCGGCGTAGCCTGCCCTCGGCAACGATTGCGTAGGAAGGTGAGGGTATTACCGGGTCCGTGGTCGTTATCTGCCACGCAGTGGTTGGCATCGTTTCCCTCGAAGAGGCTCATGCCCGTGACACCATGGTTTTGAGTCATATCTCCGATCATCCAATTTTCGTCGGCATAGGCAGCGTCGGCGGAGAAGTTGTAGCCATACACAAGCCCGTAGCCGCCCTCGCTGATATAAGGGTCGGATTTATGAGTCCCGATGTTGTTCTGGTATACGACGTTCGAGGACTGGTAATTATCCACAATGTAGCTGTTGCTGGTACCGCTCAAGGTAGAGACAAAATAATTGTCTAGAATGTCTATGTTCGACGACATTTGGACCATCAACAGGAACGGGTCTGGGGCGACGACTCGGATATTTTTCAGCCAGCACTCATAAGCATTGAAAATGTTGATCGTGCCTCCGGTCGAAAGCGTGCCGGTGGTTGTCGAGTCGATGGTCAGGTTCTCGATGCCTTCGAGAGTTGCATATTGCGAAGGATAGCTACTTCCGGTCCAATAAACGCCCGGATTCTGGGACGAGCGCCAGTTGCCCATCATAATAGGCGGCGTGATCGTAAGCTGACCGCTGGCGGCGCATTGATGGCCTATGGTACTGTTACTGCCGCATGAGGCAATGGTGTGAATTTCGGCCTGACCGCGCTGACTGTATTCCCCGGAAAGGCAGGCCACGTTCACATTTCCACCAGGCGATCCGTCGCAACTCCTGCCGATGTAAGTTTGATTGTTGAAGATCGTCAGTCCGGTGACGTTGCTCGTGAATATGCCGCCAGTGTCCAGGCTTGCGTAGCCTCCGCTGCAAGGATCGAGGTTCCCGAGGGCCGCGTTGTCTGTAAACTGGAAATTGTAAGGCGAAGCCTGACCTGCCACATTGACGGCGGTCACCGTCCACCAGCCGGAAAACCCCGTAGTTCCCGGAGTCTGGCCGCAGGTGTTCGGAGTGGCATAGCCCGAGCCGCCCACGGCCACAAGATCGTTGACTGCAAAGTTGTGAGCAATGGTCGTGTTGCAGGTCACGGTTGTGCCATTAGCCGAGCATCCCGGATTGATGGTTGCCGTCGTGGTTCCGCCCGTCACAGAAGTAGCGGTGGAGGTGGACGGAAATGTGAAGGTGGTGCTCGTCAGGTTGGCGATGGGTCCTTGAGCGCCATTAACGGTTCCGGCGTTTCCTCCCGTCGATGTCCAACTCACGTTAGTGATCCATTGGCCATTCGCCATGCCGGAAATCGATCCGCCGGTGTACGTCACTGTGCAGGTTGAACCGTTGCATGAGCCTATGGTTGCCCCTGGCACATTGGCGGGCGGCAGCAGCCCGTAACTATCGTCGTCCTGATCGATGATGACCGGCTGCCCAACAGACGGCGAACTGCCAGTAACAGTACCGTAATCGATCACCGTGTCGTATTTGGCGTAGCTGCCCGAAGTCCCATTGTCGCCGGTCCAAGCCGCGTTCCCGGCATAGTATGTGAGCCCGTTACTGTTTCCATGGATACAGGCCCAAGTACTGCCCTCGCCGCACAGGACCGGCTTTGCGGTCATTACCAGCTTCGTCGCATTTGGTCCTGCCCCGCGCAGAACCACGCCTTGATCCTCATACAGCGCCAGCGTGGCACTGGCAAACTGAAAGGTTCCGCCAGAGAGCAGGACATAGCATGGCCCCGTTGCTCCCGAGATGAGACTGTTTATATTAGCCGCGTCGTCTCCGATGATGGCGAGACCCCCGGAAGTGTAGGTGCCGGGGTTTGAGGCCAAAGCGTAGACAACCGAGGTAGGGGTGGCCGAAACCACGGTGTATGCCCCGTTGTACGCATTGGGACTGGTCGCAACGATTCCGTTGACGTAGATCGTGTTGCCTGCACTCAGCGTATTGGTGCTGGTGGTCAGGGTAACTTGATCTGTACCTGAGTTCCAACTAGCCGCGCTGATCGTGAAGGTGCTCGAACCCACGGGGGAGTACGGATGGCCAGACTGATTTGCGCACTGGGACGTGGGCTCGGGAATCGTGAACCCCGCCTGTGTCCAATCGACGGCCCTCGATGGGTCGATGATTCCAGACCACGCCTGTGAGTAGGCGCGAGCGGAGAAACAGAAGAGAACAACCAACACTGTAACCAATAGCTTCACGTCAGTTGCACTCCATTGAAACGGAGACTATCGCTAGCGATGATGTCGAGGCGTTGTTTGTAACTATATAGTCCACCTGATTTCCGGCGGACAGCGAAACGGTATCGGTTGTGTCGGATGAGGTACCTCCCGAAGCGCTCGCAGCATAGGTGACCGATAGAGCTTGCGCCGTACCGGCTACTCCCAGACTTATTACCAGAGAGCCGGTGCTGGGCTGGGTGCCTGCGGTGGTAACATACAAGTTGTGAGCGGTACAAGCTACCGGAATAGGGGTTCTGGAAGACGATTCGGTGCCTCTTAGCGTAGCGCCATTAAGTGCCACCCCATCGGTAACGGGACCGGCTCCGAGGTTGTTATCGGGATTGGCGACAAACAATGCTCCAACTCCGCTGCCGTTGTGACAGTTCCCATCGGCGCCCAGATACTGCGTCCCAGAGCATGAACTAAACAACGCCACCACGTTCGAATAGGTCGCAGGGGTAATGTTGGTCGAAGCCGAGAGCGCGGCCAGCGGAGTTCCTGATGTGTAGCCGCTGCTTGTTACCGTGCCACTGCTCGCGGTGTGACAGTTCCCATCGGCGCCCAGATACTGCGTCCCAGAGCATGAGCTGAACAAGGCCACCACGTTCGAATACGTCGCTGGGGTGATGTTGGTCGCGGTCGAGAACGCGGCCATTGGAGTTCCTGTCGTGTAGCCGCTGCTCGTCACCGTACCGCTGCCGCTGGCGCTGTGGCAATTGCCGTCGAAGCCCAGATACATCGTGCCCGAGCAACCGGAAAAGAGTCCTACGACGTTCGAAAAAGTCGCGGGCGTGACGTTGGTCGCGGTCGAGAGCGCGGCCAGCGGAGTTCCTGATGTGTAGCCGCTGCTCGTTACCGTACCACTGCTCGCGGTGTGACAATTCCCATCTGCGCCCAGGTACTCGGTTCCCGAGCAACTGGAAAATAGCGCCACTACGTTCGAGGAAGTAGCGGGCGTGACGTTGGTCGCCGTAGAAAACGCCGCCAGGGGCGTGCCGGAACTATATCCGCTGCTGGTCATCGTCCCGGTTCCGAAAGGGGCGCACCCTGTTGCATTGCCGTTCGCGGTGATTCCGGTTGGGGCCTGACCTGTCGAGCAGAGGGACGGCGTACTGGCGAGGGCCGTCGCTGTACCAGCATTCCCGCTCGTATTCAGGGCCAAGGTATTCGAGAAAACAGGTGTGCCGCCAAAAGTGGGACTGCCACTGAGGGTTCCTGAAAGCGCCGCGCCGTTGATCGTCGGCGTCGTCAGCGTCTTATTCGTGAGCGTCTGGGTTGCGCCCAGAGTGGCAACGGTGCTGGTTGCAGGACAAGCGCCTGTGCCTATCGAAGTCAGTAGGCAAGCAACCCCGGAAGCCGTGGGATCGAAAGTAAAGTAGGTGTTCGCCACCGCGCCCGTCGAGTCGGTCCCATGAATGTAAGGTCCGGCAGTCGAGGTCGATCCGCCAATCAGGTTCAGGTTGGCAGCGGTGGTTTGACCGGTCGCGCCCCAAGTACCATTGTTCCCTTGAAAGTTCCAGTTTCCGCTAGCGTCGATCCACTCCGAGCATAGGCTGCTTCCGGCGCAAATCCCATTCGACGGGGCTGCCTGTCCGGGCGCAATCCACTCAGCAAGATCGGCAGTAGCCGAGGCCACCGGCAGGAAAATGGCTCCGGCGGCGCTGGCGGCAATCTGCGTAACGACGACAGAACCGGCGCCATTGGCAGCGCTATTCGTCAATGCGGTCGATCCGGCAAAGGCCGTGTTGTTGATTTGGTACTGCCCAGCGGTCCCGGCAGGGTTCGCCGTTGCCGTGTGGCAGTTTCCGTCCGCGCCCAGATATTGAGTGCCCGAGCAACCGGAAAAGAGCGCCACCACATTTGAGGAAGTGGCGGGCGTGACGTTGGTCGCCGTTGAAAATGCCGCCAGCGGGGTCCCTGAGCTATAACCGCTGCTCGTCATGGTGGCGGCGCTCGGGGTGTGACAATTTCCGTCCGCGCCGAGATATTGAGTGCCCGAACAACTGGAAAAAAGCGCCACGACATTTGAGGAGGTCGCGGGCGTCAGCACCGTGGAACTGGAGAACGCCGCCAGCGGTGTGCCGGAGCCATACCCGTTCTCCGTCATCGTTCCGCTGCCGCCACCGCACGCCGCGCCCTGATCCGCCAGCGTGACTTTACCCGACACTACGCTAAACTTGGCGCAATCCCCATTTGTGGCCGTACCGGAAAGCAGCGGAAAGAGCTCGTCCGTGCCGTTGAATCCGCGATAATTGCCATTGGCGGTGTCATAACTAAACTGGCCAGCCAGGGTCAGCGGGCTCGTGGAATCCACCACGTTCGGAATGCGGACGGTCCCGCCATTATGCAGGTCCAAGTTCTGCCCGTACATCACATTGCCGTTGGCAGCGATGCTGTAATTCGCCATCGCCTGCCCGGCCGCCGATGTGTAGCCGCTCACGGCGTCATCAATGGCGATGTCGGTTCCACCCGTATCCGCCGGGGTGATGCTCAAATAAGACGAGCCGTTTGACCCCGCCGCTGAGTACACGAGGTAAGGCACCAGGGTTGATGTGTCGTTCGCGCCGACCACCAGCAGCGGCGCGCCCTCGTTATCGATCAACGCTTCCACCGGATCGCCGTTGTACGGCGTCACCGTGCCCTGGAACCCGCCTGTCCCGGAACTCGATTCCACATGGGCATTCTCCAGCCGCGTCAGGCGGTTGACCGGCCCGATGTTGTAAGGCGCAGGCTCGAAGACGTAAGGCGACATCGTGACCGCCGTGCCGCCGGCCGCAGGCGCATCCAGTGGCGCGCAGTCGTACTCACCCGCAAGTTGCGAGTAGTGATTCACGCCATCATCAATGCCGCAGGCGTTTGGAAAAACCGAAGTGGTGACGCTGCCCACAGTCCCGCCCGCCGGAGTACAGTAAGGCGAGGTAGAACAAGTAGATACTTTTACGAAAATGGTATGCGACTCGCCGGAGTTCGCGCCCACCGTGGCGTCCATACCTTCGAGCGCCCAGCCGAAACCAGGATGCGTCTGTCCATCCACGTTGATGACGTTGTCGAGAGTGAAGCCCGAATTTTCCTGTGCTGAAATCTGCGCCAAACCAACCGCGCCCGGCGTGCCCTGAGCGTCGACCGTGATGTTGTTAACGCGATCCCCAGTTACAATGCCGCCGCTCTCGTTGCCCAGCACAAACCCAGCCTCGGTGAAGTCGAGGCCCGGCGAGGCGACGTCGGCAATCAGCACGTTCAAACTGTTCATGTAGCTGGTACCGCTGCCAAAACTCTGTGTAGTGAACGCGCCGTTGGAACAGTCCTGGCAATAAGCCTTGCCGTTCTGCACGCCCGTAGTGCCATTGGCGGTGGCAACGTAGCGGATGAAGTGCTGTGCGCCGTTGCCCGGATTCGCAGGGATCGTCCACGCCAGGCATTGTCCCGAAGCAACAGTGATAGCCGAGGTGCCCGGACTTAGCGTGGTCAGATCGTAATCGTTGGCGTCGGTATAGGCATAAAAGGCGATGTATTTCCCGGCGGTGATGCTCGGACTGGTGCAGCCGGTGCTCGTGGCGACGACGGTAGGCGCGCTGGAGGGCGCGGGAATCCATACCGGCTTGGTGGAGTCGAAGAAAAACGTGGTGGATGGCCCGACGCTTTCCACTACTTCATTCGACTTGTTCAGGTGCCATCCCACAAATCCGATGGTGCCGCCGCAGTGAAAATGAACCGAAAGCACCAGCTTGTAGGTGGCGGGATCGACATTGAAGGACGGTGTACCAGTAGTGTCGTTATAGCAGTTGTAATCGTCCACGTCCAGCACGGTCCCGGCGGCATAGTTCGCGCCTGCCAGTAACAGCGACGTAGTCGCGTACTGTGAAACTCCGGTCCCAACGATCACATGGACCCCGCCATTGCGCTTCGTGGCTGTATTCAGCACCGACCAGATGCCGGCAACCGATGTCCCGGTTGCGGAATACTCCGCCACCTGATTAGCCGAGCCCGATCCCACCGTGCCGCTACCGGTCGGCGTCCAACAGCCGGCAGCATTGCCGTTGGCCGTAATTCCAAGCGCCGCCTGACCTGCCGTGCACGTTGTCGGCGTGCCAGCCAGGGCTGTCGCTGTACCCGCGTTTCCGCTCGTGTTTGCGGCCAGAGTATTCGAGAAAACGGGCGTGCCGCTGAAGGTGGGATTCCCGCTGAAAGTTCCTGAAAGCGCCGCGCCGTTGATCGTGGTCGCCGTCAGACCGTTGACCGCGATGCTGGGCGTGCCGCTCAACCCTCCGGAGGTTCCGGTCGTGTTCAAAGACAGAGTATTCGAAAAAACGGGCGTGCCGCTGAAGGTCGGGCTGCCGGTAAACGTTCCCGAGAGCGCGGATCCGTTAATCGTGGTAGCGGAAAGAGCGTTGACCGTGACGCTCGGAGTTCCCGACAGGCCGGTTGCAGTCCCGGTCACATTGCCTGTGACGTTGCCGGTAACAGGCCCGCTGAATCCTGCCGCCGTGATTGTCTGCGTGCTGGTCAGGGCGCCGCTGGTGGTGTTGAACGTGAAGCCCGGAATCGCTCCAAAGGCGCTCGAAAGATTGCCTTGGACGGCGCCCGAGGATCCACCCGGTGTGCCGCCGCTGGGAGTGAAGCAGCCGGTGGCATTGCCGCTCGCCAAGATCCCCTGCGCTGCCTGCCCCGCACTGCAAAGCGTGGGCGTCGCCGCCAAGGCCGTCGCCGTGCCGGCGTTTCCGCTCGTATTTGCGGCCAGGGTATTCGAAAAAACGGGCGTGCCACTGAACGTCAAGTTGCCGCTAAACGTAGGAGTTCCGGTGAACGTACCAGAAAGCGCGCCGCCTGCAATCGTCGGCCCGCTCAACGATGCGCTGCTAGCCATCACCACTGCGCCCGTGCCACTCGGCGCGATCGATGTCGCCCAACCCGAACCCGTGCTAAACGCGACGCCCGCGCTCGGATAGGTCATGCCCGAAGGCGTGAAGCATCCGGTAGCGTTGCCGCTCGCCAAGATCCCCTGGGCTGCCTGCCCCGCACTGCAAAGCGTGGGCGTCGCCGCCAAGGCCGTCGCCGTGCCGGCGTTTCCGCTCGTATTAGCGGCCAAGGTATTCGAGAAAACGGGCGTGCCGCTGAAGGTGGGACTTCCAGTGAAAGTCCCGGAGAGCGCCGCCCCATTGATCGTGGTGGCGCTCAGCGCATTAACGGTCACGCTCGGGGTTCCCGACAAACCAGTCGCCGTTCCGGTCACATTGCCCGTCACGTTGCCGGTCAACGGCCCATTAAATCCCGATGCCGTTAACATCGAAGTGCTGGTCAGAGCGCCACTGGTGGTGTTGAACGTAAAGCCCGGAATGGCTCCAAAGGCGCTTGAAACGTTCCCTTGGACGGCGCCCGACGAGCCGCCCGGCGCGCCGCCGCCGGGAGTAAAGCAGCCGGTGGCGTTGCCGTTCGCCGAAATTCCCTGGGCTGCCTGCCCCGAGTTGCAAACCGTCGGCGTCGCGGCTAATGCGGTAGCCGTGCCCGCATTTCCGCTCGTATTCACTGCCAAAGTATTCGAGAAAACGGGCGTGCCGCCAAAGGTGGGACTTCCAGTGAAAGTCCCGGAAAGCGCGGCGCCGTTGATCGTGGTGGCGGAAAGAGAGTTGACCGCGATACTCGGAGTTCCGGACAACCCGCCGGCGGTCCCCGTCGTGCTCTGATTCAAGGTCGGAATATCGGCGGCCACGATCGCCCGGTAGGTGGCCGGTCCCGACGCCGTCGGCGGCGCAGCATAGAATGTGCCCGCCGAAAGGCTGGCGTCGTTGCTCACGAACTGTCCGGCGGCGCTTCCCACCGCATAGAAGCCAATCCGCTGGCCGGCCGGGGAGGTGTAACTGTTGATGCTGTCGAGCAGCGCGTAGTGCGTGCCCGTGTACGGCAGAATGTCAGAAACGGTGGAGTCGAAACTGGCGGCATCCAGATGGACCGCATAGAGCGTCCCCGCCGACGTGGTCAGGTGCTCGACAGCCAGTTGGGCGCCGATGCCCTCCACGCACGAGTTGAAGGTGCCGGCTTGCCCTTCGCAATGAATGTCACGCACGGCTGTGCCCTGCGAGCCCGGTCCGCTCGCCGGCGCGGTGCCCTTCACTTCCACTCCGGCCACGGTGACGCCGCTATTCGGAGTGCAACTCAGGCTCTGCACCTGACGAAGGCCGTTCACGCCGTCGACCAGCACGCAGTAAGTGGGATTGCAGGGCGATGAGCCCGCGCCGCAGGTCGCGACCGTGGCGTCGGCGACGGTGAGATGCTCCAAGGAGCTGTTGTTGGCGCCCGTTCCGCCGTTATAGCCCTCGGCCACGAAAGCAGCGGCGCCGGTGCAGTTCCGGGCGTCCACGCCGAAAGCCCCGCTGTCCTCCTGCGCCAAGGCGTTCAAGACGCCGATGGACTGCGCGCCGCCCTGGCAGTCGATACTCAGATTCTCCACGCGCGCCTGGTACGCGGCGCTGCCGGAACCCGGAATTGCCGAACCCAAAGTGATCAGCGCGCCGGTGGAATTGAGAGTGGAGGGCACGTTCCCGGTGGTGTTGATTGTGCTTATGGTGAGGGTCTGGCCGAGATTGGATGTGCCCTGATAGGTCTCGGCGCCGCTGATGCCGGCTACATACACGCGATACCCGGTGGCGCCGGAAGCCGGAGACGGCGAATTGACCAGCAGACACTGCGAGGTGCCGTTCAGCGCCAAGCCTGACGATTCCGCCGAAGGCGGGGTCTCGCCGGCTGCGTTCGCATAGGTAACTTTCCCATAGTAAGTTCCCGCCGCCGGAAACGCCGTGCATCCCGAGGTTGTGGCGGAGAGTTGCGGCGCCGGCGGGACGGCAGCGACTGCGGCAGGAAACGCGGGACCCATCTGCAGCAAGGTTCCCGCGACCGAGGTTCCGGAAATGCCCCGGCCGGAACCGATGAGCTGCTGCAGGGTCCCGATCTTCATGGGCGTGTTCAGCACATACGGCTGCGAGCAACGCGCCAGAATCAGACGCAAGTAGACGGGAGTGGAGGTGTTGAACGGGTCCGAGGAGAAAGTGTCCCCGCAAATGTCGTCGTAAATAGTCGCGGCCGACCCCGGAGTGAGTCCGGCTTCCGCCTGCGCCACCGATGTGAACGCTTTGACGTCCACGTGGATGGTGGTGTTGATCGGGTTGGGCAGGCAGTAGCTCCAGGCAGTGAGGGAGCCCGAGGAGGTCAGGCACTGACCGCTCTGTCCAGCCGCACTGACGCCGGTGCCACCCTGCGCGACCGGCAGCGGGCTGGTGAGATGGGTCGACACCACCCAGGGTGTCGCCGCCTGTCCGCCTACGTCTGCCGCGAGCTGGACGGCCCCTGCGGCAGAAGCTGTCGCCGCCGGCAACTGCGAAGGACTGGCGGCGCCCGTCAGATTCGTGAAGGTCACCGTCATGGGAGCCCAGGTGCTCCCATTCCAACCCATGAAATCGTTGTTGTTTCCGGTACCAAAGAGCCCGCTGACGTTGCCGGGCGTCCACTGGTTCTGGGCGGCGTTGAACTGGTAAACCTGGCCGTTCGACGGGGCTGCGGGCGAGAGCGGAATCCCGTAGAATCCCACCACCTTCTGATGGGAGCTATCGATGGCCGCAATGTCCGTCCCAAAAACCCCGCCGCAGCCCGAAATGCAGGTCACGTGGAGCGCGTTCGCTGAAGAGTCAAAAACGGACGTGAACACCTGGTTGGCGTCCCGGGGGGTGTGCGTACCAGCCTGCCCCGGGCTGGCCTCGATGCGTAGCCAGTTGTTCGAGGGGTCGTAGACCCTTAGCGAGACCGAGTTGATGTCCACTATGGGCGCGTTCTGCGCCGCCGGGACCACCACGAAAGCCGTGCCGGGCTGGTAGTGAATCAGGAAACGGGGCGAGGGGAGTTCCGGCGGGGGCGCCGCCGGCTCCAGCGCCGGCAGCGCAACCGCCGCCCCCACAAGCAACATCAGCCCTGGAATCAGAAGCCCGAGCCATCCTCCCGACCGGGATTGCGGTCCCCGGTTCCCTTCCGAACTTCTTGCTGTCGACGCCGTGTACCCATGTAGCTCCTTCACGTTGGTCTCCGTCCGCCCCCCCAAGGGATCGGCCGGTCGAACACACCTTGACGTCCTAGGCTACAACCATAAGTGCAGCCGCGTGTTCGTCAGACCCGTGAAAGAGCATACTCCTTATTTTTGGGACAGTGGGTAAAAGTGAGAAAATTGAGAAACTTTATTTTCTTTTATAATTCAACAACTTAACTCCAAACGGGGTCCAAAACCGTTCTGATAGGCAAGATCGGGCCGGCATTTTGGGGTCAGCTGCCGCCATCAGCCAGTTGGTCGATTGGACGGCCCATCATCGTGAGAACATTCAGGACGTCAGGGAGAGAGATGGGACGCGCGCAAGCAGCCAGGGATTCGCTGATACGGCGCAGCTGCCAAAGAGAGCGAGGGCAAGTCTTCACCGCGGACGGGTTTACAGAAAGGCGTAACCCCCTCGGGAGGCTCGGGAGCAAAACCCATGGGAGCAAAACCCATGGACACAGTAATATGATTGTGATAGTATTACTTGGCGTTTGTGCTCTTGCAACACCTTTTGTGTTCGAAACGCAGGGCGGCGGGGTAGCGCTCGCGGCTTTGTTCGGTTTTCAGCCTAAGGCCAGGAGAACAGACAGCATCACATTGAAGGAGTAGAAGTACATCGTGAGTAGCAACAGAGAACGTGGAACCGTTAAGTGGTTCAATTCTGCCAAGGGATACGGCTTCATTCAACGCAACGAGGGTGAAGACGTTTTTGTCCACTATTCTGCCATTCAGGGCGACGGCTATCGCAACCTCCAGGAGGGGGCGGCAGTCGAGTTCGAGGTAGTGAAGGGACCCAAGGGCTTTCAGGCCGCGAACGTAGTTCAAGTCTAGTGCAATCGGGGCCGGACCTTCGGGTCCGGCCTCTTTGCTTCAGCATGCCTTCCCTTCCCGCTCTAATACAACACGCCGAGCGGAAATCCCCGGAGATACTTCTTTCCATTTTTGATCTCAGGTTCGATTCCTGCGGTGCGGCGCCCAACTTTCATCCGAACCGGGGGGACAATTTCGCATGACCACGATGATGGAGGAAATCCTCCAGCAGCCGGGAGCGCTCGCCGACCTGCGGAAATACTATGAGAGTCCCGGAGCGATACCCCATAAGACGCTGCGTGGCCTGGTTTCGCACTGGCCCCCCGTGGTGATCTTTACGGGCATGGGCGCCTCGCTCTTCGCGGCTTACCCCGCGCAGGCCTACCTGACAGCGCGCGGCATCCGCGCCATCGTACTGGAAACGGCCGAGTTGCTCCACCACCACCTTCAGATGGTCCGGCGCGACGCGCTGGTGGTGGCGATCTCGCAATCGGGCGAGACCGTCGAGATCACGCGGCTTCTGCAGCGGCTTCCCAAAGACGTGCGCGTGGCGGCGGTGGTGAACGTGGAGCGCAGCACGCTGGCGCGCCGTGCCGGCTTGCAGTTGCCCATGATGGCGGGGCGACAGTCGAGCGTCAGCACGAAGACCTACATGTGCAGCGTGGCGGTGCTGATGTATCTGGCATTTGCCCTCGTCAGTGAGCCGCACCGCCACCTTACCCAGGTGCTGCTGCACGCGGTTCGGGTGCAGGAGAGAATCCTGGATCGGCAGGAAACCGTCATCCCGCCCATCGTCGAGTTCTTCGATCATCCTCCGTACGTGGCCCTGATATCGCGAGGGCCGGACTTGGCGTCGGCGATGCAATCGGCCCTGACGCTCAAAGAGACGGTACGCCTGGCCGCCGAGCCCATCAGCGCCGGCCAGTTCCGTCACGGGCCCATCGAGATCGTGAATCCCACACATCGTTACGTGATCTTCGCGCGCCAGAGTCACCCGGACGGCGGCCCCGGACCAAGAGAAACCACCGCGCAGCTCATGCTGCGTCTGGCCCGCGACATCCAGTCGCACGGCGGACGCGTGCTGCTTTTCACGGATCTGCCCTTCGCGGAGATCGCCAACGTGCGCACCGTGCGCGTTGAGTCCTTGCGCCTCGGTCTTGGGACGCTGGTCGACACGCTCGTCATGCAGTTGCTGGCGCATGAACTAGCGGTGCGCGCCGGCCTCGAGCCCGGGAAATTCTGGATCGCCCAGGGCGTGACGCGCGAGGAATAGGTTAACCACCCCTTGACACAGAGGTCACGGAGGATTCACAGAGACCACGGAGATGAATCTGATTCGCGGACATCCTCCTTTCTACCTCTTCTCCGTGGCCTCCGTGAGACCTCTGTGAACTCTGTGTTGGAGATTTTTCTTCGCGTGCCGAAAAGAATCTCGCGACTGATTTAGTGCTACAGAGAGATAAAGGAGACCAAAGTGAAAAGTAAAGTGTTGACGAGTGTGCTCGCGCTGATGGTGGCAATCTCGCTCCGCGCACAGCAGAATCCGAAGATTTCCGTGGAAGGGGGCAGTCCGGACGATCGGGCGTCCGCTCGGCTGCTCTATTGGAATAATCCAGCGCGCGCCGCGGACGGCCAGCTCGCCATCAATTACGGCCGGCCCGTCTGGAAGAAGGAGTATGAAGACGCGGCGACCTTCGACAAGATGACCAAGGGCCAGATCTGGCGCATGGGAAGCAATTTCTGGACGAATCTTTACACCGACGTGCCGGTGACGATCGGCGGAAAGTCGATCTCACCCGGATTGTACTTCCTTGGAATGCAGCGATCCGCCGACGGATCGTCGTGGAAGCTGGCTTTTATCGATCCAGTGAAAGTCCGGAAGACCCGCATTGATGCCTTTGACATTCGCAAGGCCACAGTGGATTTCACCGCTCCCATGACCGCAGAACCGGCCAGCGGCGATACGGTAGAGAAACTTACCATTACGCTCACGAACGCCCAGGACGACATCCGGAGCGCGACGCTGAAAGTCGCGTGGGGACACCTGACGCTTACGGCTCCCGTTCACGTGGCGGCGCCGGAATAGCCACCGACCTGCCATTCCGCCGTTGTCCCGACCGGGGATTTTTCAGTTTAAGCGCTCCGGTGGGAACACGAGTGCTACAGCGCCCGCCCAGCCCGAACACTGGATTTCATACCCGCACAGGGTTTCGAGTTCCGCTGGAAGTCTGTCTAGCCAAGAGCCTGATCACAAAGGGTTTCGTCTTGTTGGAACTGGCTTGCAGAATTGCTCTACAATACTCTTGAAGCTGTACCCTGGACGGCTTAACTGACGGTGCTGCGGAGGCGCCCGATGGAAACGCTTGTCCAAGATATTCGCTATGGTCTGCGCACGATGGCCCGGCACCGAGGGTTCGCGGTGCTGGCCGTCGTCATGCTCGGTCTGGGCATCGGTGTACCCACTACCATCTTCACCGCCGCTAAAGACTTCCTGCTGCGTCCGCTGCCTTTCGCAACATTGTAGATACAGACCGCCGAGGAAGGCTTCTGCTGCCCGTCTCGTGGACCAAAAAGCGCTCGTGGTGGATGCGGTGAAGGCGTTGAGATTGGAAGTTCAAGCGCACCACACTCTACTCCTTGTATAGTATCAGTGTAGTTTAGCTCGGGGACCGGCTCCTGCTGGTGGTTTCAAGAGCGCCCGTATTCGTGTGACGGAAGTCCTATCCCGCCGAATGAAAGGAATCGGAATGGGAAAAAAGCGCAAGGGGCAAAAGGCTGGCGGGGAAGTGCTGCGCAACTCAAGAGAGGTCGCGCAAATCGAGCAGCTTTGGCACGTGCTGGGCAGGGGGAAGCCGCGCAAACCGGCGAAGAATTACAACTACGTCGAGGAACTGGCACACCTCCAGCTCGAGTTGATCAAGCTCCAGGAGTGGGTGCGCATGAAGGGATTGCGGGTGTGCGTCCTGTTCGAAGGCCGCGACGCCGCCGGCAAAGGTGGAGTGATTAAGCGCATCACGCAGAGCCTGAACCCGCGGGTTTGCCGCGTGGTGGCCCTCACCACCCCTACCGCCAAGGAGCGCGGCCAATGGTACTTCCAGCGCTACGTGGCGGAATTGCCCTCCCGCGGCGAGATGGTGCTGTTTGACCGGAGCTGGTACAACCGCGCCGGAGTGGAACACGTGATGGGCTTCTGCAACGAGGCGGAGTATCGCGAGTTCCTGCGTGCCTGCCCCTTGTTCGAGGAGATGCTCATCCGTTCCGGCATCATCCTCATCAAGTACTGGTTTTCGGTAAGTGATGAAGTGCAGGAAGAACGGTTCCAGGAGCGCATGCGCAACCCCATCAAGCGCTGGAAGCTGAGCCCGATGGACATTGAGTCCCGCCGGCACTGGGTGGATTACTCGCGAGCCAAAGACGTGATGTTCGCCTATACCGACACCAGAATGAGCCCCTGGTACGTGGTGAATGCCGACAGCAAGAAGCGCGCGCGGCTGAATTGCATCGCGCACCTGCTGAGCCAGGTTCCCTACCATCACATGACCCCGGTGGAGGTGGAACTGCCGCCGCGCCAGGCGGTGAGTTACAAGCGGCCCAAAATGTCGAGCCAGCGGTTCGTGCCCGCGAGGTATTCCTGACGGCCAGCCGCGCGAGCGCCCCATCCCGAACATTTGATTCCGAAACCGGACAGTGCCTTCTCAAGTCGCCTGAGCCTTGGTCCTCCATCGGGCAGTCGCTAAAGGGCTTACGCTTTTGTAGAAATGGCGGCGAAATTGCGCCAAGATGATGCAACCGCGGTTCCCCGGACTTGAGTGCTGACTGTTCTGCGGAGGTACCCGATGGGAACGCTTGTCCAAGACATTCGCTATGGCCTGCGCATGATGGCGAGGAACCGTGGCTTTGCGGTGCTTGCCGTCATCATGCTGGGCCTGGGCATTGGCGTCACCACCACCATCTTCACGGCCGCCAAAGACTTCTTGTTGCGTCCGCTGCCTTTCGCCAATTCTGACCGGCTCGTCATGGTGAAGTGGTACGACCGGCGCCTTCTCGAGTCCGGATGGGCCGATCCGCCCAGCTTTAAGTTCTGGCGAGACCAGAACCGCGTATTCGAGGAAATGGCCGCGTGGGCCGACGAAACGGGCACCGGCTATCACAGCGTGAGCGGTCCCGAGGGCGCGGAGCGCGTGCCCGGCAAGCAGGCATCAGCGGGATTCTTTCGCGTGCTTGGCGTAAGACCAATCCTGGGCCGCACGTTCTCAGCCGCCGAGGATCGGGAGAGCGGGACTCGTGCCGTCATAATCAGTTACGCGCTCTGGCAGGAACGGTACGGCGGAAATCCAGGCGTCCTGGGCAAGCCGATCACGCTCGATGGCAAGGATTACGCCATCGTTGGGGTGCTGCCAGCCGGCTTCCGCTTTTCCACCACGCCTGAGGCTGTGTGGATTCCTCTGGCCACGTCGTTTGATTCCGGTCAAGGCGGCTATTTCCTGAACGTGATCGCCCGCTTGAAGCCTGGGGCCACGGTTGCCCAGGCCGTTATGCCGCCCGGCGGCTAAAAATGCAGCATCGTCCCGCGCGCTTAAGCGGCGTCACACAATAGCGACGGGTTCCTTCCTAAGGTCAGTGAGTCCTTGATTGAATGGTCCGCCGGTGCGTTACAATGTTGTCGATTCCCTTTTCCGGGGAGCGGACAGGAGACAAGCATAATGGCCGAGATCCCGCTGGATGACCCCAGATTGAAGCAGCTCTTCAAGACAGCCGTTCTCGAGGTGCTCGAAGAACGGAAGGACCTTCTGCGCGACGTCATCGAGGAAGCTCTGGAGGACATCGCTTTGGCTCGCGCCATCGAAGTGGGACAGCGCACGGCCGAAGCCAACCGTGGCGAGGTCTTTTCCGTCCTTGAGGGCGTCAGTTGAAGGTTCGCTTCAAAGCGAGCTTTGTCACTGACCTTCAGGCGATAAAGGACAAATCCCTGCACCAGCGCGTCAAGGCTCTGATTGCAAAGGTGGAATCCGCGCAGAGCTTACTGGAAATTCCAAACCTCAAGAGACTGAGGGGCGGCGGCGCTTTTTACCGTCTTCGGGTGGGTGATCACCGCGTGGGTTTGGCCGTCGAACTGGACGTGGTTCTGTTTGTAAGAGTCCTGCACCGCCGCGAGGTCTATCGATATTTCCCCTAGTTCTAGACTAGTCTAGGCTGGAGAGTAGGAACTCGCTACGGGCAATGCCTATCGATCCGGAAGCCATGCGCCAGTCGCCTGGGAGACCGCACTTGAGCCCGTTGCTATATACTGGCATCAGTGACGGCTAATTGTCGCCCACAGCGTAGCGGTGATCAGGAGATAGAGATACTTCTCCTCGCGGAAAAGGTTGGCGGGAGGCCGGCAGAGTGGGTCACGGATTCGAACGAGCCGCGAAAACCGCAGACTTGTGCCCGGTTCCATGACTTTCATCCGTGCTATGATGGGTTTTAAGCAGGCTTTTACACCACCGAGGTCCACCATGCCGGAAGTCAAGCTCGGGCTGCAAGACGTTGTCATCGACAACTCCGAAATCTGCTCCATCGATGGCGAGCGCGGAATTCTCACCTATCGCGGTTACGACATCAAGGACTTGGCCGCGAATTCGACCTTCGAGGAGGTGGTGTACCTGCTCTGGTACGGCCGCCTGCCCCATCGCACCGAACTGGACGAGCTCACGCAGCAACTCGTGGAGAACCGCCCCGTGGCGCCGGAGATCATTGAGCTGATGAAGCGGCTGCCGCCCCCGCAGCACCCCATGGAGACGCTGCGCACCGTGGTCTCGGCGCTCTCGCTGTACGATCCCGAAGCCGAGGACATATCGACCGAAGCCAACCGCCGCAAGGCGCTACGCCTGACGGGCCAAATGGGGACCATCGTGGCCGCCTTCGGGCGGATTCGCGACGGCAAGGAGCCGGTCGAGCCCGATCCGAAGCTCAGCTTCGCCGCCAATTTCCTTTACATGCTCAGTGGGAGCGTCCCCAAGCCGGAGGACGCGCACTGGTTTGACGTGGCCCTGGTCCTGCACGCCGACCACAGCTTCAACGCCTCCACCTTCGCCGCGCGCGTCACGGCTTCAACGCTTTCGGACATGCACTCCGCCATCACCTCCGCCATCGGCACCCTCAAGGGACCGCTGCACGGCGGCGCCAACGAGCAGGTGATGAGGATGCTCCTGGACATCGGGAGCGAGGACAAGGCGGAGGACTACATACATAGCCTGCTAGCCCAGAAGAAAAAGGTGATGGGCTTCGGTCACCGCGTCTATCACACCGAGGACCCGCGCGCCTGGGTGCTGCGCCGCATGTCCGAGGAACTCGGCCGCGGCGCCGGCCAGCCCAAGTGGTTCGACATGTCGCTCAAGATCGAGCAGTTGATGATCCGTGAGAAGAACATCAACGCCAACGTGGATTTCTATTCTGCCTCCGCCTACTACGTGCTCGGCATCCCCGTCGATCTTTATCCCATGATCTTCGCCGTGAGCCGCATCTCCGGCTGGACGGCGCACGTGCTCGAGCAGTACGCCCACAACCGGCTGATCCGGCCGCTTGCCGACTATACGGGTCCGACGAACAGGAAGTATGTCCCCATCGACCGGCGCTGAAGCGAACGCTGGGCGCCCGCGGCTTGTGCATCTACGCTATAATTCCCACGTTTCGGCTCGCAGCACCGCATTCAGACGAGAGTGCAGCGGTGACGCGGCGCCGTGTTTCTCCGCCAATCGAATTCGAGGAGGCACCCATGGCTCAAGATGACGCAGGAGTGAACGGATCGAGAAAACCGGCGCTGAACCGCCGTGAGTTCATCGGCGCCACTGCGGCGGCCGCAGGGTTCATGATTCTCAAGCCGGGACTCGTCCGCGGCACGCAGGCGAATTCCGCCGTGCGCGTAGGTTTGCTCGGCTGCGGCGGCCGCGGCACCGAGGACGCGACCAACCTGATCGATACGGGCGGCGCGCGCGTAACGGCGCTTGGCGATCTGTTCCAGGACCAACTGCAGAAAGGCCGCCAGCACTTCGACCAATACCAGCAGGGCAAGGGCTACGCGGCCATCGATCCCTCGCAGTTGTTTCTCGGACCCAACTCCTACCAGGAAATCGCGGCCTCAAACGGCGTCGACGCTATCGTGATCGCCACACCGCCGATCTTCCACGTCCAGCACCTCGAAACAGTGGTAGGCGCCGGGAAACACGTCTATTGCGAGAAACCGGTCGCGGTCGACGTGCCGGGCGCGCAGAAAGTAATCGACATCGGCAGGCAGGCGCAGGGACGGCTGAGCCTCGACGTCGGATTTCAGATCCGCAGTTGTCCGCCATTTGTCGAGATGGTGCGGCGCATTCACGGCGGCGCGCTCGGCCTGATTGCGTCTGGCGAAGCGCACTACATCTCCGGCTATATCGATCGTCCGGCGTGGCCGAACGCGACGCCGGAAGAACGCCGCCTGCGCAACTGGGTCCACGACCGCGTGCTGTCCGGCGACATCATCGTGGAACAGAATATCCACGCTATCGACATCTGCAACTGGATTCTGGAGGATCATCCAGTGAAAGCTGCGGCGACCGGCGGCACGGAAGGGCGGCCCGCGGGTGACACCGCTTACAGTCATTACAACGTCGTCTTGTACTATCCGAAGGACGTCGCGGTGACCTTCAGCTCCACGCAATTCAACAAGGGCTGGTGGGATGTCACCGAACGATTCTTCGGAACCCAGGGCACGTCGCAATCGCCGTATTCGGGTCCACTCGGCATCTGGGGCGACGAGCCGTGGCAGCCCGAAAGCGAAGCCCAGCCAGCCGGCGGCGCCCAGCAGTTCTCCGCCACGGGCAAGTTCTCCGACAATCTCGCCGAGGCCGATCCCGAAAAGAAGAAAGCGTTTGTGGAGAGCATCACCAGCGGCCAGTTTCACAATCAGGCGGAACAAGGCGCGATTTCGGCACTCACGTGCATGATGGCTCGATCGGCCGCCTACGGAGGCAATCCGGTCGCGTGGGACGATCTGTTGCGATCAACCGAGGTGTGGGAGTCGGGGATTGATCTGGAAAAGCTGAATTATCGGGGATGAGAACAGCAAAACCCCGCCCTGTCTGATGGGGATTACGGAGGCTTGGTGGCGAAGATAACGAATGCCGCAGTTCAAGTGAAAATCTCCGGCCAGGCAGTGTTGGCGGACTGCTTCGGCAACGACGTCGCCGTCATTTGTCCTGCCTGCCAACAATATCCCGTCCTACTGATCGCCAGACGTAGTCAGCGAGGCGCGTCCCGGGACAGACCCGCAGTATGCAGGTGCGGTGCACGCATCCATATCGCGGATGACTTATCGCAACCGGAGCTTCATAGAATCAACTTGGCGATTGAGCCCGAACATCGGCAGGATGGACTAACACGGACCGGCGCGAGGTGATGAATGAACGTTGAAAAAACTATCGATTTCCTGGTAAAAAATCAGGCTCGCATGGATGCGCGTTTTGAAGCCAAGTTTGCCAAAGCTGACGCGCGGCTGACTCGCTTGGAGCGTGTGGTCGCAACCAACAACCGCGTGGTGACCAGGCTCGTGCGCTACGGGTTTTCGCTGCGGAGCGATGTGCGCCGCCTCGAGAAGCCTCTGATTCGAGTCGCTGAGGCCCAGGCAAAGAGCGACGAAAAGCTCGTCGAGGTCGAAGAGAAGCTTAATGGTGTAATCGATAGTCGACAGATTCATTCGGCGAAACGGGCGATGACGCGCCCCGAAAGGATGTTGACAGCCTCATGCTAGACAATACGTCCCGGCGGGAGTTTCTGAGGGCATCCATTGCGGCTGCCGGCGTCGCCGGACTCGGCGTGACCGTTCCGCCCGGCGCCACCGAAGCATCCGCAGCCCAAGCTGCGTCAGCCGCAACGGGCGAGACTTCCACGCCATTGCCCGTCAAGAAGGGCATCCTCGTGGACATGCTGCCCAAGAATCTGAGTTACGTCGACCGCTTCAAGCTGGCGCGCAGCGTTGGATTCGAAGCGCTGCAAGTGAACACCACGCCCAAGCCGAGCGACGCCATCGAGATCAAGCGCGCGGCCGACGCTGTGGGCATGCGCATCGATTCCGTGATGAACATGGACCATTGGAAATATCCGCTCTCTTCGGCGGACCCGGCGGTGGTGGAGAAAAGTCTGCAGGGAATGCGGACCTCGATGCACAACGCTAACTCTTGGGGCGCCAAGTACGTTCTGCTGGTGCCGGCGGTCGTGAACGCGCAAACCAGCTATCGCGACGCCTGGAAGCGCTCGCAGACTCAGATTCGCAAGCTTTTGCCACTTGCCGACCAGCTCAAGGTCGTCATTGCGCTCGAAGAGGTGTGGAACAAATTTCTGCTCAGCCCGCTCGAATTCGGCACTTACGTGGACGAATTCCGCAGCCCGTGGGTGAAGGCCTGGTTTGATGTTGGCAACGTTGTGCTGTACGGATATCCGGAGGACTGGATCCGCACGCTCGGCCCTCGAATCGCCGACATGCACGTCAAAGACTTTAAGCTTCACGACGCCAGCTAC
>JASHPE010000039.1 GCA_030038235.1 Terriglobia bacterium
GTATTCGTCGTCGCCAAAACGCCCGGCAATGCCGCGATGCTTGCGGGCGCCATACGCGAAGCTGTTCGCTCCGTCGATGGCGCCCAGCCGGTGCATGGCTTGAAGACCATGGACCAGCGCATCGAGGAGTCGCTCGGACCCCGGCGATTCGCGGTCACTCTCCTGGCAGTATTCGCGGGATTGTCGCTCCTGATGGCGGCTCTCGGACTCTACGCGCTGGTCAGCTACACGGTGGCGCAGCGTACGCACGAAATCGGCATCCGCATGTCCCTCGGCGCGCAGCGCGGCGAGGTGCTGGCGCTGATGATCGGCTACGGCCTCAGGCTGGCGATGATCGGAGTGGTGCTGGGCGCGGCGGTGGCGTTCATATTGGCGCGCCTGCTTTCGAGCCAGCTTTTCGGAATAGGAGTCTTCGATGCGAGCACGTTCGGGCTGATGGCACTGGGGCTCGTCTTCGCTGCGCTCGCCGCGAGCTATGTTCCAGCGCGGCGCGCCTCGAGAGTGGATCCGATGGTGGCGCTGAGGTACGAATGATCGACGATTGTCGATCGACGATTGCCGATTTACGAGAACGTCCGTCGTTCTTTGTCCGTCGTCCGTTGCACCATCTTCGCTCGCCCATTTTCGGCAACAGGCGACTGACGCCGGACGACCGACAGCATTTTTCAATCGGCAATTGGCAATCGGCACTCCGCAATTCTGCCGATCCTGGGATGGGCCAATGAATACGCTGAGCGCGGACCTTCGTTTCGCCCTCCGGATTCTCCGCAAGAACGCCGGTTTCACGGCCGTAGCCGTGTTGACGCTCGCGCTTGGCATGGGCGCGAATACGGTGATCTTCAGCATCATTGACGGGCTCTACTTTCATTTAGCCGGCATCGCGGACCCAAGCCATCTGTTTGCCATCAGGACGAAGTACGAGAAGTTGGGCCTCAAGAGCCTTGTGCTTTCGGCTCCCAGTTTCAAAGATGTGCTTGAGAGCCGTCAGATCTTCTCTTCGGCCGCCGGCGCGGATGAGGAAAGTTACAACTATCTCGCTCCCGATGGACCCCAGCGGCTCCGTGTGGCAAGAGTGACCTCGGAGTGGTTTGCCGCTTTTGGCGTCCGGCCGCAACTTGGCCGCGTGTTCACATCTGAGGAAGATCAGCCACATGCGAATCAGGTGGCGCTGCTTTCGCACTCGACCTGGGCGCAACTGTTCGGCAGCGATCCGGCGGTCATCGGCAGAACTATTCAGTTGAACCACGATGACTACCGTATCGTAGGCGTAATGGGAGCGGATTTCGAATGGCCCCGGCGGGCGCAGCTTTGGATTCCCATGGGTCTCGCCCCGGCGGACTTCGCGGCGGGGAACTACTTCAACGAATCGTTTTTCGTCGCGGCTCGAACGCGGCCGGGAGTGTCGCGGGCGCAGGCGGAGGCTTATCTTGGCGTCCTGACGCGCCGGCTGATCGACGCTCATCCGGAAACGATCTATCCCAAAGACTCCGGGTGGGGAATGTTCGCCGTGCCGTTCAGTGAGTACACCTCCGGCGACCTGCGTACGCCCATGCTGATTTTGCTGGGCGCAGTCGGCTTCGTGCTGCTGATCGCCTGCTCGAATATCGGAAGCCTGCTGCTTGCCCGAGCCTCCACCCGGTCGCGGGAGTTCGCGCTGCGCATCGCTTTGGGTGCGAAGAAACGGGACCTGCTGCGGCAGTCGCTGGCGGAGAGTTTACTGCTCACCGCTTTGGGTGCTGCTGCCGGCGTCGCCACTGCCTATGCCGGCCGGAGCATTTTGCTTCGCATCACGGTGCGCGACATTTCGTCGCGCCTGCCAGTCCACATCGATGGAACGGTACTCCTGTTCGCCACCGGCCTGATGTTGCTCAGTGGCCTTTTCCTGGGCGTGATGCCGATCGGCGAAGTCCTGGGCCATCCGCAATTCGGCATCCTGAAGGACGAGGCGCAATCCATTACCTCCAGCGGCAGGCGGTTGCGGATTCGGGAATCGTTGGTGGTCAGCCAGGTAGCACTATCGCTGGTCCTACTGGTGGGAGCGGGTCTTCTGCTTAAGAGCCTGACGCGCATGGCAAGTGTTGAAACGGGGTTCGACCCGCGAGGCGTAACCACCGCCAACGTCCAGCTTCCCGAGAATCAATATGACAGCCAGAAGAAGCAGGCGGCATTCTATAGCGCGGTCGGCGAAGGGGTGGCCTCGCTTCCGGGAGTCTCCGCGGTGGGACTCGGTCTATCTCTCCCGTTCACCGGCTATGATCCGGCTTCGTCCTTCACCATCGAGGGACGCCCCGCCGCGACGAGCGAGCCTGGACTTCACAGCGGGCTGAACTGGGTCACGCCGGGTTATTTTGGCGCCTTGCGCATCCCACTACAAAGGGGACGATACTTCACGCATGAGGATCGGCTGGACACGCAGCCGGTGGTGATCATTGACGAGAACCTGGCGCGGCAATACTGGCCGAATCGGGACCCGATCGGACAGCATCTCCGGCGCGACTCAAATTCACCCTGGGCGACGATCGTCGGCGTAGTCGGACACGTAACGCAGTCGGAGCTTGTGGGCGATTCGGGCAGAGGGGTGTGCTACTACCCCATGCTGCAGCAACCTCTCTCGCAGGCATTCATCGTGGTCAAAAGTAAAGCGGACACGTCGCGATTAGCCGGCGCGATTCAAGCAGCCGTTGCCACCGTGGATCCAGCCCAGCCGGTGGCGGATTTCAGAACCATGGACGAATACGTCGCCCGGTCGCTTGGCCCCCAGCGGATCATGGCGTCGCTGCTCGAAGTCTTTTCCGCGCTGGCGCTCTTTCTGGTGGCACTCGGTCTTTACGGCGTGATCAGTTACAACACGGCGCAGCGCACGCAGGAGATCGGGATTCGCATGGCGCTCGGCGCCCGCCGCCGCGAGGTTGCGGGCATGGTGATTTACCGGGGGATCCGGCTGACGCTCGTGGGAATCTTCGCCGGCGCGATTGCCGCATTCCTTCTGACGAGCTTGATCAGGAGCCAGCTCTATGAAGTCACCGCTTCTGATCCATCCACCTTCGCTTTGACGTGCCTGATTCTCCTCGGCGTGGCGCTGGCCGCTTGCTACATCCCGGCGTGGCGGGCGAGCAAGGTGGATCCGATGAGGGCGCTGCGCCATGAATGAGCGATTGATTCATTGATTCAATGACTCAATTCTCGATTGAGGAAGGAATCCATGCCGACTCTGGTTGCGGACCTTCGTTACGGACTCCGGATGCTGCGCAAAAATCCCGGCTTGGCTGCCGTGGCGATCATTACGCTGGCGCTCGGCATCGGCGCCAATACCGCGATCTTCTCGGTGATCAATGGGGTACTGCTCAATCCCCTGCCCTACCCTGAGCCGGGGCGTCTCGTGGCGCTATACTCGAAGACCGCGCAATTCGATCGATCTTCAATCTCCTATCCGAATTTCCTCGACTGGGTACGTGACAATCGTTCGTTTTCCGCACTCGCCGCTTATCGGGCGGACGATTTCAATTTGACCGGGATGGGCGAGGCCGAGCGCGTTGCGATGGAGATGGTTTCCGCGAGCTTTTTCCCCCTCCTGGGTGTAAAGCCGGTCGTTGGGCGCACCTTTACCGCCCATGAGGACCAAGTGGGTGCGGCGCCAGTGGTTGTGATCAGCGCCGGACTGTGGAAACGCAAATTTGGCTCTGACCCGGATGTGGTCGGAAAGTCGATGACGCTGAATGGCGTTACCTACACCATCATCGGCGTGATTCCGCCGCATTTCAGTTACGTCGGCAACAACTTTCATCGTAGCGACGTTTACACGCCCGTCGGGCAGTGGAACGATCCTATCTTTCGAGATCGCAGAACCGGCATGGGCATGGACGCCGTGGGCAGGCTTAAGCCAGGCGTGACGTTCCAGCAAGCGAGCGACGACATGCACGGGGTGGGAAAGCATCTCGCCCAGGCCTATCCGGAAGCCGATCAAGGCACGAACGTCACACTGGTTCCCCTGAAACAGAACGTCGTCGGGGAGATTCAACCCTTTCTGCTGGTTCTGACGGCTGCTGTGGGCTTTGTCCTCCTGATCGCATGCGTGAATGTGGCCAATCTCCTGCTGGCGCGCGCCAACAGCCGAGGGCGCGAATTTGCCATTCGGGTGGCGCTGGGAGCAAGCCAAGGCCGCGCGGTCCGCCAGCTCTTGACGGAAAGCATCCTGCTGGGACTCGCCGGCGGGGGCCTCGGTCTGCTTCTAGCCTCTTGGGGACTGAAAGGGGCGTTGCAAGTGCTGCCCGAGGCGCTGCCGAGGGCGGACAATATCCACCTTGACCGGCGCGTGATGCTGTTTACGCTCGCTGCCTCGCTCGTCGCGAGCGTGCTGTTTGGTCTGGCGCCTGCGCTCAAGATCTCTCAGCCCGATGTTCACGAAACGCTGAAAGAAGGCGGGAGGGGGGCGAGCGGGGCGCGCCATCGCGCTCAGAGCGCGTTTGTGGTGGTGGAAATGGCGCTGGCCCTGGTGTTGCTGGCAGGCGGAGGTCTCATGATGCGGAGCCTCGCCAGGCTTTGGACGGTCGATCCAGGATTTGATCCCCGCAACGTCCTGTCATTCAGCGCCTCGTTCCCGCCGCTCGGCTCGCCGGATGCTATTCGTGCGGCCTGGCCGCGGATTCACGACGAACTTAACGCCATACCCGGCGTTGACGCGGTGTCTCTAACGCTAGCCGCCCAGCCCATGCAGGGCGATTCTGAACTGCCTTTTTGGCCCGAAGGCCAACCCAAGCCGCCCACCGAGAGCGAGATGAAAGCGACGCTCTTCTACATCGTTCAGCCGGATTACCTGAAAGTGATGCGAATTCCGCTCTTGCGCGGCCGCTTCCTGACCGCGCAGGACAACGAGCAGACACCGCGCGTGACCGTGATTGACGATCAGTTTGCCCGGCTTTATTTCGGCAACCAAGATCCCATCGGCAGGCGCGTAAACTTCGACATCATGAACGTCACCATGGAAATCGTGGGCGTGGTGGGGCACGTGAAGCAGTGGGGCCTCGACGAAAAGGCCGCGTCGCCAGTCCTGGCTCAATGCTATTTCCCGGTCTCACAGCTCTCAGATGAGGTCATACCGCTGTTCGGCTCCAACCTGGGAATCGTTTTACGGAGCGCCGGATCGCCGCTGGCGCAGGTGGCTTCAGTGCGCCATGCCTTGGACCAAGTCAATGGCCAGATGGTGATGTACGGCACCGAAACCATGGACGGCATTATCTCCGACACGCTGGTTGCACGCCGCTTTGCCATGACTCTACTCGGCGTCTTCGCGGCGCTCGCGCTCATCATGGCCTGCGTGGGAATTTATGGCGTGATCTCCTACCTCGCCGGCCAGCGCACGCATGAGATCGGAGTACGAATGGCGCTCGGCGCCCGGCGGCGCGACGTCCTGCGGTTGATGCTCGTCGAAGCCGGCAGGATGGCGCTGCTCGGGGTCGCGATCGGCCTGGTGGCCGCTTTGGCGCTGACGCGTCTGATGGCGAATCTGCTCTTCGGGATCAGTGCCCACGACCCCATCACCCTGGTTGCGGTTGCAGCCCTGCTGACGCTGGTGGCGCTCGGGGCGTGCTACATTCCGGCGCGGCGGGCGACAAAGGTGGATCCGCTGGTGGCATTGAGGTACGAATGATTGACGATTGCCGATTGACGATTGACGATCTGCGAAAACGTCCCTTGTCCGTGGCCGGTTGTGCGTTGCACCATTTTGGCTCGCCCGTTTCTGACCACGGACAACTGACGACGGACGTGGGACAGCATTTTTCAATTGGCAATCGACAATCGTCAATCGTCAATCCCTCCGATTGGAGGCACCCGTGGCCGCACTAACCCAGGACCTTCGTTACGCAACCCGGATGCTGCGCAAGAACCGTGGATTCACTGCCGTCGCGGTCCTGACGCTCGCGCTCGGCGTTGGCGCGAACACCGCGATTTTCAGCGTGGTCGACACCGTGATCCTGCGGCCGCTGCCCTACCCCCAACCCGACAAGATGGTTCAGGTGAACCTGGTTTGGAAGGACGGAAACACGAATGACGCTCTGACGGCGCCCGAGTTTGAATTCTATCGCGACCACGCGAGCACCTTTCAGGCGATCGCCGGGTACCGGGGCGGCGGGGACCTCGAAATCAAGCAGAGCGGCGCTTCCGAATGGATCAAGTCGCTGCGCGTGACGGATGGCTTCTTCCAGGTCATGGGAGTGAGCCCGCTCGTCGGACGCGGGATCCTGCGCGATGAGACCCTGCCCGGAAGCGCCAAGACTGCGGTCCTGAGCGATTCCCTGTGGCGAAAGGCGTTCGGCGCCGACGCGGCGGTGATCGGGCGGCAAATTCAAATGGGAGAGGACTCCTATACGGTTGTTGGAGTCATGCCGCCCGGCTTTGCTTTTGTTGGGCAGCCCGCGGATGTTTTCGTTTCCTTGCAGCTTGGGCGCAGTATCGAGGACACGGGAATGAACACGAGCGTCATCGCCCGGCTCAAGCCGGGAACAAGTCTTGGCGCCGCGCAAGCCAAAATGGCGGCGGCGTTCCAGGCCGCTCGTCAGCAGGGCGTCACCCAGTCGGGCGAGCGGGGCGCGCAGTGCGTGAATTACCAGCGGTACCTGCTCGGGGACCTGCGACCCAGCCTGCTGATGCTGTTCGGAGCCGTCGC
>JASHPE010000333.1 GCA_030038235.1 Terriglobia bacterium
CTGGTGAAGCAATATCCCACCGATAATGCAAACATGGGCGCGATGGTCCAGCCTCTGGGCGATTACGGCATCAAGGAACTGCGAGTCGTGTTGATCGCGTTGCTGGCGGCGGTCGCATTTGTACTGCTGATCGCCTGCGTGAATGTTGCCAATCTTCTGCTGGCGCGTGGCGCGGCACGTCAAAAGGAAATCGCCATCCGGCGCGCCGTGGGCGCCTCGGGTTCGCGGATCGCGCGCCAACTGCTGACCGAGAGCATGGTGCTGGCACTCGCGGGCGGAGCCGCCGGCCTGGTGCTGGCCTCCTGGAGCACGCAGGTTCTGTTCCGCGCTTTCAAGCTTGACGCGATGCAGTTGCCCATGCGACCTATCGACTCCATCCCGATCGATGGCCGCGTCTTTGCCTTCACCCTGCTGGTGGCCTGCCTCACCGGCATACTGTTCGGCCTCGCACCGGCCGTGAGCGCTCTGCGAGTGGACGTGAACGAGCCGCTGAAAGAGGGCGGACGATCGGCGAGCCCGAGTGGAAAGAACCGGCTGCGTCACGCCCTGGTGGCGTCCGAGGTGGCGCTGGCGCTGGTGGTGCTCTGCGGCGCCGGCCTGATGATCAAGAGCATGACGCGCCTGCTGGGCGTCGATTCCGGGCTGAATGCGCGGAACGTTTTGACCATGCAGATGTCGGTCCCGCAGGAGGTGATCTACGAGGGACCTCCGGGCCTGCCGCGCTTCTGTGACGACGTCGAAGAACACGTAGGCGCGATCCCGGGTGTGGTCTCGGTGGCCGCCATTGCCCACATGCCCTTTGAAGGGGATGCCGGCCGCGGATTCCAGGTCGAGGGCCAGCCCCCGGCGGAGCCCGGAAAAATGCCGGGCGCAGACTACAGCGTGGCGTGTCCGAATTACTTCCGCACCATGGGCATTCCGATTCTGAAGGGTCGCGAATTCACACCCCAGGACACCCTGGGGTCCGAGGGCGTGATTGTGATCAACGAAACCATGGCGCGCACCTACTGGCCGAAGCAGGATCCCATCGGCCGCGCGATTCTGCTCGGCGGCTCGAGCGGACCGCGGCTGCTCGTAGTCGGAGTTGCCGGAGACGTTCACCAGACGGGCTTGGACGAACCCGTGCGCAGCCAGTTCGTGCGCCCTTACACCCAGGCCGGATGGCCGGTCATGAGTATCGTGGTCCGCACCATGGGTGCGCCGGCCAACTTCACGCCGGCCGTTAAGCAAGCGCTGGCCGACGTCCTGCCGGACCGGCCGGTTTCCAATGTCGAGCTGATGGCGAACGTCGTCCGTGACTCCATCGGCTCGAGGCGCTACCCCACGCTGCTGCTCAGCGTGTTTTCTGCACTGGCGCTGGTGCTGGCCGCAGTCGGGATTGTGGGCGTGGTGGGACATTCGGTGGCGCAGCGCACGCACGAGATCGGAATCCGCATGGCGCTGGGCGCGAGCACCACGGACGTACTGAGCCTGGTTGTCAATCGCAACATGGCCTGGGTGGCGGTCGGCCTGGGCGTGGGCATCGTGGGTTCCGCCGGCCTCACGCGCCTGATGGGATCGATGCTCTACGACGTTCGCCCGCTCGATGTCTCGGTGCTGTTCTCGGTGTCGCTGCTGCTGGCCGCCGTAGCGCTGATCGCGAGCTACCTGCCGGCACGGAGGGCCGCGAGGATCGATCCCATGGCAGCGCTGCGCTGCGAATGAAGCCTACTCTGCGGACTTGCGCATTTCGTCGGGCAAGCGTTGAAGCACGAACTCGAGAACGGCAACAGCGGACGAGCGGGCATCAGCGCAAAGATCAGAATCGGTAAGGCCGCAAAGAACAGACGAGTGTTTCTGGTCATCTTCCTACCGCCAAGTCCTCGCGGTCCCGATTCGATTGTACCGAGCGAATACTCAGGCGGTTGCCATCAAAATGTAAAAAGACGCTGCGGGCTGCCGGAAATCGCCGGTGATGACACCGGCGCTACAGCAAATTGTCTGTGCCACGGTTTGGTTGCGAATCCTGTGTTGAAAGGGCGGGCCGCGCCTGCCCTTTCTTATTTGCTCGCTGAGCAACTGTTTTTCGCGCCGAACATCAACACACCGGAATCGATCTCTTCCCCGCTGTAAACGTCATCGTAGACGCCTTTGCCGACGGTGCCGTTGCTGGCTTGAGCGACGAACACCAAGCCGGCGTCCGCGTAGTCTCCTGGTGATTCAATGGTTATCGTGATCAGCGGTCCGATGACTTGGAAAGTGCCGTAAAGTGTGGAGCGGTTTTCGACCATTGTGGCTTGACCGCTGTGCGGCCAGCCGAGGCTGCCATTGTCGGTTAGCGTGATGCAGTACGTGCCATTAGAGCCTCGCGAATCGGTTACGGTGCCCGGCCAGTTGCCGGTGTAGCTCTGCGCACTGGCGGCGCTGGGCGTCAGTACGAAGACCACAATCGGCAAGGCCATTGCCACAAATAGACGAATGTTCCGGATCATCTTGCTACCTCCCAATTGAAAATCGTAACTTCCTCGTGCTGCTACACTGTACCGAAAGACGACCCCGCCAATTGTCATGAAAATGTAAAATCGTAGCAAATCGCCCTAGTGCCCGGACCACGAGCCACGATTCCTTTGGCGAACACCGCCCGCTCGTTATAACATCGCCGTTGCGCAACTTGGAGGATCGTCATGCGAATTCCCGGACTCGGAGCGCTCGCGCTTGCTTGTACTCTCGCCCTTACTGCGAGCGCGCCGCTGCTCGCGCAAGACGTCGGTCAAGCAACAGCTCCAAACATCAACCTGATGCCGCAGCCGGCAGAGCTTACGCCGGGCGAGGGAAGGCTGGCGCTTGACGTTTCGTTTCGCGTAGCGCTGACCGGCTATCAGGAGCCGCGTCTGAGGCACAGCGCCCGCCGGATGATCGATCGATTGGTGCGGCAGACGGGCATACCGCTCAACGATCAGCTTGAGACGGATGCGTCAAAGGCCGCGTTCGTGATCCAGTGCGATCGCGCCGGCGAAGTGGTGCAATCGGTGAAGGAAGACGAGTCGTACACGCTGGAAGTCACGCCGCAGCAGGCGCGCCTTTCGGCAACGACTCCCGTCGGCGCACTGCGAGGTATGGAGACCTTTCTGCAGCTCGTCAATCTCGACGACAAGGGCTTCGGCGCGCCGGCGGTGACGATCCACGATCATCCGCGCTTCCCCTGGCGCGGCCTGACGATGGACGTGAGCCGTCACTTCATGCCGGTCGAGGTAGTGGAGAGGAATCTCGACGGCATGGCCGCCGTAAAGCTCAACGTGTTCCACTGGCATCTCTCCGACAATCAGGGCTTCCGCGTGGAGAGCAAGCGCTTTCCGAAGCTCCAGGAACTGGGCTCCGACGGGCTCTACTACACGCAGGCGCAGGTGAAGGAGGTCATCGAGTACGCCCGCGATCGCGGCATCCGCGTGGTGCCCGAGTTCGACATGCCGGGTCATTCTACGGCCATGCTCGTCGGATACCCCGAGCTCGCGAGCGCGCCCGGACCTTACAGTATCGAGCGGCACTGGGGCATCTTCGATCCGTGCTTCGATCCCACCAACGAGGCGGTCTACACGTTCCTCGACGCCTTTATCGGCGAGATGGCGGAACTGTTCCCTGACGAATATTTTCACATCGGCGGCGACGAAGTGAACGGCAAGCAATGGAAGAACAATCCGCGCATCCAGGCGTTCATGAAGACCCACGGCCTGAAGAACTCGGCCGACTTGCAGACTTATTTCAGCAAGCGCGTGGTGGCGCTGGTGGAAAAGCACGGCAAGAAGGTGATCGGCTGGGACGAGGTGCTGCAGCCCGGCTTACCGAAGAGCGCCGTGATCCAGTCCTGGCGCGGGCAGCGATCTCTTGCAGAGGCGGCGCGGCAGGGTTACATGGGGATTCTGTCGGCGGGCTACTATCTCGACCTGATGCAGCCCGCGTCGCGGCACTATCAGGTGGATCCCCTGGA
>JASHPE010000334.1 GCA_030038235.1 Terriglobia bacterium
CCTTTCGAAGTGCGCGCGGCCCGTTATGATCACGTGCCCGCCACCAAGCCTCCGGCCCTTGCGCCTCTCAACCGCAGTCAAACTCAATCCGCGGCTTTTTCCTGCCGGACGTCGTTCACGGAGCCGTAAGTAAGGGCCGGAACCGAACCTTCTGGTCAAGAAGTTGGTCCAAGTCCTCGGAATTGTGCATCGGGCCGCTCCGTCTCGTTGGTAATCCAAGTCAAAACGGCCCGCGTCATTTCAAGACCAGCGGATAGTAATTCCAACTCCATCTAGTGGGTTTGACCGCAAGGAGATACAGCCCGTGCGGCAGATTGCTGAGATCCGCCCGTATGTGAAGAGTCGCCTTGCCGTTTTCAAGCTTCACTACTCCCTGCGCGCTCCACATGGGCTGTCCGGGTTCACGAATCACCTGGACTTCGTATGCGCCGGGTTGACTCCCGACCGGCAGGTATAGAGTGAGATCCAAAAGCCCTCGATGTAGCGACAGCGGCGGGGCCGGCGAGGTTTCTTCGGGCCCGCGTAAGGCGCCGCGATCCGTAAGATCCAGCATCGCCGCTTGGAGTTGGGGCGGACCGGTACGCTGCCGAAGCAATAGCCAAGCCCCGACAGCCACCACAATAATGATGGCAGCTGCAACAAAACCGATTTGAAACGCTCTATGTCGCCGAAGTTCGTGGCGAAGGTCAGCGAACTCGCGCGTGCAAGGGGAACAGGAACTTAGGTGGTCTATCCACGGTTCGGCCTCTTCCAAGGTGAGCCTGCGCCCGGCAATAGCCTTCAATACGCCGATGCCAGGGCAGCCACGGCGCTCCGGGTTCGGGTAGCCATCCAGAAACGTGCGGCTCAGCGCAGTCAGCAAGCGTTTTTCTTCCTGTTGTGATAACACGATGGCTACCGTGGCCCCCGAGTATATTTCTCCCCAGAACGAACGGCACGTAGGCCGAGCCACTTAACGCTCCGGCCCCTGGCTCCTCTCTTACGGTTCTCCAAGCAGCAGCTTTCGTAACTTCCGCAGACCATATTCAAATCGCTTTCTGGCCTGTTCCTTCGTCAGGCCCAGCATGCGACCAACTTCGTTCCATGAATATCCCTGTGTCCGCCACCAGGCAGTGGCCCTGAAAACCTCATCCATTCGCGCGAGACCCTGCCTCAGGAGGATCTCGGAGTCGAGCCGCCGAACCCACGACACGTCGAGCGCTTGGTCCAGTTTGGCCAGATCTTCGAGCGATGGCATGGACTCCACGATTCTGCGTCGCTTGCGTTGCGCCGCAAGGTGCCGATTAAGGCGGTTTCTGAAAATGGCAAAGAGATAGGCGTCAAGATCGGCGATTCTGGTCGCCCCGAGTTTATCCATCGTCCCGAGCACTGAGAGCAAGACCTCTTCCCAAAGCTGGGTGGTGAGAGCGTGCGCATCGGCTTCCGGCTCGGATATCTCGGCGAGCTTGTTTTTCGTGAAGGAGACTGCGGTATCCCAAAGCCGCCGGGACGCGTCGAGGAGTCGAGCTTCATGCTCGGTCGGCGCTCTACCAGATACTCGCGCAGCAAAGAGGGGCCAGTTCTCGTCCATGCTTCTGCTATAAGGACTGTCCGGTGGCGGACGTGTCCCCCTTCGTTGGCAGCGCACCGCGAGTCAGCCTTCAGTGACATCCCTCCGAAGCGAAGATTGCCACCGCCGGAAGGGAGATGTCAACGAAGAGATTCGTGAATCAGATGGATTTTTTTACGCTGCCTTCTCCGCTTTTGCGTTCTCGATGCTCCTTACATAGGTAGAGGGTGCTGTTGAGCGCGCGGCATCTGAAGGCCGGGTCGCTTCCCCTCGGAGGTCGAGTTGGCCGTGTGCGTACCGGAAACGTTGGTCTCGCCGATGTTCGGGACAATGGCGTTTTGCGGGCGGAATCGGCAATGTAGATTCCGCAGGATCACCGCTGTTGCAGGGCTCGGCTCGCCCACCGTGCGTGGTTGTTCCGAGTCTGTGCAAGCATCGCGAGACATTTCGGCAATTGCCGGAGGAAGTCTCCTGAGATTGTCGAGGCGCAACTTTTGGACTCGTCGCGTGTTTCCCAGTAGCAAGAAGTTGCTGGGGGCAATAGAAGCCCGGAACAATTCCGGAGCAGGTCCCGTGCCTTGCGCCGCATTGGGCTGTGAAAGGAATCGAATGGCGCCATGAGACCTTGGGTGATCGAGAATGGGCGCTCAGCGTCCCATGCCCTGATGTTGGCGTCAGAAGTCCAGCGACATCCGCCATCCCTTTCCGTGCTATATCCGCTTCTTGGCAGGATCTCTGACGAAAGTGTGCCGAGCCTCCGGCACTATAAGGAGGCACCGCTAAAGCTCGATAGGCCTTCCGGTCTCAAACCGCTCAACAGGCTCGTAGCCTGTTGTCCCATTGCGGGCGCCAGGTTCGCAGAGCGCCACTCCCAATTCCAGAAGTCTTCGCACCTGCTCCAGAGAGACTCTCCTCGAGCCCTAGTCGCCAACGAGAGCTGCGAACCGCCTACTCAGGTGGGTCCGAAAGTCTGCTTACCGCGCCTGAGTTTCGGAAGGCGTGGCGCTGCTTCGGCCCGCTAACTCCATCGCACTGATGGGTTCGTGGGCAGGCATCTTTGTTGACGAGCTTAGCCTTAATGGTCACGGCAGATGCATCGCCCGCCGAGAAACAAAGGTGCATGAGGATCGGATCGTATGGGAGTGCGTGGAAACACAGATGACGACGAAGACCGGGGCCACTCGGGAGCACTGACGGAGCCCAAACGAGATCCGGTCGTTTGGGCTACGGAATTGGACGCAATCATCCGGGCGGGATACGCGCGGGGCTGGCACGGAGCCCAGGAGGCGATCAACACTATTCAGCAGCTCCATCCGAAATGGCGTAGCCACGCCATTTGGCAGCGCGCCAAGGAACTGGGTCTTTCAGGAAGGTACGTCAACGAGCGACCACCATGGTCCGCGGCGGACGACGCCATGCTGATGGACTTTGCGCAGGAGCAATCGGTAGGGACACTCGCGCGCTGGCTACATCGGAGCAAGGCTGCGGTGCGATGGAGATTC
>JASHPE010000335.1 GCA_030038235.1 Terriglobia bacterium
TCATCCAAATCAAGTTGATCGGCTCGGGTCATAGTCGTAGTTCCGTCAGCCGAGTCCATGACCACCACCTCCGATGGCTCTAGAAACCGGATCAGTGCATCCGAATGAGTCGCTACGATGATTTGTGTGCGCCCTGATGCTTCACGCAGTAGATCGGCCAGGAGATTTAGGAGCTCAGGATGAAGGCTGACCTCCGGCTCGTCCAACAAAGTCAGCGCAGTCAGCCCCGGACTCTGCAGTAATGTCGCAAGCCACAGAAATCGGAGTGTACCTTCTGAGAGTTGATGCATGTAAAGCGGTTTGGAGTAACTGGATTCCCGCCATGCCAGAGCCAGAGTACCTGCGGCGACTGGGGGAAACTCAAGCCGATCGAAACACGGAAAAGCGGTACGGAGAGCATCCTCGACGGACTCGAACCGCGCGCGCTGTGTCTCCCTGAGATAGAACAAGCAAGAGACAAGCTCCTCCCCGTTCCGGCCCGGGAGCACCGCTGGTTGCATGGGCTGCGGTAAGCGCACCGGTGATCGTGGCTCGACCTGCAGCACGTGGTAGAACGTCGAAGATGCCAGTCTGTTCCTGAACTCCTCCGGCTCTCTGAACATCTTCGGAACCTGAGACAAGGAGGTCTCAAGAGGGTTATGCTCCCATGTCGGCCGGACAAGCTTGCCCTGATCTCCTTCAAAATACTTAATGTCTGCTCCATGGGAGACGATGTGAAAAAACGGGTCCGGCATGCCGCGTTGCTGGCTCAGTATCTCCTCTTCGACCGTATACGCAACGCCGCGCGGCGAGAGAGCTAGGGAATACTCCAGCGGTTCGTGATATGGAACATCCATCGAAATTCCGAGCTTCAGTTCTTCGGCCCTGTCATATGTGAGGACCGAGGTAAGTCCCGACAAATCGCTTATGGAAGGATTCAGCTTTCCCTGAGCCGAGTTAGCCAGTAGAGAGAGAACGTCCAGCACCGAGGTTTTGCCGGTACCATTGGCGCCTATGAGCACCGAGAGCGGACGCAGCGGGAGGCGGACGTCGTACAGGCGCCTAAAACCCTTGATGGACAGCTCGTTGAAACCAAGAAAAGGCTCAGCTTTAGATTCCATAACGTGATCCTTTTGAACCTTCAGAATGGAGCCGCCGCCGTCTTTACCGGTCGCCCTTCCCGGCACGACTCGTAAATTGCCTGAATCAACTTTTCGTCCCGCAGACCCTCTTCGCCGGGCGTTACGGGCTCGTGATTTCCGAGGATGCATTCAGCGAAGTGATCGGCCTCGCGCGAGAACTGGTCGGGATAGCGATCCGTCTCCGGCTGCGCGATGGCCACAGATTCCTGTCCCTCGGAGCGCATCCGGATGCCTTCGTATGTGAACGCGGGGCCGAGTTCCACCCAGCCTTTCGATCCGGTCGCGCGATACGTGTTGCCGCAGTTGGCGCCGTAGCTGGTGTAGCAAGTGGTGAGCACGCCGGAGGGGAATCGCATGGTCCAGTTCAGGTTCTCTTCGACTTCCGTGAAGCGTCCGTCGCGATCGATCACCGACCAGTTGGCGCTGACTTCGACCGGCTCCTCGCCGCTCAAGTAACGACAGGCCTGAAGGCTGTAAATGCCGACATCGACCATGGGTCCGCCGCCCGCCATTTTCTTGTTGAGACGCCATTCGCCGGGCGCGATGGTGAATCCGAATCCGGTGTCGATGATCTCGAGGGTTCCCACGTATCCGCCGCGAATGAGTTGGACCGCACGCAGGTTGGTGGGCTCCAGGCGGCAGCGATAGGCGATCATCAGCTTCCGCTCCGCCTTTTGGCAAGCAGCAATCATCTGCTCGCACTCGGCCACCGAATTGGCCATGGGTTTCTCGCAGAGCACGTGCTTGCCGGACTGCGCGGCGCGGATAGTGTATTCGGCGTGCATGCCGTTCGGCAACGCGATGTAGACGGCATCGACGTTCGGATTGTGCGCGATCTGCTCGTAGTTCTGGTAATTGTAGATTGCGTTGCGCGGCACGCCGTACTGCGCAGCCACACGCGCCGCCTTGTCGGGGTGGCCGCTGACGAGCGCCGTGATCCGCGAGCGCTGCGCGGATGCTTTCACTCCGGGCATGAACTGTCCCATGGAAATGCGGCCGAGGCCCACAATCGCGTAGCCGATCTTGCCGCCGCCAACGGGACCTTGCTGTGCCTGAACTCCGGCAGGCAAAGCGCCCGCAACGTGCAGTCGAAGTGGCGAGCCCTGCGCGACCCGCGCTGCGAGCGGCAGGGCTGCGGCGCCACCGATGATCCCCAGGAAATCACGTCTTGACGGATTCATACAAAATATCCTCAGCTACTTCTCTGTACCCTCCGTGCGCCCTCTGTGTCCCCTGTGTTAAAGCCTTCAAACACAAAGTTCACAGAGTCTAACCACAGAGGCCACCGAGAACTGCTTATCGAGCCGCGAGTGAGCGCCGGCCAGCCGTGCCATTGACCCGCAGCGACTGCACATAGCAGAGCGCCGCCGCGAGCGCGTCTGCCACGTCGGGCGGATGCGGGACGCCATCCAGCGAGAAATGGTGCTGCACCGCGCGCTGCACCTGCAACTTGCTGGCGTTGCCGTTTCCGGTGACAGACTGTTTGATGCGTTTTGCCGGCAGGCTCACCACGCTCACCTGCGCGAGGCGCGCCGCCAGACAGATCACGCCGCGCGCATGCCCCATCAGGATGGCAGTGCGCGGGTAATCGGCGTGGCTGTAGACTTCCTCCAGGCAGACCATCCCGGGCTTGAACTCGCGGATCACCTCGTTGACGCTCTCGAACAGCTTCTCCAGACGCTCCGCCAGATTGTCATTATGCGCGGCCGGCAGGCGAATCACGCCGGCTTCAACCAGCACGGCCTCGCGTCCCCGGCAGTCGATCACGCCGTAGCCGGTAAGGTTCAGGCCGGGATCGATGCCCAGGACGCGCGCCAGTCGCGCTTGGGAGGCCACACTCGCTTGGGAAACCATGCAGGGCGATTGTATCGCAGGTGGATGCCAGGCGGCATGCAGCGCCAAAGCGCGCGGCAGGTATAATAGTCGGGGACTCAGAGTGCGCGAACTGCGAAGAGATGAGCCATGATCAAGGACCCTGAGGGCTGGCAGGCGTGGGAAGATGCGTATATTCGCAGCGAGCCGGCGGATTATCAGCGGAATCTGCGGATCTTTGAAGCCATGTGCGAGCACGCTCGCAAGCTGGGCCAGTTCCCGTCTCAGGACCCGCTGGAAGGGATCGAGTTCAAAATCCGTCTGGCGAGGGACCTGAATGCTCTCCGAACTTCTTGAGAGAGTGGCGCGGGGCCTCGAGTCTCGAGGAATTCCCTACATGGTGACCGGCGGCCAAGCGGTCCTCGTTTACGGCGAACCGCGTATGACCCGCGATCTCGACATCACGCTGGGCGTGGGACCGGAGCATCTCGGTCAAATCGAAGAGTTGGTATCGTCCCTGGGGCTTAAAATACTGCGATCGTCGCACGCTGAGTTCGTTCGCGATCGAATGGTCTTACCGTGTGGAGAACCTGAAAGTGGTTTTCGGGTGGACTTCATCTTTTCGTCTACCCCTTTCGAGCAGCAGGCAATCGAGCATGCGCGCGCCATCCGAATTGGGGGCACGGACGTCCACTTTGCGTCTCCGGAGGACCTCATTATTCACAAAATGGTGGCCGGACGTCCGCGCGACGAGGAGGACGTCCGCGGAATTCTGCTGAAGACTCCCGACATTGATTTCGTGTACGTGGAACACTGGTTGCGGCAGTTTGACAAGGCGCTGGGCCGGCCGATTTTGGCCCGTTTTCAGAATCTTCACAAATCGACGGAAGCGTAGCGGATCGGTGCGGCACCATAGTTGTTTAGAGGGAACGAGAGGATCAAATGCACGTCGAATTTCAGCGAGTGATACCGATCCTGCGGATTTTCAGCATCGAGAAAGCCAGGGAATTCTATGTGGACTACCTTGGCTTCAAGATCGATTGGGAGCATCGCTACGAGGAGAACCTACCACTCTACATGCAGGTGTCGCGCGGCAAACTTATGCTGCACCTTTCGGAGCATCATGGCGACGGCAGCCCGGGAGCGAACATTCGCGTGGAGATGACCGGTGTCGAGGAATTCCAGCGCGAACTGGCGGCCAAGAATTACCGTTACTTCCGGCCGGGCATTGAAATCATGCCCTGGAAGACGAAGGAAACGGGCGTTATCGATCCGTTCGGGAATCGGATCCGGTTTTGCGAGAGAATCGACTAAACTGAGTCCCGCCCGAATGCCCTCACGATGTGCCGGAGCCGGTGGTGCGCCGCCGTTTCGAGCGCGGCATCACGAACTTCCTGGTTGACTATCGCGCGCTCGCCGATTCCTGGACGCTTCTCAGTAATTCCGGGACGTCCCCGGCTGAGATTGCAAAGTGGAAGAACCCTCGAAGCCTCGTCGCGGTTTTTCCCCCATCATCTGCCTGCCGCCTGTTCTCCTCTCAAGATTAAACACGTCGAGACGGCCTTCGCCACCAGCCGATGATGCTCGTCCCGCACCGAACATTCCACCAAGCCCACCGTTTTACCGCGATTCGTCACGTGAGCTTCGGCGCGCAACAGCGACACCCACACTGGTCGCACAAAATTGATCTTGAGTTCTAGCGTGGTGAACGTCTCATCGTGCTTCAACGTGCTGGCGAAAGCCATGCCCATGGCAGCGTCGGCAAGATCGCACAGGATGCCGCCGTGTACCGTGCCCATGGGATTGGCGTGCTGCGGCCCCGTTTGCAGGTGGCCCACCGCGCGGCCGGCGTCGATTTCGACAATCTCGAAGCCGATCAGCTTGGCGCAAGGTGCGCCGAAACTCTTGACACTGTGCACCAGCCTATGCGCGTCGGCCGGTGGCTCGCGGTCCGTTGTCCGCGATCCGTTGTCGGTTGCCAGTTGGCGATCGCGGCTTCGTGGTCTTGTCGGGATCTTCGGCACGGTCGCACCCACAAGAAACTATGAATAACGAATAATGAACAATGAGTGCCAGAGCGGGTTCATTATTCATCATTCATTGTTCATCGTTCCCCACCCCACAGGATGGCCCTGGTTTTGTTGATCCAGCCACTTCTTGAGCGGCGCGAAATAATCGAGAATCGCGGTCGCGTCCATCTGACGCTGACCCGTCATGGCCTCGAGTGCATCGGGCCAGGGCTCGCTCTTGCCCATAGCCAGCATCGCTCGCAAACGCTTCCCGGCCTCAGCATTGCCGTAGATCGAGCAGCGATGCAGCGGCGTCCCGGCTGGACAGCCCGCGGCTTGCGCCAGGGAGCGGTGGAATTGGAACTGGAGAATGTCGGCCAGGAAATAGCGCATGTAAGGGACGTTGGCTGCGACGTGATACTTCGCGCCAGGATCGAAGTCCGCCTCACTGCGCGCGACCGGCGGCGCCACGCCCTGATATTTCAGGCGCATCGCCCACCAGGTCTGATTGTATTTGTCGGGCGGAATCTCACCCGAGAACACCTGCCAGCGCCACTTGTCGATCATCAGGCCAAAGGGCAGAAACGACACTTTCTCGAGAGCCTTGGCCAGCAGCAGACCGATGTCGCCGGACGCGTCCGGAGCCTTGTCGAGCAGGCCGAGCTTCACCAGGTATTCGGGCGTTATCGAGAGCGCAATGGTGTCGCCGATGGCTTCGTGGAAGCCGTCGTTGGCGCCGTCGCGGAACAGCACCGGCTGGTGGCTGTAAGCGAGTTGATAGTAATTGTGGCCGAGCTCGTGATGAACCGTATTGAAGTCCTCGGCCGTGATGTCGATGCACATCTTCAGCCGCACATCCTGGTCAAGATCGATGTGCCAGGCGGAGGCGTGGCACACCACGTCGCGGTCGGCCGGCTTCGTGAGCATCGAGCGTTGCCAGAAAGTCTCGGGCAGCGGCGGAAATCCGAGCGAGGTGAAAAAGCCCTCGCCGTAGCGCACCATCTGCGTGTAATCGGTGTGGCGATTTTTGAGAATCTGCGTCAAGTCGTAGCCGCGGCTCGATGCGGGCGGCTCGACGAGCGGATAGACATTCTCCCAGCTCTGCGCCCAGATGTTGCCCAGCAGATCGGCCGGTATCGGACCACTCGCCGGTACGCGATCGCCGTACTTCTCACGCAGCTTCCAGCGCACGTAAGCGTGCAGCGAAAGATACAGCGGACGCACCTGATCCCACAGGCGGTCCACTTCGCGCGCAAAATCGTCCGGCGGCATGTCGTATCCGGACCGCCACATGGCGCCGTTGTCGGCAAAGCCGAGCTGGCGCGCGCCCTTATTGGCGAGTTCGACGTAACGCACAAAATCCTTGCGGTAGGGCGGGGAAACGGCATGCCAGCCTCGCCAAACGTCGAGCAACTGGTCGGGATCGCGGCTCGACGCCATGATGCGCGTGATGTCTTCAATGTCGAGACATTTCTCTTGACCGGCCGGCTGGCCGGGCGGGCAGTACTTGCCCTTGCCGTACGCGCCTTCCATCGAGGTGATCAGCCGCGTCAGCTCCTCACCCTCTTTGGGATCGGACGGCGTGGCCGTAGTAAGGGCGAGCTTGAGGATCTTCAGCTCGCGGCCAACTCCCGGCGATACGTTCACTCCGTCGAATCGCGTGGCGTCCTTGGCGTACTGCACGTTCGCGTCGAGCGCTTTCTGATCGGCGTGCGCCGCCAGGATCTCGGTGTCGTCGGTGATGTAGGTGGATTTCACCCATTCGGCGCGGCTGGCTTCCACGCCGAGCTGCAGAAGCCGGCCGGATGCCTCGTCAACGAATTTCTGCGCGTCGGCAGCGGTGGGCGCACTCGCTGTGGGTGTTGCGGTGGAAGCGTCTTGAGACAAGGGCTTTTCCTCTATGGCTGGAAGCCGGATGCTACCAATCAACATTAGCAAAGAAGCCCAGGCGCTCGCGTGCACAATGTTGCGACTTCGCATGCCGACCCTCCCTGCGGTTGTGCGATTGACTTGTTCCCGGGTGTGCGAACATTTAGGTCCGCGAATGGCGGCGCCGCTAATCGGCAAGAGCGATTGAGTCGATAACTCCGACGACCGCCATGTCGATGGGCGCGTTCTGCCGCCCGACCGCCGTCATGGCGCCCCAGCCTTCGGTTACCACCAGAACGCGATCGCCAACGCCGGCGTCAACCGCGTCCAGCGCCAGGACTTCGTCGCCGCGATCGCTGCCGTCGAGATTCAGCGGCTGAACCACAAGGATCTTGCGGCCTTCGTGGCTGGGCGCCTTCTGCGTGGCGACAAGGTCTCCGATGATGCGTCCGATCAACATAGGGGCTGCTCCCTACCGCCGCCTGCCGACTACCTGCTGCCGACTGACGTTGACGTGGTCCACGATTCCGACGATCGTGGCGTCCACGGGCACGTCGTCGGGATACCAGGGGAAGCTCGCTTCCCTCCCCCGGCAGTAATAGACCGTCTCGGCAGCGCCGGCGCCCACGCTGTCCAGCGCCAGCAGTTTTTCGCCGCGATCCTTGCCGTCGGCGCCAATCGGCTGCAGAACGAGAATCTTCTTCCCGGTCAAGGTATCATTCTTGACCGTGGAAACGACATTGCCGATAACGCGAGCGAGAAGCATCGGAAAAACAACGATGAACAATGAACAATGAACCAGCGCGCTCGGGGCTGGCCACTCTTCATTCATTATTCATCGTTCATCATTCATCGTTTCGGTCTATTTCCCATCGTCTAGTCGCACGGTATCCACCACACCCACGATGGAGGCATCCACCGGACAGTCCTTGCATGTCGTCGCCATGCGAGCGGAACTCCCTTGCACGATGATCACAGTCTCGCGGAACCCGGCGTCCACCGTGTCCACGGCAACGATGTAGTTGGCTTTGCCTGAAACGGGACGCGTGCTGCTTCCGTCCGAGGCATTTTCCACGTCCTCGGGCGTCAGCGGACTCACGATCAGCAGCTTCTTGCCCTCGAGGCGGGAATCTTTGCGCGTGGCGACCACGGTGCCGACGACTTTGGCTAATTGCATAACGGAACGTCCGTGGTCCGTTGTCCGTGGTCCGTCGGGGCGTCACCGAAAGCGGGAACGTGGTCGCGACGAACCACTGACGACTGACAACTGATTGTCACTTGCCACTCGTCACTCTGATTTTCCGATCGGCAATGTATCTTCGAGACTCGGATGCGGCCGCGGGATCACGTGCACAGCGATCAATTCGCCCACGCGCCGCGCGGCCGCGGCGCCCGCGTCGGTCGCGGCTTTCACCGCGGCCACGTCGCCGCGAACCAGGGCTGTTACGTAGCCCGAGCCGATCTTTTCCCAGCCCACCAACGTTACCTTGGCGGCCTTCACCATCGCGTCGGAGGCCTCGATCATGGCCACCAGACCGCGCGTTTCAATCATGCCCAGAGCTTCGCCCATCAGGTCCTCCGAATGGCAGTTGGCAGTTAAAGTTGACAGTCAACAGTTAACAGTCGACAGTTCGCCTATTTCCCCTTCGCCTCGATCGCCTCTGCTACCATTGCTTCCAGTTCCGCCCGCGAGACCCAGAAGTGTGATCCGTCGTCCGGCGCTGGTAGGGCCGGAGTTGTCGTCTCGCTCTCCGTCACCGGACACGTCATACTGCGGCTTACGGCCGGCGTTCCAGGACCGAAGTAGCTGGCTCGCGCCGTCAGCAGTTTATCGACTTCGGCATCGGAGAGCAAGACCTGACGGCCCAGCAGTTCCGTAACGAGTGACACTTTCGCGAAGTGCTCCACCGTCTCCATCTTGTAATAGGCGCGCATCAGGTCCGGCGCGTAGGTCACAACGCCGTGATTCGCCATCAGAATCGCGTCGTAAGAGCCCACCAGCGGCAGCAAAGCGTCGCTGAGCGCGGGCGTCCCCGGCGTGCCATACGCGGCCAGCGGAATGCAGCCGAAGCTCAGCACAACCTCGGAGATCAGCGCCTTGTTGAGCGGGATTCCGGCAGCGGCGTAGCCCGTGGCGGTGGGCGGATGGCAATGCACCACGGCGTGCACGTCCGGGCGGCGCTTGTAGATCAGCAGGTGCATCGCGATTTCACTCGTGACGTTGCGCCGTCCGCTGAGCTTCTTGCCGTCGTAGTCGCAGATCACGAGGTCATCGACCGCCATCATGCCCTTCGAGATGGTGGTCGGGGTGGAGAGAATGCGCCGGTTGTCGAGCCGCGTGGAGATGTTGCCGTCGTAGCCTGAAACGAAACCGCGCTGGTGGACCCAGCGTCCAATTTCGACGATTTGGCGGCGGAGTTCGTCCTCCGTGTAGTTCATCTGTCCGTTGTCAGTTGTCCGTTGTCAGTTGTCCCCAGTCCATCGCTTCCGTTCACGGTTAAAGATGCAACGGACGACTGACAACTGACGACGGACGTCTTCCTAAGCGTAAATTCCCCGCAACTTCAGGCTGAACGCCACTCGGTCGATCGCCAGCATGTACGCCGCGATGCGATTGTTGACGTTGTAGCGCTCGCCGTAAGCAGCCACCTGATCGAAAGACGACACCATGATGGCGTGCAGGCGTTCGTTGACCACCTGCTCGGTCCAGAAGTAGCCCTCGCGGTCCTGCACCCATTCGAAATAGGAGACGGTCACGCCGCCGGCGTTCGCCAGAATGTCGGGAATCACGAAGACTCCGCGATCGAAAAGGATCTGATCGGCGGGCGGCGTGGTGGGGCTGTTGGCGCCCTCCACGAGGATGCGCGCCTTGATTCGGTCCGCGTTCTTGCTGTTAATCACGCTCTCGGTCGCTGCCGGCAGCAGCACGTCGCAATCCTGCTCCAGGATTTCGATGTTGCCGATGGGTTCGCCGCCGCTGAACCCCTGCACGCTGTGATTCTCGTTTGCGTAGTCGAGCAGCGCGGCAATGTCGAGTCCGTGCGAATTGAAGACGCCGCCCGCAATGTCGGCGACGCCGATGATCTTGTAGCCGGTTTCGTGCATCAGCCGCGCAGCCTGCGATCCCACGTTGCCGAAGCCCTGCACGATCACGCGCGTGGACTGCTTTTCGCGGCCGAAGCGCTTCAGGGCTTCATCGCAGGTCATCATGCAGCCGCGGCCGGTCGCTTCGCGCCTGCCCATCGAGCCGCCGAGGTCGATCGGCTTGCCCGTGACCACGGCCGTGGTGGTGTGGCGGACGTGCATCGAGTAGGTGTCCATGATCCAGGCCATGGTCTGCTCGTTGGTGTTCATGTCAGGCGCCGGAACGTCGCGTTCGGGCCCAATGTAATCGAGAATCTCAGCGGTGTATCGCCGCGTGATGCGCTCGAGCTCAGCCTTGCTCAGATTCGGCGGGTCGCACGCCACGCCGCCCTTGGCGCCGCCAAAGGGAATGTTCACCACGGCGCACTTCCAGGTCATCTCGGCGGCCAGGCCCCGAATCTCGTCCAAGCTGACCTGCGGTCCAAAGCGGACGCCGCCTTTGCAGGGGCCGCGCGCGATGCTGTGCTGGACCCGGAAGCCGTCGAAGACCTCCAGGTGCCCGTCATCCATGGCCACGGGGATGTGCACGATAATCTCGCGGTTCGGCGTGCGCAGGTACTTTTCCAGGCCCGGATCGAGATTCAGTTTGCGCACGGCGATGTCAAAGCGCGCACCCATCGATTCGAAAATGCTCAGTTCCTTGTCGATCACTTCAATCACGGGGACCCCCAAACGAATGACGTTGCGCAGCCGTTGCGCCCGCCACAAGGCCGAACGAACCCGCAGGCACAAGACCTCGAAGAGACAATATCACCGAGGCTGGCCAGTATAACAAATGGCGAATCAAAGAGGCGAATCGTTCGGGACAAGTCGCTGAATCCGCTTGAGATTCCAGCTTCGTTCCGACCACATTTCGACTCCTGGCAGCCATGGTACCCGTTGAGCGTCGGCTCGGCTCTCGGTGACTGAGAACTGACAAACTGACTGACTGACCAACTGAAGAACTGACGCTCTGCCCTCCTGATAAACGCCAGCTGACCGCCCGGGGTACCAGCGACACCATGGACGGCTATCTTCTGCTCAAAAACAGCCCATTTTCGAGGCTTAACATGCTGAAACCAAAGAAGATAACCACGATGGGTTTGGCGCCGGTCACATCGGGGATAAGCCGCTGAATACATTGAGGTTAGTTGCAATGGGTTTGGTGGCTTTGGAGCGCGGTGGACAACTACTCTTTTGCGAAAAAAGGGCCATTTTTTGGG
>JASHPE010000040.1 GCA_030038235.1 Terriglobia bacterium
TCCTTGCCGACTGTGGTCTATCCTGATGATTCTAATAGTTTTAGCCCCGTCGGGTTCGCTCGGGTTCGCTCGATTCCGTCTGGCCGGTCTGGATTCTGCTCGCCGACCACGAACACCCAATCTGGAATAGGACGCGGGCCCTAGACATACGATTTGCCAAAAAGAGGCCCTTTTTGGCGCGTAACCTTCTGAAAACAAGCCAGATAAACGTGTCGGGTTCGCTCCTCGCCGATTATGGGCTATCGCTATCATTCTAATCAGCTTAAGCCTGTCGGGTTCGCTCGGGTTCGCTCGATTCCGTTTGGCCGCTCCGGATTCTGCTCGCCGGCGACGAACGCCCAATCTGGAATAGGACGCGGGTCCTAGACATACGATTTGCCAAAAAGAGGCCGATTTTGGCGCGTAATCTTCTGAAAACAAGCCAGATAACCGTGTCGGGTTCGCTCCTCGCCGATTATGGGCTATCGCTATCATTCTAATCAGCTTAAGCCTGTCGGGTTCGCTCGGGTTCGCTCGATTGCCTCTTTCGACCTTCGCTTCGCCCACTTCGGCAAAAATCCAAGCGTACACTCGATGCCCGGGACAGTGGGCAAAGCTAAGAAAAGTGAGACAGAATTTTCACCACCACATTTTCAGCAGTTTAGGCTGTTGAAAACTCCGGGTCAGGTAAGGAGATCGAGGATTCAGGGCGACTTGGGGAGCCGGGCGAACCGTCCGTGCGACCATGACGTCCCCCAATCGATTGATTGCAAAGGAGATTAGGCTTATGCGAAACCGATTTATGGAACACACGAAAGAGGCAGGAAAGGGCGGGGCCTCCGAGAATATCAGTGACGTCGGCAGTGAGGACACTGCTGCTACAGCCCCGGCCCTTCATTCCCGGTCAAACACAAAGATGTTCGGTTCGCTTTGACCCACCGATTGCACGGTCCTCGTCAAGGTCTTGAGATCGGTAGAAAGCTCAATCTGCTGGGTGTCCCTGACCTTGCCTTTGAATTTGTCGGTGATTTCCAAGGTGCGCTCGTTCACCCGGCGTCCCGACGACGTATAGCCCGGAGGTACGCCCGGGCCCAAGACCGGGTAATCTTTCCCATCGAATTTCACGTTTTGAGTCGCATGCTGGATGAAGGAAAGGCCGTCCCCCTCGTAGGACTGGATCTGAAGCTCGGAAGCCGACTGGGGCTGGCTGGTGCTTACCCAGGTGCCCGTGAAACCTGCATTCCCCGCTCTCCGTTCGTACACATAGACCTGGCTGAAGCTCTTCGACCCGTTGGGCTGGTACTCTGAATAGTGATCGGTGAGCGTCTTTCCGTCTTCAGAAAGCTTCCAAATCCCCGTGAGGAGCAGGCGGCTGTCCTTTTTGCGGACGACCTTCCAGTTCATGGGCCCCTCGACGGCGACGGACAGGGTGGTGCCCTGAACGCCGGGCTGGTCCGTACCGTCAGCCACGATAGTCTCGATATAGCCGGCGCCGAGGTCGAGCGCGTACTTGTTGCCGCCGAGACTGTTAACTTTCATATAGTCGATGACTTTGCTTTCGGATGGGTTGAGCTTCCATTTCCCCACGAACGGATCGTTCGCTGCGGATAAAGTGCCCGCAACCAGACATGCAGCCAGGAGCAACTGAAATCTACGCTTTGACATGGAGTCCTCTCAACGCAAAAACCGGACAATGGTGCTTGGGCTCTTAATTTAAATTAACGGTCGACGAAGCAATTCCAGCGAAATCGCATTCGCTTGAGCCACGTTTCCCGCGTCGTTGACATGCAGATGATCTCCGCTATCGTACGCCGGCGACAACTGCGAGGGGTGGTTCGGGTCGCGCACGGCTTTGTCGAAATCGGCCACACCATCGAATTCGCCGCTCGTTCGAATCCATTGATTGAATTCCTCGCGCACGCGGTCTTTCTCCGGAGTGTAGAAGTGGATCACGGGACCGCGGAAGGTAGCGTTCTCGAACGGCGGGATCGTGGTGGCAATCACCCGAATCCCGTTCTTGCGCGCACGTGCGATCAGCTCGCGGTAACCCCGTATCAAGCTCTGCGCGTCAACGCTTTCTGTCGCTGGAATGAACGCGCCCGGGAAGAGCATGTCGTTCACACCCAGGCCGAAGATCACGTACCGGACTCCGGTCTGCTCAAGCACATCGCGGTCAAAGCGTGCCATGCCGGCCTGTCCAAGCGCATCTCCGAATTGCTGAAGCACGGCTGCAAATGGCCCACCCGCCTGTCGAGGGCTGTGACTGTCGCTCAACAGTCGATTTCCGATAATCCCCTCGTTCAGAACACCCAGTTCAGCATGTTCGCCACCGTCCTTCTGCAGCCGTTCAGCCAATAGGTCGGGCCAGCGGTGATTCGCGTCTTCGGTCGAGCCGTCGCCGTCGGTTGTCGAGGACCCAAACGCGACAATTGCTCCTGCGCGCGGCGATGCGGCAACATCCAGGCCGGTGAGAAACGGCCATGAAGCGATCGTCTTCGCGTCGGGAAAGTCCGGCTGTGCTGTCGAATCGCCTGTTGCAGAGGAGATGTAATTTGTCTGCAGCGCGAGAAGGTGCAGCGTGCGAGCTTCGGTCGCCTTTGGAAAAAAGAGGCTCACGGCCACGTCCGACAACGCCGGCACGTCCAGGTCAACCGGATCGCTTACGACCAGCGATCCCGCAGTTACCGTGGTTGATTTCTGTCCGGCAAACGTCAGCGTGCGATCGGAACTCGGATCGATCTTCGCTCCCGCGGTGCGGCGCGCGATGTGCGCGGCCCCGAGGGCCAGGGGTTGGTCGCCGAAAACGTTCGAAATTCTGATCCTGACTTTCTTCCCACCAAGGCTCGTGTGTACGATCAGCCGCAGAGTTTGGTTGCTGAACGTTTCGACACCCGCCGGAGGCGAACTCTGGGGCGCGGCTGCCCACGTGCCAACCCAGTGTGAATCGTCCAAGTTGGTTGGCGTGCCGGCAGCGCTCAAACCACCGCTCCATCCCAAAATGACGGCTACGCCGACGACCAGATACCACAAGTTTCTGTGCCTGCCGCAGTTTCCCATCGCACTTGCCCCCCAGAAAGGTTTCCCGATTATTCCGTTCGCAAAGCGCGCATGGGATCGACGGAGGCTGCCCGCAGCGCTGGTAATCCCGACGCCGCCAGGGCGAGCAGCAACACTCCCAATGCAGCGAGCGACAACACGAATGGATCAAACGGACTCACCCCGAACAACAGCGACCGCAGCAATCCGGACGCGGCCATGGCTCCAGCGAGGCCAATCGCGCAGCCGATTGCGGCAAGCTTGGCTCCGGACCGCAGCACCAACAGGATGATTCCCGCGCGCTCGGAACCGAGCGCCATTCGAATGGCCATCTCCTGCGCACGCGAGGCCACGGAAAACGCAATAATGCTATAGATCCCGAGCACCGCCAGCAGTACGGCCGCAAAGGCAAAGCCGCCGATCAGGGCGGTGTTGAATCGCCGCGGAGCCTCGCTCTCGGAGACCGCCTGCTCCATGGTCTCCACCTGGGTCAGCGGGAGCAGCGGATCGATCGACCGCACGGTCGCGCGCAAAGCGTTTTCCATCTGCTCCGGCGGCAGCAGCGACCGCAGGACGATAAAGCCGCCATTGCCAAACAAATCGGTGGGCGATGCTAGTGTACCGAGGTCATCCTTCACCTGGTCCACCGGTTCGTAGTATTGTTCTATTGAAGGCTGATCGGGCGAGCTCAGCTTTGCGTCCACCACTTCGCCGACCACAGTCATCCAGGGGGTTTGCATCTCCGGTGTACCAATGCGGATTCGCTTGCCGATGGGGTCCTGGTTCGGCCAGAAATGCTGCGCGAGCTTGTGATTCACGATCAGCACGAGCTGCGATCCGTGCCGGTCCGCTTCCGTGAACAGGCGCCCCCGCAGCACCGGAATCCCCATCGCCGGGAAGAAGTTCCCAGTCACCTGCGAGGCCGTTGCCAGGTTCAGGTCCGCGCCCTTTGGGGGCGTATAGCCTTCTGCCACAAACGTCTGGTTGCCGAAATTACCCGCGGCGGGCAGCACGCTCGTCAGGCCCGTCAACGTCACTCCCGGCAACTCGTTCAAGCGGCTCAACAGCTCCCGGTTGAACGTATCCACCTGCGGCTGCTTCGCGTACTGCTCCTGCGGAAGTTGATAGGCAGCCGTGGTTAGGTGCTCCGGCCGGAAACCGAGGTCCACCGAGCGCATCTTGTCGAAGCTCCGCAACAACAGGCCCGAAGCCGTCAGCAGGACCAGCGCGATGGCAATCTCGGCAACGACCAGCGCCGAGCGCAATCGCGCGTGTCCGGCGCTCTCTGAACCGCTGCGTCCGCCATCCTTCAGGTTTGTGTTGAGGTTTGTCCGAAGCGCCGCAAAGGCCGGAGCGAGGCCGCACACGAGGCCCGTCACGACGCCCAGCAGCAGGGCGAAGCCGACCACATACCAGTTCAGGCCAATCTCGCTGATCCGGGGCAGGCTCTCCGGCAACATGCTTTTGCCCACCTGCAGTGCGAGATCAGCCAGGAGCAGTCCCAGCGCGCCGCCGCTCAGGCTCAAGACAAGGCTCTCGAGAAGGGCCAGCCGCAGCAGCGCCCATGCCGGCGCTCCCAGCGCCAGTCGCAGTGCCACTTCTCTCTGCCGCCTGATCGCCCTCACCAACATCAGCCCCGCCAGGTTCGCGCACGCAATCAGCAGCACCACAGCCACCGCAAGAAACAGCGTTCGAAGCAGCGGACGGCTCTGTTCCACCGTGTCCTCCCGCAGCGGCCGGACCAGGGCGCTGATGTGCAGGCTGGCCATCATCGCCGGATAATGGCGCATAATCTCCTGCGCTACGGTTTCGGCATCGCTCTCGGCCTGCGCGGCTGAGACGCCCGGTTTCAGCCGGCCCACCATCTGGTAGCTCCAGTTCCCCGCCGCCTGCGGTAACAGCTCGTCGGGCCTGAAGCTCATGGGCACCCACAACTCGGAGCGATTTAACTGGCCCGGCACGAGTGGAAATTCGAACTTAGGCGGCATCACGCCGATCACGATGTACGGCTTGCGGTCCAGCAGGATCTTTGTCCCGAGGACATTGGGATCGCGATGGAAGCGGCTCACCCATGTTGGGTAGCTCAACACGGCCACCTGTTGGCTGTGCTCGTCTTCGTCCGCAGTGAACACCCTGCCCAGCTCCGGCGCCACGGCAAGGGCAGAGAATACTCCCGCCGTCATGCGCGCCGCATTCACCTGCGCCGGCTCGCCCGCCCCGGACAGCTCAAACCCGGTAAACTGATATCCTCCAAGCGCGCTGAAGCCGTGCGTTTCCCGGGTATACGCCTGGATGTCGGGCACGGTCACGCCCACCTCATCGCTTCCGGTCACATGCACCCCGGCCAGCCTGTCCGATAGCACCATCAGTCGTCCCGAATCCGGGAAGGGCAGCGGCCTCAGGAGTACCGCCTCGACAATGGAGAAGATCGCCGTGGTCGCGCCGATGCCCAAGGCCAGCATCAGCACAGCCGTCACGGCAAAACCGGGCGATTTTGTCAGTTGCCGCGCCGAGAATCGCAGATCAAAGAACAGCCGTTGCATGGGTATTCCTCAGGGCCTCAGGGTTCGCAGACGCACTCCAGCGTCCAAAGCATGATTACGTAAGGTCTGTGAAATGGGTTCCATGTGTCGGATAGGGCTCGCGAACGTGTCCAAAGCGTGGACACGAGTGTCCGCAAATGAACGGCAGACAAAGCTTGCCAGACGGCGGACCATTTCTGCGCGCTGCTTGCCTGGTTTATGCTAGCTTCTCGGAGTGGGGCCCTCGTGACCCCGGAGCTTCGGCAATTCCATCCGCAAGGGATGGCGTGAGAATCGTCGAGAGGTCAGCGGCTTATGTCCATCAGAATCGTCGTGCCGGAACTCGGAGAGTCCGTGCTCGAAGCCACCGTCGGACACTGGCTGAAGCACGAAGGCGACGCGGTGAATGCGGGCGAGGTGCTGGTGTCGCTCGAGACGGACAAGGTGGATCTCGAAGTCGGCGCAGAGCGCAGCGGCGTGTTATCGAAGATCGAGAAGCAGGAAGGCGACGACGTGAAGATCGGCGACGTGCTGGGTGAGATTGACGAGGCCGGCGCCGCGCGTGCTACCACAAGGCGCCAAAGCGCAGCGCCGGCTGCGGAAACCGCGAGCTCCGAACGTCAGCCTGCCGAGCCGGTCGCCAGCGATTTGCAGCCGGCCACTGAATCTGCCGGCCGAGAGCAGGGCGAAGAATCCGCCGCCACTCCTTCGGCGCGTCGACTCGCCCGCGAGCGCGGCGTCGACCTGGGCAAAGTGACGCGGGCGAACGGCGGTGGCCGCGTAACCAAGGAGGACGTGGAGCGTTACCTCGCCCAACCGGCTCCCGCTGCGGCGCCAGCGGCGGATTCGTCCGCTCGTCAGGCCGCGCAAGCTCAACCCGCGCCGCGATCTGCACAGCCGCCCGCACAACGATCCGTGGCGCCTACGCAGCGATCCGTGATTCCTGCGGCTGCGGCACCGGCCGCTCCGGACGGATCGCGGCGGGAAGAGCGCATCCGCATGTCGAGACGCCGCCAGACCATCGCGCGGCGGCTGGTCGAGGCCCAGCACGCGGCCGCGATGCTGACCACGTTCAACGAAGCGGACATGAGCGCGGTGATGGACCTGCGCAAGCGCTACAAAGAGAGTTTCCAGGAGCGGCACGGAGTGGGGCTCGGCATCTCGTCGTTTTTCGTCAAGGCATGTGTCGCTGCGCTCAGAGAGTTTCCGCGCCTCAACGCGGAGGTCGACGGCGACGACATCATCCTGAAGCATTACTACGACATCGGCATCGCCGTGGGCGCGTCCGAGGGACTGGTGGTGCCGGTGCTGCGCGACGCGGGCAGCCTGGGCTTCGCGGCCATCGAGCGCGGCATCAAGGATTTCGCGCGCAAGGCGCAGGACCGGACCCTGAGCGTTGACGACCTGCGCGGCGGCACTTTCAGCATCACCAACGGCGGAGTATTCGGATCGCTGATGAGCACGCCGATCCTCAATCCGCCGCAGGTCGCGATCCTCGGGCTGCACAAGATCCAGGAGCGGCCCGTCAGCCTGAACGGCCAGATCGTCAGCCGGCCGATGATGTACCTGGCCCTAAGCTACGACCATCGTATTGTCGACGGGCTTGAAGCGGTGCAGTTTCTGGTGCGCGTGAAGCAGCTTGTGGAGGAGCCCGCGAGCCTGCTGCTGGAAGGGTGAGGTTAGGGTTGAGGGGTCGGGGTTCGGAACTCGGAAACTGGCACGCGAGGTTTAGCAGCGGATAATTGTGGTGGAACCCGAATTTAGCAACTGCTCCGCGCCTGGCGTCACAGGGGATCGGGCCCATGTCCTCCCGGGTCGGAGGGTCTGAAAGGACCAGGCGCGCCCCTGTGAAGCGCAGGCTCTGGATCACCGCGACGAGCGCCGGAGGTATTCCCCCTGACCACTCAACGCGCCTGTGCCCGACAATACGCAGTCCGGCGCCAGTCGTAAACGAAGATGTGACGGATTTCGCCAGAATTGTGACCGGCAAGCCCCTGCGTGGGACGAATCGCAGCGGGACCTGAAGGACCAGAAGACCGGGCGCGCGCGAGTTCAGGGCTTCACGAACAGAATGATAGAATCCTGCGATAGACCATGCCCCTGACCGCCGGAACTCGTTTAGGACCCTACCAAATCCTCGCACCGCTGGGCGCGGGCGGGATGGGTGAGGTTTATCGCGCCCGCGACGCACGGCTCAGCCGTGAGGTCGCCATCAAAGTACTCCGCGAAGATGTCGCCCAAAATGCGGAGCGCCGCGCGCGGTTTGAAAAGGAGGCGCGGGCCGTGGCCGCGCTGGAGCACCCGAATATCGTCAGTGTGTATGACGTGGGCAGTGAGGACGGCGCCCTCTATATGGTGAGCGAGCTGGTGCGCGGCGAGTCGCTGCGCGCGCTCCTGGGAGGACGCGCCCTCCCCATTCGCAAGGTCCTCGATATCGCGGTGCAATTGGCCGATGGCATGGCCACGGCCCACGCCCAAGGCATCACCCACCGCGACCTGAAGCCGGAAAACATCATGATCGCCCCCGACGGGCGGCTGAAGATTCTGGATTTCGGCCTGGCCCGTTTCACCGCGGCGCTGCCGGAAGAGGGCGCCACCGCCTCGGTGCACACGCACGCCGGCTCCATCCTGGGCACGGTGAATTACATGAGTCCGGAGCAAGCGCGCGGCCTGCCCGCCGATCACCGCTCGGACCAGTTCTCCTTCGGCCTCATTCTTTACGAGATGCTCACCGGCAAGCGGGCATTCCAAAGGGATTCGACCGTGCAAACGATGTCCGCCATTTTGACAGATGAGCCTCCGCCAATCGAGGCGAAAATGCCCGCCCCGCTGCGCTGGACCATGGATCGCTGCCTGGCGAAGGACGCGGCGCAGCGCTACGACTCGACGCGGGACCTGTTCCAGGAATTGCGGAGCCTGCGCGATCATCTCTCGGAAGCGTTCAGCACGGCTGACGTTGCGCCGTCGCGGGCGTTGCCAATGGGGGCGGCAGGTGGCGGCGTTTGGAAAGTCGCATTCGCATCCTCGGTCCTGGCGCTCCTTCTTGTTTCCGCGCTGGCCGTTTACTTATGGCGAAAGCCGGCGCAGGATCCGTCGAAATTCCGGTTCACGCCCTTCGCGATGAGCGCCGAAGGCCAAGGGGGTCCCTACTGGTCGCCCGACGGGAAATCGGTGGTTTACTGGGCGGTCTCGGGTGGCAGGGCGAAAGTGATGCTGCGGCATCTCAATTCGCCGGACGCGACACCACTGAGAATTCCAAACAAGGACGCCCGGCCCCTGGGATGGTCCGCCGATGGGAACCGTGTTTTTTATCGAGGTGAGGACCCAGGTGCATCCAACTCCGACACCAAGCCCGTTCTTTACTCCATTGCCACCGTGGGTGGCGAGCCTGAGCGCGTCATGGATGTCGACGGCACCATGGCGCTGGCCATCTCTCCCGATAGCCAGGCGCTGGCGGCAGTCCGCACCGACAATGCCAGCGGCCTCACGTCGGTCTGGATCTCGTCCCCGATCGGCGCCGCGTGGAAGGCTTACTCTCCCGCCCCCTTCGCAACCAAGGAGCTCTACAATGTCCCGCGGCTTGCATTTTCCCCGGATGGTCGCCAAATTCTCTTCGCTCGTCATGGAACAAAGGGTCGGTTGGAAATCTGGATCCTCCCTTACCCGCAAGGAGGCGCGAGCCCTCGGCAGGTTCTCAGGGAATTACCCGCGTTCGGAACCACGCCGCAGTTTTCCTGGATGCCGGACAGCCGTCATCTTGTCGTCGCACGCGCAGCCAGAGAAGAATATCCGTACCACCTGTGGATCGTCGATACGGAATCGAACTGGCTTGAGCCTTTGACTTTTGGCACCACTGGCGATTATGACCCGGCCGTTTCACCGGACGGCCAGAAGATTCTATACACGGAAGCGGGCGGCCACCTTGACATCAACTCCGTATCGCTGGGGGATGGGGCCGTCCGGAAGCTCATCGCCACCGATCGCAGCGAGAGCATGGCCGCATGGTCGGCACGACAACCCAAATTCGCCTATGTGACCGATAGGAATGGACCATTCGAAATCTGGATCCACTCTCAAGATGGCACGGAGCGTGCTCTTGCCACCTCGGCCGATTTCCCCAAGGACGACACGAAATGGTTTATGGACCCCACGCTTTCGCCGGAGGGTGCCAGCGTCATCTTCACGCGGATCGCGAAGGACGGAGCAGCGGAACTTTGGGTTCTCTCATTGGCTGGCGGCGCACCGGTCAGGCTGACCAATTCCAGTGGGATCGCCGAGTGTGGCGGATCGTTCTCGCCGGATGGCAACCGGGTTGCCTTCCTTCAACAGTTCGAAGGAAAGGGCTCGCTCGTCGTGCATCAGGTCGGCAGTCAGTCCAGGCCCGTCCTGCTGAAAGAGGATGTTGGCGAATATCTGCCCGACTGGTCGCCAACCGGCGATTGGATCTCCTATCGAGACAAGAACGGTTGGAATCTCATCTCGCCGGACGGCAAGAACGCGCGCCCCTTGGGCAAAATCGACACGCCCCACCTGGCGTTCTCAAAAGACGGCAAGCGCCTCTATGGCATCAGGACGGTCCCCTTCGAGCCCGAGCATCAACTTCTCTTCTCGCTGGACATCGACACGCTGAGGATGAAAACCATCGCCGACCTCGGCCTTGAAAACGCTCCTGCAACAGACCTGAGACCGGGCATCCGATTCAGCCTGGCGCCGGATGGCAAGAGCTTTATTTACTCCACGGCCAAAACCAGGTCCAACCTGTGGCTGCTCGAAGGTTTCACCCAACCGTGACCGCGGATACCCGTGAGACGCGAGAGCGCGTCTTAGACGCGTTCGCTGAACACTTCATCGAACCGATGCCGGTATCCGCGGCTCATCATCAAGCGCGAGCCGTCGAGGAGCACAACCACGTGCTCGCCGTCGAACGATGACTGCAATTCCTTGACGCAATTCACTTGCACGATGGTGGAGCGGTGGATGCGCACGAACTTCGCCGGGTCGAGCTGGGATTCGAGCGCGTTCATGGTGCCGCGCAGCATGTGCGTTTCTTTGCCGGTATGGAGGCGCACGTAGTTGGCGCAGGCTTCGAACCATTGCACGTCCGCGGTGCGCAGGAACACCACGCGACCGGCGGAGCGGATCACCAACCGGTCGAGATACTTTGCCGGCGCGCGCATCTGTTTCAGTAGCGCCGCCAGCCGCTCATCCACGCGATCGCGCTGCTCGCGCGCAATCTGGATGCGCGCCCGCTGCAGAGCCTTCTGAAATCGCGCGCGGTTGAACGGCTTCAGCAGATAATCGAGCGCCAGCGCATCAAAAGCGCGCAATGCGTAGCGGTCGTAGGCGGTGACGAAGATCACCACCGGCCGCTGCTGCTCGCCGACCATCTCCAGCACGCGGAAGCCGTCCACTTCGGGCATCTGTACGTCCAGCAGCAGCAGGTCGGGCCGATGCTTACGGATGGCGGCCACCGCCGCCTGGCCGTCCGGGCACTCCGCCACGACCTCAACGTCGGCTTCCGGCTTGAGAAGATTGCGGACGCGGCTCCGCGCCAGCTCTTCGTCATCAACGATGATGGCCCTAATGGACATACGGTTCTCAGATGCAAGGTCGCGCGAAAACGCGGCCTGGCCGTCTAAGTCGCAGTGCCACTCAGGCCCGGCTCTCGGGCTTCGTCACTCTTCGAGCGAAACGGGATTTCCAGGGCCACCAGAGTGCCGCCAAGATCGGGACGGGACAAGCTGAAGCGGTGCGCATCGCCATAAAGCTGCTGCAGCCGCGCCCGGGTGTTTGCCAGGCCCACCCCGGCGCCGAGCCCTTCGCCCGTCTCGTCGTTCGGACCAGGACCGTCGTCGATCACTTCCAGCCGGACGGTTCCATTTTCGAGGCGCGAGCGCACTTCGAGATGGCCGGCGCCGGCTCGCGAAGCGATGCCGTGCTGCACCGCGTTTTCCACCAGCGGCTGCAGGATCATGTTGGGCACCAGTGCATCGAGCGATTTCGGATCGATGTTCACGCGCACGTTGAAGCGATCGCGAAAACGCGTCTGCTGGATGGCAAGATAGCCGTCCAGAAACTCTGTTTCGCGTTTGAGCGTGACCTCTTGCTCGTTCACGTCCTCCAGGCTCATCCGCAGCAGATCGCTCAGGCGCGCCAGCATGTCATCGGCGGCTTCAACATCCTCGTGCATTAAGCTGGAAATCGAATGCAGCGTGTTGAACAGGAAGTGAGGGTCGAGCTGCATCTTCAGGACCTTGAGCTGCGCCTGGGCGAGCTGCGTTTCCAGCCGCGATGCGCGCAGCTCGCGCTCGCGGAACTTGCCATAGTAATTCCAGAGCTGGCTCACGACCACGATGCCACCGTACATCCACACTACGTCAGAGGGGTAGCGAAACACGCTGCTGCGGAAAAGCGCCCAGGAGGGATGGCCGATCTTTCCCGTGGTGAAGTCGGTGATCTGGCCGAGCGACATACGCAGGGCGACGAAAACGACGAGATAGACGGTTGCGCCCAACACATGCGCGACGATCGGGACTGCCACGTTGCGCCGGCCAAACGTGTAGCGTGACGAAACCCACAGGACAAGCGGAGTAAGGGCGGCGCTGATCCATGAATCCTTGAGGGCGTAAACGATCTCGTACTTGAACGTGGTCCCGCGGTATGCGAAGTAGTACTGGAAAGCCTCAATGAACGCCAAGACCGTCCAAACAGCGAAGATGACGCCGAATTGCCGGGCGCGCTTCAAGATGGCTGCTTTGGACATGCGGGGTCTCGACCCGGCGATGTTACCGAACCTCTAGCATACACGCGCCCCGGACGCTTCGGAAGGCCGTTCGTCACCGGGAGCTGTCCATTCGTCCCTACATCTGAAATTAGGAAGCTGCCTTTTGGGTGGCAACCCGGAGCGTGCCGAAGTAGAATCGCAGAGTCCGGTTATCACGCCGGGCGGATGGAGATCACGTGTCGATACCTCATGTGAAGCCGAGCGCCACGAATATGAAGTCGATTCATCACGGCCTCGCGAGAGCCTGCGCCACTTCAGTATTGCTTTTTTGGCTCACGGCGACCGGCGCCGCTCAGGAAGCTCCGGTCCCGGTCGAACAGGAGCCGCATCATCACGTGGTGTTGAAGAACAACGACGTGCTCGTGATGCACGTTGTCCTGCCGGCGGGCGAGACCACGTTGTACCACACTCATTCGCGCGACCGCGTCTCGGTTGCCCTCACCAGCACCATGCTGGCGCAGCAGGAGCTGGGCAAGCCCGAGGGCAAGCCGGGCATGACGCATCCCGGCGACATCTCCGCCATCACCTCGAACGGACCCTATACGCACCGGCTTCGCAACCTGGGTCCGGCCACATTCGAAGTCGTGGACGTGGAGTTCTTCCATCGTCCGGATAATCCTTCTACGACAGCCGCTGCGCCGGTCGCCGCCGAGAATCCGAGCGCGCGCGCGTACAAATGGGTCCTGGCGCCCGGAGCCACGACGCCCATGCACACGCATGAGCGTCCCTACCTGATTCTCGCGGTCACGCCCATGCAGCTCAAGATGAGCGCTCCGGATGGCCGCACGATGACCCATGCGATCAACGCCGGCGACTTTCACTGGATCGACGCCAAGGTCACGCACACGCTGGCGAACGCCGGAAGCACCGAAGGGGAGATCGTCGAGATTGAGTTGAAGTAGACCCGCTGCCGCGAAGGCGCCCACCGATCTCAAAACTCAAGATGGTTTTCATTCCATCTTGTAGAGGTCGGTGCTCAGATATCGAAGACCCGAATCGCAAAGGATGGTAACCACCGTCGCTCCGCTGCCGAGCCGCTGGGCGACGCGCAACGCCGCCGCCAGGTTGGCCCCGGAAGACGTTCCTGCGAACAACCCTTCCTCGCGAGCGAGGCGCCGCGCCATGGCTTGCGCATCTGCGGTCGCCACGGGAATAATCTCGTCGACGAGGTCGGGTTCCCACAGCGGCGGGATGAAGCCGATGCCGATTCCCTCAATTCTGTGTGAGCCCGACGGCTTCCCGGAGAGCACGGCGGATTCGGCAGGTTCAACGGCCGTGACATGAACATCAGGCTTGTGCCGGCGCAAGGCACGGGTGACCGAGTGAATCGAATGCGCCGTACCCACGGCGTGGACGAAGGCGTCGACTTTGCCGTGCGTCTGGTCCCAGATCTCCTCGCCCATCGAAGTGTATCCGGCGGCGGCATCGTGGTTGTTAAGCTGGTCGCACCACCAGTGCCCGGGTCTGGCGCTGATCTGGCGCGCGGTTTCAATCATGGCCTTGATCAGCGCCTCGGTGATCTTCTTGTTTTCGCTGGGCACCTCCGTGATCTCGGCGCCGAAGGCCCTCATGGTCATTCTCTTCTCAACGCTGAAGGCGTCGGAAAACACGATGTTCAACTTGTAGCCCTTGGCCGCGCAGACCAGCGCCAGCGAAATTCCCGTCGTGCCGGCCGTGTACTCCACCACCGTGCCGCCGGGAGGCAGGCGACCGTCGACCGAGGCGGCTTCAATGGCCGCCCTCGCCATCCGGTCTTTCATGCTGCCGGTAGGGTTCGCCCATTCCAGCTTCGCCAGAATGCGCGCGCTGCCCGGAGGAACAATCCTGCAGAGCGGCACGATGGGTGTATTCCCGATGGATTCAACTACGCCGGGCGGAATGTTCATTGGTGGACCCCGTCATTTCAGGGTTTCTCGCCTAATTGTTTGGCCAGACGCTGGTAGGCTTCGCCATAGGACGGCATATCCGGGACAAGCTGGTGAGCCAGCCGATATTGCTCGTAGGCCGCCCGGTAGTTCTCGAGCGCAGCCTTGGGAAGCTTGCCCGCGCCGGAGACGGAGAGGTCGGTGCGCGAGTTGTAGTGCTCGTCCTTGAGCGCCTCGCCTGCGGCCGCCGCTTCGAGTTGAGCGCCGAGCGTGAAGTGGGCGTCGGCGTCGCTCGGATTGAGCTGGACGGCTCGCTGATATTCGGGCACAGCGGCAGAGCGATCGCCCATCAGCGCCAGAGTGTCACCCAACATGCGGTGAGGCCGCGGATCGTCCGGACTCGACTGGGCCGCGGCGCGATACTCCGCGGCGGCGCCGCTGTAATCGCGCTTTCCGCTCAGCGCCTGGGCGATGGCGAGATGGGCCTGTTCGGCGTAGGGCGAGTCCGGCTGCGCGCGCAGCGCGTCGCGCAACGCCGCTACGCCCTGGTCCAGCTGCCCGCTCGAAATCAGCATCAGGCCGGGAGCAAACACGGAGCCTTCCGAGGCGTTGAACATCTGCGACGCCTGCTCGTCGGATTTTCCGAAATTCCAGACAGCGGTGACTTGCTGCGCGGGCGAGTAAACGTAGGTGATGCTGCGCACGGTCTTGACCGGCTGACCCGTGGCGCTGAAGGCCGGCAGCGTCAGGTTGCGTGCGTCCTTCAGGGCGGCGGAGCGGAAGGGCTCATCGCCGCCGGTCGCTTGCACGTCGCGGACCGAGCCTTTTTCGTCGATCAGCACCTGCAACTCGACGATGGCGTATTTGGTCAGCGTGGCTCCGGCCGGCCAGGCCGATGCGGCACTGGGGGCGAGCCGGTGCTGGCCAAAGTAGCCCTTGTCCACGGCGCCGGCCTTGTGCATCAGGCCGTCCGGCCCGCCAAAGTGCACCTCAAGGTATTGCTTCAACTCGGGCGCGGTTTGCCCGGTCCATCCCGGTTCCAGCATCGACCAGGCATAGTAGCGCAGCGCGTCGTCCGGCCGATTTTCGCCGGCGTAGACACGCGCCAGATGCTCGGCTACGTCAGACTGCGCGCGCATGTCGTGAGCCGCGGCAATCAAGGGCTCGGCCTGGGAGAATTGCTTCTGGCGGAAGTAAATCCAGCCGAGCGTATCCAGGAAGGCCGAGAGGCTCCCGAGGCGCGTGTTGTAGTCTTTGGGGACGTCGAGCGAATCCGCGTCGCTGATGCCGGCGACCGCCTGCTGCACGGCCGACCGGGCGTACTCGGCCGCCTGGTCGAGATCCACGCCGGCTTCCGCCATCTGGTAGGCGACGTCGTTCAGAGTAGTGGGACTGCGGTCCATATCGAGCGCGCGCTTCATCTTGTCGCGTCCCTCGTCGAGCTTGCCGGCCTTGAGCAGCGCATAGCCCCAGGCGGCATAGCTCGCCCACTGGGTGTGATCGATGGCCACTTGCTTCGACCACGCTTCGGCCGCATCGTCCCACCGATTCATGGCTTCGTAAGCGGCGGCGAGGTTGGGATAGGTGTAGGGATCGAGCGGATTGATTTCGAGCTGCTTCCGGTACTGTTCGATAGCGCGATCATACTCGTGACGCGCAGCGTAGATGCGGCCGAGATTGTTATAAGCGTACTCGTCGTCCGGGTGAACCTTGATCTCGGTCTTGAGGGCCATTTCCGCCGGATCGAGCAGCCCGAGCGTCATCTCAGCGCGCCCCAGATTGTTCCATGCCGTCTTGCTCTCGGGGTCCTTTTGGGTGGCGTGGCGGAAAAGCTTCTCGGCGGTGTAAGGATCCCCGTGCTCGAGCGCGTTGATGCCCTCCGTCTCGGCGTCTTCCGCGCTCAGGTCTTGCACCTTGGACTCCAGGCTCAGCGCCGAAGACCGCCGAAACTGCAGAGTTTGCGCGGAGTCGCTGTCAATCAGCTTGCGGAATGCCTCCAAGTCCTGCCAGTCGGCGGCAGGCAGCTTGCTCACCTTGAAGGTGAGCACGCGCTGCACCTTGAGATGGCCTTGGTCGAATGTGTAGGTGGCATCGTAGCTTGCGAACGAGCGCTCCACATGGACGGGCAGCGGCAAGTCGAGCTTGTAGGCAGGATCGATTGCGATGTCGCCGCTGTAATCCATGGTTCCGCCGGGCAGCAGGCTGATATCCTCCGGCTTTTTGCCGTCAGGTTTCTTGGCGGAGTCCTCCACCTGTTTGCGCGCGCGCTCGATTTCTGCGCTCAAGGCGCTGGTGTCTTCGGAGTAGAGCGGCACACGAACGTCGTGACTCTTTTCCAGCGCGGGAAAGAAGTCCGCGTCGGTGACGGTGAGGTCCAAGCGGAAAGGCTTCGAGAGGTCCAGAGGATCGGACGGCTTGGGGTCCGCGGCCGTCGCGCCCGCTGCCTGCATCTCCGCGAGGCGCTTCGCAATCATGTTCAGCGCGTCCTGGTTTCCCAGCCGGAACAGGGTACGGAAGATGATTTCGCTTGCGCCGCGCAGTTCGAATTCGTCGTCGAGCGTCAGTTTGCCTGAGGCGTCAAGTTTTCCGGTGGCTGTCAGCGTCTCGCGCTCGGGAACGGGCGACGCCTCGGGGATCTCCGCGATGCGACTCGCGCCCGGCTCAACCAGCAGCGCCTGTTTGCCGCGCTCCTGTGCGACGAGCACGCCCCGGGGCGCCACACCCAGCGTGGGATCCATCCAGAGCAGTTGACCATCCATGGGAACCACAGTGATCACGTGATCGAACTGGCCTGGCATGGGAACGGCCGGCTCAATCACGCCGCGCTCGGCATTCAGCAGGGCCGGATAGGCCGTGATGCCGGCGGCCGCGAGCAGCGCTTCCAGCAATCCGCTCTTGTCTTTGCAATCGCCGTAGCGATTCTTCAGGACGTCGGCCGCAGCGTGCGGCTGGTAGCCTCCGATGCCGAATTCCAGCGCCACATACCGCACCTGCTCGGAAGCATAAGCGTAGAGGGCATCCAGCTTCTCGCGCGGCGTGTTCTTGCCCGTGGTGAGCTGGGCAGCCATCGCTTTGATCTCGGGGGTTGCCTCCACGCGCCCCGCTTCGAGACTGCGGTACCAGTCGCCTACTTGCTTCCAATCCGTCAAGGTGCTGGCCACGAACAGCGGATCCTGCGGCAGGTCGGTAGCCTCGCGCGGCTTGGCGTTCGAAAGCTCCCAGCGATAGATCTTGCGTCCGTCCTTCTCCACGGTGGTGTAGTGCGAATCCGATGAGGCCTTCAGCGTCAGACGCCGGTCCGCAGGAACGTCGAGAACCACCACCTCGGAATCGACCACGGCGCTTTGGTCCTGGTAGGCCATCGCCCAGAAATCTCCGGGCTTGAGCGGCACGCGCACCACGCGCGCGAACTGGAACTCGAGCGCATCACCCACGGCCAGGTCGCGCGCCACCATCGCCTTCATCTTCACGTCGCTGAACATCGGAGCGGACTGCGAAATCGGCGATGCGGTCTCCACCGCCTGGGCAGGATCGACCGCCAGTTGCGTGCCGTCCTTCTTCACGGTGCGGAAGTAGTCGATTCTGAGGTCTTCGAGGCCGCTCGAATAGGAGAAGTAGAACTGCCCGATCGCATCGCGGCCCGCTTCCGTCAGGACGCGAATGCGTGAGCTTTGCGTGATGGAGCCCGTGCCGTCGTTTTGGTACAGGTACGTTGTTTCCGTGCGCTCGATCTCGAGATCTTTGGAGGGTTCCTTGTTTTTGCCCTTATCGTCGGCAAAGCCGTGCAGAGCCGCGGCAAGCGCGGCGATCAGGAACCAGAGAACAAGGCGATAGGGTCGGCGGATCATCGTGCGTGATTGCTTTCCGGCTGCTCTATCGTAGGGTTCGCCGTTAACCACTGTCAAGTGGACTTGGCGTCTTTTGGAGGCTTCGACGGTAGGAGTCTACTACGACGGCCCTGGCTGCACGGCTACGACGAACCTCGCGCGTGGCGACGACATATAAGGACAGTGGTCGTCGCCACCCGCGAATCTCTGCGACGGTCAGATTGTGGGAACCCTGCACGTCCGGTTCAAAGAGGGGAGAGGAGCGTCACCTGCTGCCTCTCCCACTCTCTCGGCCGCGCGGCTAACTCCTCGCCATTTTAGCTTTCATCAGGAAGCCGCCCACGCCCCCAAGCACCAAGATGCCAAGAATCTCGAGAATCATCGTCATTGTCGGGTTCGCAACAGGGCCTTGCCCGCGGACTCCGTGGCCGTTTCCGACAACGATCATGGGATCCAATGAAATGGGGTTGGCCTGAGTTTTCTCATCATACGCAATCACGGAGTACTTGCATTGGTCGTCGGTCGTATCAATCACCGAAGCTGGAGCTGTGGAAGCACTAGCCGTGGTAACCACGTGAAATACGCTGTTCTGAAACGGGCCCACATTTGTGTTTGCGGGATTCGAACAAGAACCAAACACCACAAAAAAATCCCAAGGGTCGGTATTAGGAGCTGTGAACGCCCATGCCACAACGTCAGCTCGAGGACCGCCCGCTTTAAACACGTTTACCGAATTCCCAGGACCGCTACCGTTGTCTGTAAAGGGGTTCAGCGTGCTGTTCCCTAGGTTTACGGTTACGCTTATGCAGTGCGTAGGTGTAGGTAGGCCGCCGCACTGTGCCACCGCGTTCGTTGCCATCAAATTCGCGAGCGCCGCAGCAAACGCCGCTCCAAGCATCCACTTTCTAAAACGAGCGCGTTCAATTGAACTTGCCATGATCATGCTCCTCCCCTCGTGAATTGGCCGTGCAGCCGCTCCGGCGGCAGCTTGCGTTGGTGCCTGTCAATGACTCCGATAGGGTACGCGTAATCCGCTGAGAAAACGTGCCACCGATCCCTTACTTGTGTGCGTGCGCCCCGTTCACGATCCGCTCGAACCCAGGGTCCGAGCGGAAAGTATCAAATTGGGGATCCGCCGCCAGCAAGGCCGCCGGGTATCCCGTATGCGCGGACTCGGACAGCGAATTCAGAGCTTCCTGGCGCTCGCCGCTTTCGAGGTGGACAATGCACGCGGAAAATAATACGTTGGCGTTGTTCGGCTCGAGGTTCAGCGCTTTGGCGAGGTATTCCCTCGCCGTCTTGGCGTGCCCGAGGCGCGCATGGCATTGTGCCAGCATGCCTAGTACGGTGGCGTTCCTGGGATTAACTCTTAGTTCCTCGGCCGCCAGCAGGATTGCTTGCCGGTAGGCTTCCCGCGCTTTCCCGGCGTCCGCCGGAATCATACGGTAGGCGTCCCCCAAGTTTACCCAATAGTCGTACTTCTTAGGATTAAGAGCTTTGGCCTTCTCGCAATAACGTTCCTCTTCCTCGAAATGCCTGAGGTAGTAACTGGTCGTGCCCAGGTTCGTGTACACATCCGCGCTGTCGGGACCGTCGGGGTCGAGCTTGAGTGCGCGGCGATAATAGTCGTCAGCCGCAACAAAATCCGCGCGAACCAGATACACGTTGCCAACGTTCATATAACCCCATTCGTTGTCCGGAGCGAGAGCAATAAGTGTTTGCCACGCCTGCAAGGCCTCGTCATAGCGGGCGTGGTTATAGAAGAACGTCCCCAGAGAGTCGTAACAGTCCCAGCACGCGGGACGGACCTGGACGGCAGCCTGAAAGGCTTTTTCGGCCTCCTGAAGGCGGTCGAGGGATTCATAGGCCCGGCCCAAACCCCCGTATGCCTCCACATTGCGCGGATCGAGACTGAGAGCGCGTTGGAATGCCGCAACCGCCGCACCATAGTCGCCCGTGCGCTGATTCGAATCGCCGATAGCCAACTGAACTTCAAGCAGCCCGCTGTCCAGCTTCGCTGCCGCGTCCACGGCAGCCTTCGCTTTGTCGGCCCACTGCGCGTCCCGGGTAGCGTTATACTTATACCAGTAAGCGAGCGACAAGGTGGCTTGTGCCTGGGCGTAATGTTGGTCCTCTGAGATTGCACGCTGGAAGAGGCTGATGGCCAGATCCACATTGCTAAGCTTCTGGTAACCCTGCAGATAACCAAGGCCCTGGAGGTAGAAATCGTAGGCCGTGAGCACTCCGGTGCCGTGGGCAGTCAGGTTCTCTCGACTGCCGGGGGAAAGCTGCAGTTCGAGCATCTGGGCACACTTGACAGCGGCTTCATCCTGCAAACTGAAGTCGTCCTGCGCCGCCGCCGTCACGCTATCGGTGCGGAGCTCCCTTCCGGTCTTGGCGTCTACCAGGCTCAGGGTGATTCGGGCCGATGGTCCGACCTGCTGCCAACTCGCTTCGAGCACCATCGTTGCGCCGAGCTGGGTTCGGGCTTTGGCAATGCTATCGATGTGCCGCTCTTGCACGACTGCCGCGGCGGGTAATTCCACCGAGTCGAACTGGGCCAGTTTGGCGGTTACGGTCTCGGTCAGGCCATTACACCGCGCCAGCTCCTCGGGAAGGCTGTTCACCGCCTTGCAGGGAAGCACAGCCAGGATTTTGTGGGCAGGAAGCGGCGGGCCAAAGAGTCGTTGCCACAGCTGCAGATCGAAGAGCCAAAGCGCGGCCGCCGCCATCGCGAGCACCGCCAAGGTGGCTAGTCCAGCGGCGAGCACGCGGCGCCGCACCCTGCGTTTGCGCTGCACGTCGTCTTCGTCAGAGCCGGGCGACCGCAGAGAATGGATCGCCGTGGCACCCTGTTTGGCGCTCGCATAGCGCGCCGCGGGGTCCTTCTCCAAGCACCGGCCGATCACGCGTTCCCAGCGCGGATCGAGTTCAGGGACACGGGCCCGAGCCGGAACCAATTGTTCTCGAAGCCGCCGGTACGGATCGCCTTCGAAAGGCCGATGCCCGGTAAGCATTTCGTAGATCACCAGGCCCAGGGCATACACGTCGGTGGCCGCTGTTACCTTACGCCCTTCCAACTGCTCCGGGGCCATATAGGCCGGCGTTCCGACCAAATGGCCGCCGGCGCCCAAGGACCCGCCGGCGCTCTCATGAGAAGAGGGCGCGATCGCTCGGGCTAGCCCGAAATCCGTGATGACGGCGCGCAAGGATGCCGCTGGGGTGTCGGGCCGGTTGGGTTCGGTCTGGACCCCGGCCGTGGGTATGGCGGCGGAAAGCGGTGCCGTAGTGGAGAGGGATCTGGTGCTTTGCTCAGAGTCGACGCCTGTCGGCCGCTCCGTTACCAGCATCACGTTGCCGGGCTTGAAGTCACAGTGCACTACGCCGACCTCGTGGGCCGCTGCCAAGCCTTCGGCCATTTGGCGGACAAGCGGCAGCGCCTCCACGGTGGTCATACGGCCCTGCCGCCGAAGGCGAGCGGCCAGAGTCTCTCCCTCCAAGAGCTTCATCGTGATGATGATGATCGGGGGCCCTTCGTTGTCACCCGGCGGACGGTAAGGTTCAAGATGATACATGGGGCAAACGTTGGGGTGGGTGACGCTACGGCCCAGCTTAAGCTCCCGCCTGAAGCGCTGTAGCGTTTGCGGGTAGGCGGAGAGCTCCGGGCGGATGGTTTTCAGTGCCACGTGAGTCCCGATTTCGAGGTCCCTGGCCTCATACACCTCACCCATTCCGCCGCGACCGATCATTCGCAGTATTTCGTAGCGTTCGCAAATGATCTGACCGGCAGAGAACGCACTGATCGGTTTATCCGACGAGATTGTGTCGGGCGGTAGGTGGTCGCCGTCGCTCTTCATGAAGTCGCCGGCGTTCTGGTTGGCGGACAGCAGGGATTCGACTTCCTGGCGCAACTCCTCGTCGTCCTGGCAAGCGTGGGTCAAGAACCGGGAACGTTCCGGCTCCTCGCGCTCCCGCGCGGCCTCGTACAGTTCCTTCGCACGCTCCCAACGGACGGCGTCCATCATCCGACTCTCAGCCTTCAGCAATCAGTGGGCAGCAGGTCCTGTCCCTGGGGGTGCCGGAGGCCCGCTGCGTTCTGCCCGGCGCCTTTTTTGATCTCCTTATATAACCAGGCGCGGGCTACATGCCAATCGCGCTTGACCGTGCGGACGGAGATGCCCAAGACTTCGGCGGCTTCCTTCTCCGTGAGGCCTGCGAAAAACCGCAATTCCACAACACGGCCCTGGCGGGGGTCGCGCTCGGCGAGCCGGTCGAGCGCCCCATCCAGCGCCACGAGGTCGCCTGCCTTGCCCTCGGTGTATTCCAGCGCTTCGTCGAGTGAGACTCTTTGCTCATGGCCGCCACGCTTCTCCGCCTGGCGCGCACGCGCGTGATCTACCAGGATGCGGCGCATCAGTTGGGCGGCCACACCGAAGAAGTGGGCGCGGTTCTGCCAGGTGATCTCGCGCTGCCCTGCCAGGCGCAAGTAGGCTTCGTGCACCAGCGCAGTGGGTTGCAAAGTGTGGCCGGGGCGTTCAGCTCGCATGAACCTTCGCGCCAGGCGGCGCAGCTCGTAGTACACCAGGGGCATGAGCTTGGACTCGGCAGACCGGTCCCCCGCGCGCAGTTCGGCGAGCAGTATCGTGATGTCGCCGGGCGGGCCTTTCAATGCCTTCCCCCTTTTCGCTCACTTATGTCACTACTTGAGGGATATTCTACATCACGTTATTGCCTCAACGGCGGCAATTCTGCGGGGCTGCTGGCACAGGGCGAGGCGGGCTGGCGCAGGCCCTTGTTCTCCGGGCCTGCGCCAGACAAAATCACATCCCGAAGGTGACACACGTCCGCTCTTATCCGGGCGCCCCAGCCCCGGGAGTCTTCCGGCGATGTAGCCTATAAGTCAGGGCTCAGAAGTAGCTTGACAAACGCGCGGTCGTATGCTATGTTACCAATGTCCCTTGAGAAATCGAGGAGCGCGCCATGGTCCTGTGCCGCCCTCTGCCGCCGTTTGCCAGTCTGCAAGTGCCGACTAATCGGCACCGCGCCCCGCTCTGTAATTCTCGCACAAAGCCAGCAAACCCATTGAGCCTAACCGTCTTGTTATCAATAAGATATCCCCGAAATGACTGGCGCCAAACCCATTGTGCCTATCTCGCCTGTTTTCAAGAATTTACAGTCAAAAAGAGGCCATTTTTTTCGAAAAGATGGCCGTCGAGGTGTTTGTCGTGCCCAAAGTCGAGGCGCTGTGTAACGGGTGATCCTGCCTTGAGCATGCTGAGGAACCGATGAGGACCGATTCCCCCATAAAGCATGTACCCGAAGGAAGCTGGAATGTTGCCTGGAATCATAAACTTGTCTGGATAAATCGGCAAACGAAGGTGACGTTACATGTTACTCTTACACCGAGTAACGTCAGGCTCCAGCGGCCGACTGCCGGCTGCTCACTGTCGACTGCAGACTGTCGACGGTTCGACTATCGACCCTGAATTGGCGAACTGCCTGCCGCTTGTCACTCGTCAATTCCCGCTACCCGGCAAAGTGCGATTCCGAAATAAAGCATGTACCCAAACCAAGCTGGAATATTCCCTGGGATCAGGTACTTACCCGGCAAATCTCTCGATGACAGGCTGGAAGGAAGTTCCCGGCGCCGATGAGGCCGGCGCTTCGGATCCCAGCACTGAGCGCTTTGCAACAAACCCCCATGGCGGGAATTCCTACTTGACAATAGAGCGAAGAAAAGGCGAAAGTAACTCTACCCGAGAGCCGTGGGCGCAAGAACCCGGCCGCCTCGGATGGAGGACTCTCGATGGCTACTGCCTTACATCCAGCGCCTGCTCGTCTGGTGGGAATCGCCCGGCTCGCCGCTGCCAGTCCCAAGACCCGCGAGCGCGCGAGCGTCGAGTACTTCGCGCTCGAATCCAAGTCAGCCCTGAACCGCGAATCGAGCGGACGCATGCCCTTCGACTGGACTCTGAATCCCTATCGCGGCTGCGAGTTCGGCTGCCAATACTGCTACGCGCGCTACACGCACGAGTTCATGGAGCTGCGCGACACCTTCGATTTCGAGCGGAAGATTTTCGCCAAGACGAACGGGCCGGCACTGCTGCGCGGCGAGCTTGCCAAAGCGCGCGACCGAGGCCAGTCGATCGCGCTCGGCACCGCGACCGATCCTTATCAACCGGCCGAAAAGCAGTTCGAGATCACGCGGCGAATCCTGGAAGTGTTCGCCGGATTCGAAGGGCTCACGTTTTCCATTACCACCAAGAGCGTCCTGATCCTGCGCGACCTGGAGCTGCTGAAGACCATCAGCGCGCGGCACCGGTTCAGCGTCCACCTGACGATCACCACCACAGACGCGCGTCTGGCGCGGCTGCTGGAACCGAAAGCGCCGCCGCCTGCGAAGCGCTTCGAAGCCGTCAGGCAACTGCGCGAAGCCGGAATCGACGTTTGCGTGAATGCCATGCCGATTCTGCCCGGCATCAACGACGATCCTCGCGCGCTCGAGGAGTTGATGCGCCGGGCCGCCGCAGCCGGCGCGCGCACGATTCACGCCAACGTTCTGTTCCTCATGCCCACGGCGATGAGCCACTTCATGCCGTTCCTCGAAGCCGAGTTTCCGCAGCTCGTGGCTCGCTATCGGCGTCTCTACGCGCACTCGGCTTATCTGAACGGCGAATACAAGGAGGGGATCGGCAAGCTGATGGCTGGGTTGCGCGCCAAATACGGGCTCGACGCCCGGCGCGCCGAGCCGTCGCCCAAGGCGACGCCGCAGATGCTGCTGCCGTGGGGCGAGCGGTGATTCCCCGCATGTCGGATGCGCCGCTGGTCCTCACGCAGGAGGCGTGCACCACAAGCAGGCAGGATGCCCACGCCGCCGCGTCTTGCCCGTCACGCCGATCGGTGGGCGACGTGCCACTTCCAGGCGGTTTCGACAATCGCGTCGATCTCGCGGTATTCCGCAGTCCAGCCGAGCAACCGCTCAGCCTTCTCGACGCCGGCGACCAGCACCGGCGGATCGCCCGCGCGGCGCGGGCCTTCTCGCACCGGCATCTGACGGTCGCAAAACTTCTGCACTGCGGCGATCACCTCGCGCACAGAATTGCCATGTCCCGTTCCGAGATTCACCGCCGTGCTCTCGCCGCCCGACGCGAGGTGCTCCAAAGCGCGGACGTGCGCGCGTCCAAGATCGGTCACGTGAATGTAGTCGCGAATGGCGGTTCCGTCGGGAGTGGGGTAATCGGTGCCGAAGATCTCGACGTAGGGCCGCTGGCCGAGCGCGGCCTCAATGGCGCTCGGGATCATGTGACTCTCAGGGTCGTGGTCCTCGCCGATTTCGCCTGCGGGATCGGCGCCGCAGGCGTTGAAATAGCGCAAGGCCATCCATTGCAAGCCGTAGGCTATAGCGTAGTCACCGAGCATCCGCTCCGTCGTCAGTTTGGTCTCGCCGTAGGGATTGACGGGCAGCTTGACGTGTTCCTCGGGGATTGGCGACTCGGTGGGCACGCCGTAAGTGGCTGCCGAGGAGGAGAAGACGATCGTCTTCACGCCCGCGTCGAGCATGGCGTCCGCGAGCTTCAGCGAGTTCACCACATTGTGCCAATAGTATTTGCGTGGCTGCTCCACGGATTCGCCCACCTTGGCGTCGGCAGCGAAGTGAATCACCGCTTCGATGGCGAAGTCGCGTATTGTGCGGGACACGAAGTACTGATCGGCCAGGTCGCCTTGCGCGAGCGGACCCCACTTCACCGCCCAGCGGTGGCCGGCGCTCAAGTCGTCAAGCACGATCGGCTCATGTCCGGACCGGGCCAACTCTTTGGCCGTATGACTCCCGATGTAGCCGGCTCCGCCGGTGACGAGGACGCGCATTGTTGGCTCCGGTCGAGTTGGGTTGTCAGTTGTCGGTCGCCGGTTCTCGGTTCTCGGTTGCCGGTTCTCGGTTGGCGGCAACCGGGAACTCACGACCGCCGACGAGTGCCAACGGACAACGGACGACTGACAACTTTAGAGCTTCAACCCCTTCAAATACTTCCTAAACGGCTTCCCCAAGTCCTCCCGCTTCAGCGCCAGCTCAACGGTGGCCTGCAGGAATCCCAGCTTGTCGCCGGCATCGTAGCGCTTGCCCTCGAACACGTATCCGTAGATCGATTCCCGCGCGAGCAGCCGCTTCAACGCATCCGTAAGCTGAATCTCGCCTCCGGCGCCACGTCCGGTGGCGGCAAGTTCGCGGAAGATTCCGGGCGTGAGGATGTAGCGGCCGATGATCGCCAGGTTCGAGGGCGCGATCTCGGGCGCCGGCTTCTCAACCATGTCTTCGATCTTGTAGAGCCTTCCGGGCCGCTGCTCGTCCGTGACCGGCGCCGCCTTGATGATCCCGTAGCTCGAAATGGCGCTGCGATCCACTTTCTGGATCGCCACCACGCTGCTGTTGTAGCGCTTGTAGACCTCGATCATCTGTTTGACGCAGGGCTCCTGGCTGTCGATGATGTCGTCAGACAGAAGAACCGCGAACGGCTCGTCGCCTACCAGGTCGCGCGCGGTCAGGATGGCATGTCCAAGCCCGAGAGCTTCCTTCTGCCGCACGTAGCTCATGTGCAGCATGCCGGCGATGGAGCGCATCTGCTTGCGCAAGCCCTCCTTGCCGCGGCCGGCAAGCTGGTGCTCGAGCTCGAACGAAACGTCGAAGTGGTCCTCGATGGCGTTCTTGCCGCGCCCCGTCACGAAGATGACCATGGGCAAGCCGGAAGCGGCCACTTCCTCGGCGGCGTACTGCACCAGGGGCTTGTCCACAACGGGCAGCATTTCCTTGGGCTGCGCCTTCGTAGCCGGCAAGAATCGCGTGCCCAGACCGGCCACGGGCAGCACTGCTTTGCGAATCGTCATGAGTCCGTTCCAATTGTGCTTTTGCGTCGATTTGCTCTCAGCGGGCGAGAGACTGCCAGTTTAGCCTTGGCCCAGGAGGATTGGCAACGAAAGATTCCCGTCCCGCCAGTGAGGCCGCTACTGCAGGTATTTGATCAGGATCACCTCGTTGTGGGCTTCATTGTAAACGAGTTCGTCAGCGAGTGCCTGGGCCATCAGGATGCCGAAGCCGCCGGGACGCAGACCCATGCCGGCTCGAATCGGGTGGTGCCAGGCAGGCTGGTCCGGCGGATTGTTGAGCGCGGCGTGGGCCAGAGCCGCGGCGTCAAAGCCCGCCCCAGGGTCCGCGATGCGGTAGAGAATCATGCGAGGCGTGCGCACGCAGGCCACGCGCACGTGACGATTGGGATCGAGCTTGCCGCCCCATTCTACGGCGTTCAGGATCAGCTCGTGGATCGCTTTGCTGAGGGCCTCACTCAGGTCCGGCGGAAGGTCGGAACGGGCTGCAGCCAGAAAGCTCTCGCTGCGTTCGGCCGCCTCGACCGTGCAAGGCACCAGCAACTCCACCCAGTCGGGGCGTCGCGAGACTACTTGAATGGGCGGGCTCTCGGCGCCGAGTTCGAGCACCTCGCGGACCAGCTCCAGCAGGACGTGCATCGCGATGGGCTTGGTGAGGTAGCGGCAGGCCTGGGCGGTACCGGCACGGAGGACCTCTTCGGTGCCGTTTGCCGTCATGACGATGGTGCGCGGCGGATGGGCCAGCGTCTGGAGGCGCTCCAGCATCGCTAGGCCGTCCAGCTTGGGGACCCGGCTGTCGAGCAGCACGAGGTCAAATTGCCCGGAGCGGATCCGATCCAGCGCCTCCACTCCGTCGCTGGCGCCTTCGGCGGGGAAGCCCTCCCGGTCCAGGGCCTCGCAAACCAAGTCCCGCAGCGCCCGATCGTCGTCGACTACTAGAATCTTGCTCGCCAAATCGCACCGTCGGCCCGGACCGATCCCCCACCCCCGAGCATATATGTATACAGTATCGTAAACAGCGCTCCGCTGGCTAATCCGTCGTTTACGCCGCGCAAAGTGCATCGGAGCGGAATAATACAAATAGATTATCCTGGCAATTAAGATCAGCTACTCGACGCCGAACGCTCGGCTTTCAGATAGCATACTGCAATGTCCTCCGATGCCCATCAAGACGCGAAGGCATCCGTAGAGCGTTGCCAGAAACCGCGCGATTTCGGTGTCGGTCACATTGGGTCCGCATCCCGATGCGCGTCGGGGCGAGAAGACAAGGTATATGGTGAGCAATCCCGACAACTCGCCGAAGATCGGTAAATGGCTGGTGATTCTGGGACTGGCGCTGGTCGTGAACAGCGCGTACGTCGCCGCGTTCAGCAGCCCCAACATCTTCTACGTCGGGAACGATCTCATCCATCCGTTCCTCGGCGTGCTCGTCGCGATCCTGCTCGTCGCCTTTGCCGTGAAGCACCGGGGATTCTTTCGCGGCAGGACGGCTGTGGCCTCGCTGCTGCTCCTTGGCGTGGCCGGCGTCTTCGGATTGTACCTGGCTGTTGCGGGCATGACTCGCCCGCATAGCCTTGAGCTGTATCTGCACGTCGGATGCACGATCACGGGACTGTTCTTGCTGCTGCTACATCTCCGGAAGCAGCGCGTGGAAAGGCGAAATTCGAAAAGCGAAACTCGAAACTCGAAAGTCGAAGATCGAAATTCGTCAAGACCTGTCGGAGACTCGGCGAGTTTCGATTTTCGAGTTTCGAATTTCGTTCTCAAGCTCAGCACTGGCGTGATGCTCGGGTCGTTCGGCCTCTACCTCGCGGTCGCTGGATACCATCGCTACTTCCCCGATCCCGAATACATCATCCAGAACCCGCCGACGCCGCCGCTCACCATGGACGATGAAGGCGCCGGGGCGAACAGCCTGATGTTCCCAAGCTCCGCCCGGACTTCCGACGGCCAGCCGATCAAATCCGCCTTCTTCATGAACTCGGAGTCCTGCCAGCGCTGCCATCCCGACATCTACGCCCAGTGGCAGAGCTCGATGCACCACTTCGCCTCGTTCAACAACCAGTGGTATCGCAAGGCTATTGAGTACATGCAGGACACGATCGGCATCCAGCCGTCGCTGTGGTGCGGCGGCTGTCACGATCATGCCCTATCGATCGCCGACAAGATGCAGAAGTATCCGATCCGCGATATCGAGAACACACCGGCCGGACAGAACGGTCTCGGTTGCATGTCGTGCCACGCGATCGTTCACGTCGACAGCACGATGGGCCAGGGCGGCATCACGTTCGAGTATCCGAAGCTGGCGGAACTGGCCGAGAGCAACAACCGATTCCTGCGCTTCCTGCACGACTACGACGTGAAGCTCGACCCCAAGCCGCACCGCGAGGCGTTTCTGAAGGCATTTCACAAAAACCGCGGCCAGACGCCTGAGTTCTGCTCGGCCTGTCACAAGGTGCACCTGGACGTGCCGGTGGATCACTACCGCTGGATTCGCGGGTTTGACGATTACGACAACTGGCAGGCCAGCGGCGTTTCCGGACAGGGCGCGCGCTCGTTCTACTATCCGCCCAAGCCTCAGGAGTGCGCGGACTGCCACATGCCGCTAGTCCGTTCGAACGACTTCGGCAACCTCAGCGGCTTCGTTCACTCCCACCGATTCGCAGCGGCGAACACTGCCGTCCCCACTTCGCACGGCGACGAGACGCAGGTAGCGGATGTAGAGAAGTTCCTGAAAGGTTCGCTCAGTATCGACATTTTCGCCCTGGCGCAAGAGCCCGCTGAGTCGTCCGCAGCAGTGTCTGCCGCTAACACCGGTCCCCAACTCGCCAGCACCTTTGCGGTCGGCGAGGAGTCTGAGCAGGGGCTCTCTTCTTCGCTAACGATCAACGCGCCGCCGGCAAAGTTGATGGCGCCGCTCGGGCGGGCACCGGCCGAGCTTTTTCCGGGTGAGACGGCGCGCGTCGAGGTCGTGGTACGGACGCGCAAGCTCGGCCACTTCTTCCCGGGCGGAACGGTAGACGCCTTCGATTGCTGGGTGGAGCTGCAGGCGCGCGACAGCCGGGGCCGCGTGATCTTTTGGAGTGGCGAAGCGGCCGACGAGGGCAAAGGTCCCGTGGATCCGGGGGCGCACTTCTACAAGTCGCTGCAGCTCGACGAGCACGGCAACGTGATCAACAAGCGCAACGCGTGGTCCACGCGCGCTGTGGTCTACGCGCACCTGATTCCACCGGGCGCAGCGGACACGGTCCACTACCGGCTACAAGTGCCACGCGACGCCGGCGATCACATCACGTTCACGGCCAAGCT
>JASHPE010000336.1 GCA_030038235.1 Terriglobia bacterium
ACACCGCGATGGCGATCGATCGACCCCGGCGCGCCGATGCTGGCGGCGGCGAGGTCGCGGCGCTTCAGCCCGGCCACCGCCAGGGCTTCGTCAACCGTGTCGGCGATCTCGCCGAGGATTCCGGTCGGTTTCCCGGCGCGTCGCGTCGCGGCCCGCGCTTCACCCAGGATGGAATTCTTGGCATCTACGACCAGCACCTTCATGCTGGTGCCTCCCAGGTCGATGCCCGCGATGATGCGCTTCTTCACCATTCGGTTTGTCCTCTGGCCCGCGCTACGGCCTGGCCGCAGTGCAAGCCCCCTGCAACGACGCAATCCAGGCGCTGACCAATTCGATCCCTTCCTCGTGTGGCAGCGTGCGGGCAATCTCCGGCATCATCACCTTGGGCGCAGTCGATTCCATGCGCCGCACCAGGATCGACTCCTCCGGTCTGCCGGGCACGATGTCAAACAAGAGATTGCCGGAAGCGTGGCCCGCGGCCACCGGCGTTTTGCAGACGCCCAGATTCTCGTCGCTATTATTGGCCAGGTCCAGGTAGAGGGCCGAAGTGGCCGCCGCCCCGCCCGGGCGATGACACGAACCGCAATTGACGTCCAGATAGACTCGCGCCCGCGAATCAAGCGGGCCTGTGGACGGGTCATTCCAAACCGCGGCGCGCGGAGCCGTCGCGGGGTCCGGGGATCCCTTCAGATAACCGGCCGCCGCCCAATGAACGAGCTCGTTCGACGAACCGGTGGAATAGGCGAAGCTCTTATTCAGGTTACGCGCCTTGGGTCCGAGCGGTCCCATCACTTTGTGGAGCGCGTGACATTCCTTGCACTGGTTGCTGTTGGGAATGATGTAGTTCGTGGAATGCTCGTGATCGGCGGCATCGACAAAACGCACGGGCACGGGATCGGCGGCTACGTCGAGCGTCGCTTCCGTCTGGTCTCGGTTCCAGACGTAAGGCAACCCGACCCAACCCGATCGCGTGTGCACCAGTAAACGCGTCTCGATCAGGCGTTCGTGGCCGTTCGGCTCGGTCCGGAATGCGAACGTCTTGGAGAGAATCGTGCCGATGGGAAAATCGAAAACGTCGTCGGGCCGATACGCCGCGAAAGTCCCGGGCGGCATCCAGACGAATCGGAATTTATCTGCGTAGTCGGAAAACAGCGGCGTGTTCAAATCGTAAGGCACGACCCCTGCGTTCGGATGAAGCTCGGCGGGGCGGCCGGTGAACAATCGCCAGGCGGAAAGACGGCCCGGAAAGGGCGGCGCCAAATGCTCCTGCACGTTGCGACGCCCTTGGCACGAAGCTAGCATCAGGGTGGCCGCGAGCCCGAGCGCTGTACACGCGGCCTTCCGGGAGATCATCATTCGTTTCCGTTGGCCGAGGCGCTGGCGCCGGAGGCCTGCGCCGGACCGGTTTGCGGCAGATTCACGGCTTCAAGCGGAGCGAAGGAGCAAGCGTGCGACGCCAAGCTGCGATCCGGGTGGCGGTAGTTGCCCGTCGCGTCGAAATTGAGGAAAGTGGCGCTGCCGTTGTTCTGGATGCAGATGCGATCGTCGCCGGCCAAATTTCCGGAGGCATCTTTCATTTTCGGATCGACGACGCCGTCGTACAAGACGTCGGGCAACGGTCTCCCGAGCGCGAGCGCTAACGCTTTCACCTTCAGCGTTCCGGGGTCCGTGCCTCCGCCAGACATTTGGTTGTCATGGACGTAAATGCCAGACTCGTAGGGATCGTACGCCGCGTCGTGGATAGCAACCTCGGTGGCGTAGAAGCTTACCAGCATCAGGTTGCCGGTGCGATTGTCCTTGATGGTGTTTCCGAACACTTCGATCTGCTTGGTGGCCATGACCATCAGCCCCGTGCCCGGCGGGACCTTGGAAACCATGCTGGCGGCCGAGCCGAAATTGTCTGCATTGTTGGCATAGATCTGATTCTGGAAGACGCGGGCATAGCGGCCGTCCTTCACGGGAAGATCGGGGATATTGAACACCAGGATGCCGCCGGTATTGCCGGTGGCCGTGTTCTCATAGACGTCGGCGTGCTGGGAGTTTTCAATCTCGATGCCCGCTACGTTCTGCTCCACGCGATTGCGCCGCACCACGATCTGGCGCGACTGTCCGACGTAGATGCCGGCGTCGGCGGCGCCCTTCACCACCGAGTCCTCGATCAGGACGTTCTGGCACTGCACCGGATACAGGCCGTATCCGCCGTTGCCTGATTTGGGACCAGCGGTCCACTCGGCGCGCACCCGCCGGAAGGTCACGTCTGTGGCTCCGTTAACCTTTACGCCGTCGCCCGCCATATCCTCAAAGCCGATGTCCTCGGCCGTGAAGCCGTTGGCCGTCACCAGCAGCCCCGCCGAACCTGAGGTCTGGCCCTTGAACGAGAGCACGGTCTTGTCCATGCCTTTGCCGCGCAGCGTGACGTTGTCGACGGTCAGCGAGAGGACGCGGTCCACATGGAAGCGTCCTTCGGGCAGATCGATCACCGAGCCAGGCGCTGCCAGAATCAATCGCTCCTGAAGGTGCTTGGTGAATTCGGAGTCTCCGGCCGACGTTTTGTGGCGGCGAAACATGCTGGAGAAGTCAAAGCCGCCTGCATGATTGCCGCAAGCCGTCGAGCCGAGCAGAATCAGAACAACGATCGCCAATGCGGAGGGACTTGACAGCGACCGCCGTCTTGCCGAACAGCCGCGATTCTTTACTCGTTTCACGCGAAGAGCCTCCCTGAGTAATGCGTTTACCGTGCCTCATCTTACTCCCGCAGGAACACGGCGCGCAATGGACGAAGCGCTGGCAACCTCGCCGGCGCCATATCGGCGGGAATTGTTTCGGATTTGCCGGCCGATAGCCCTACTTTTGAAGCCGATCTTGAGTTACGTGGCTGCGGAGCCACGGAATCAACCTGTCGAATCTGAACCGGCCTCTTCGATGCAGCCTTGCAATGAAACGGTAAGTCTCCTGAGCGTCCGCCGTAAGGCGCATGCCGTTGATTGCCAGAAACGTATAGGTGGCCGCGAACGCAGCGCGCTTATCGCCGTCGACGAACGGATGGTACTGGGCGAGACTTTCCCAGAGCGCAGCGGCTTCCTCAATAAGATCGGTGTAATAGCCGCTCTGGGGCCGATAGAGCGCAGCCTCCAAGAGTCCATAATCCCGAACGCCCGGCGAGCCTCCGTGCGCTCAATCTGATCGGCGTGCATGGCCAGCACTTCGGCCAGAGTCAGGTAGTCGCTCATTCAGCGAGCTTCTTGTAGAGCGGACCGTACTTTTCATGACTGGCGAGATAGGTGCCCGTGACATGGGCACGCGGCTTTGCGCCATTGTGCTTCTCGACCAGATCGCTCAGGGCCTCATCCACGAGCGCTTGGATTTGCCGCCCTTCGTTTTGGGCAAGGGCGCGGACGGCCGAGAGGACCTCCGAATTAACCTGGGTGGGGAATTTCTCACGAGTCTGTGACATGCCCGAAACCTATCATTTTCATGATGGATCATGATAGGCCAAGATGTTACAGAACTCCGGAATCCAGTCCTCTGATGCAACGCTATTCCGTCTCTAGGCCGCGATAGGCCGCCTCGTCGTCCACATCCACCAAAATGCCGGGGTCGGGCACTTCTACTTGTTCCGTTTGCTCGCGGCAGGCGCGGATCACGCTGTTGGCGCCTTCGTTAGGACCGAGCGCGAGCAAGGGCGCGAACAGCGCTTGCGCGATCAGCGAGGGATGTCCTCGCCGGCCTCCGTGCGTCGGGACGACCACGGGCACTCGAGTGCGCTCGAATGCCCGGAGCAGCGCGGTCACCGTGGCAGGATCGAAGGCGGGATGATCGACGAGGCAGAGAACGATTGCATCGGGAGCGGCCGATCGCGGGGCAGCGGATTCGGCGGCGGGTCGCTGGAGGGCGGTGAGGCCGGCTTGCAGTGACGAAGTCTGGCCGCGCCGGTAATCGCGATTGATAACGATCTCAACGCGGCCGATGTCCGCGCTGTTATGGTCGATCGCGCTCTGAATGGCGTCGGCGTTGTGGCCGAGCACCACGGCTACGCGATCGATTCCGGCGCGCCGCAGCTTGCCGATGATGGTCTCGACAAATGTGCGACCGCGATAGGGCAGCAGAGCCTTATCCTGGCCCATTCGTGACGATTCGCCGGCAGCGAGCACCAGCCCGGCGACAACAGCGCGCCCGGCCGTACATGAGAAGGATCCGTCTTTCATGAAACTTGCTGGACTTTCGGTTGATAGGCGAGGGCCGCCACGGAGGGCGTGGCGTTGCGCCGCACGGTGACCATCTCCGCCACTACGGCAACCGCAATTTCTCCCGGCGTAAGCGCGCCGATGGCGAGTCCGACGGGCGAGTGAATGCGCTCGAACTGGTCTTGAGATACGCCTTCGGTCGCGAGCACCTTCGAGAACTCGATCAGCTTGCGCTTGCTGCCGATCATGCCGATGAAACGAGCGGAGGTGGCCAGCGCCCAGCGGAGACACGTCAGATCGCCTTTGTGCCCGCGCGTCGCGATCACGAGATATGAGAAATCGTTCGGCTGCAGTTGCGCGAAACTCTGCTCCCAGTCGCCGGAGTAGGTTTCAAGTGCTTCGGGAAAACGTTCCTTGTTGGCAAAAGCCGGGCGATCATCCACGACGATGGTCTCGAATCCGGCCAGGCTCGCTACCTTCGAGATGGAGAGGGACACGTGCCCGCCCCCGAAGAGATAGAGCGTGGGCGTGGCCAGAATCGGCTCAATGAAGATGTCGAGTGAGCCGCCACACACCAGTCCTTGGTCGGCGTCCGGGTTCTCGTTCAGATTAAAATGCAGGCGCCGCGGCTTCTCTTCGCGCATCACGTCCTGGGCCGTCGACCAGACATCGGCCTCCACGCAGCCGCCGCCTACGGTTCCAACGATCGAGCCGTCGTCGCGGATCAGGATCTTCGAGGTTTCGTAACTCGGCACCGACCCCTGCACGTTGATGATGGTAGCCAGCGCCGCCTTTCGGCCCGATTTGCGGAGACGCGCGATCTCTTCGAAGATGTCCATGGCTTCATTGATTAGGTTAGACTCGGGCTTGGCGGGAGTCAATTATGCTTCCGGATCGAGCGTTTAACTTTTTTCCGAAGAAGAGTCATGAGCCCCGTTGCGTGGCGCCGCAACCACCTTGAATACTGCGAGGTCAACCTAAATGAAAGCAGTCCGATTTCACGAACACGGCGGCATCGACGTCCTTCGATATGAAGACGCGCCCAAGCCCGAGATCGCGGCCAACGAAGTTCTTGTTCAGGTCGTGGCGTGCGCCCTGAATCATCTCGACATCTGGCTGCGCAAGGGCACGGCGAGCTGGAAGCTGCCGATGCCGCACATTGTGGGAAGCGACATCTCGGGCGAGGTGGCGGCTGTGGGAAGCCTCGTGCGGCGCGTGAAGCCCGGCGATCGCGTGCTGCTCTCGCCCGGCATCAGTTGCGGCCAGTGCGAGCAATGCTTCAAAGGACTCGACAGCGCCTGCCGCAGCTACACGTTGTTTGGCGTGATGGTCGACGGCGGCTACGCCGAATACGTGAAGTCGCCAGAGATGAACGTGATCCCCATTCCCGGCGATCTTAGCTTTGACGAAGCTGCGGCGGTGCCCCTGGTTTCCGTGACGGCCTGGCACATGCTCATGACGCGCGCCGAGCTCCGGCCCGGCGAGGACGTGCTGGTGATCGCG
>JASHPE010000337.1 GCA_030038235.1 Terriglobia bacterium
GCCCGTCCAAGCCCCGTCGAGGAGGCCCAGGATGCTCAGCAGTGTCGATTTTCCGGCGCCTGAGGGGCCCATGATGGTCAGAAAGTCGCCTTCCTGAATGTCCAAATTGACCCGGCGCAGCACGTAGTAGCGTCCGGCGCCTACCGGGTACGATTTTTCGATGTTTCGCAGTTGAATCATCAGTGTGTTTGCCTCAGCAGTCCAATGAAGGCTATCCGATCCGTCCTTCTAACGGTCGTTCTGTTTCCGTAGGTTACACGATAAACCCAGTTCCCGAGAGTTAAAGCCTTTACCTTTATGAACATCGTGGGACTTACCGTTACGTTTTTGCGCCGCTCCTTTGTTTTCAACAACATCGTGGGACTTACCTTAATATTTGATATTCGACCCTTTGGGCACTCTCGAAGCTTCCTCGGCTAAGTCACTGCATAAGAGTGTTTTAAACCGACTGTGTTATACATATGTCGTTACAATGTGTTCGGCGCGTCAAACGCCCGTCGAAGGCTGTCCCAACCTTCGTTGCGCCCTGGCAAACCCATGCCTTATTCATGCCTCAACGCCACCATCGGATCGACCTTAGCCGCGCGCTGCGCCGGAATGTAGGTTGCCAGCAGAGCCACGGCAGCCAGAAGGAGCGCCACACCCGTGAACGTCAGCGGATCGGCGGCTTTCACATCGAAGAGCAACGATTCTATAAAGCGCGTCAGGATGAAGGCTCCGCCGAGTCCCACCGCCAACCCCGCCGCGATGGTCACTGAGGCGCGTCCAAGCACTAAGCCGAGCACATTGCCGCGTTCAGCGCCCAGCGCCATCCGCAGGCCGATCTCGCGGGTGCGCCGCGAAACCCAGTACGCCATAATGCCGTAAACGCCGACGGCCGCCAGCAGCAGCGCCGCCACCGCAAACGCACCCACCAGTGTCAGGTTGAACCGTCGAGTGCCAAGGGAAGACGAAAAGACATCTTGAAAGGTCGCGAAGCGGGGGGCTACGTCGGGAGCAACCTCATGAACAACCGTGCGCGCGCTCGCCAGAATACTCTGTGGCGGGATGTTCGAGCGGATCACGACTGTAAAGTCGCGTCCGCCGCGCAGCCGCTGCCGGTAGTCAACGTAGACGGTCGGTTCGGGAGGTTTCTCCAAGCTCCGGTAGCGGACGTCACCAACGACCCCTACGACGGTAAGCAGCCGCAAATCCCCATCCATGTTGCCGAAGTCGATGGTCCGGCCCAGGGGATCCTGATTAGGCCAGGTGGTGCGAGCGAGCGACTCACTGATCACGGCAGCGTGGGGCGCGGTAGCCGTGTCATCTTCGTCAAATAGGCGACCCTTGAGCAGAGGAATACCGAGCGCCGTGAAATAGTCCTTACTTGCTACGCAATAATCACCCTCGCCGCCCGGAGCCGTCACCCACAGGTGCTCGAAGTCCTTGTTGAATTCCGGAGTGTCTGGTTTAAAGTTGAACTGCGGCTCGCGATCAAGCAGCAGGAATTTGCCGTCCGGGCAATCGCCGGCTTCTAAAGGCAGGGCTGAAACCCCTCCGACTTGCTCGACGCCGGGAAGCGACCTCAGGCGGTCAAAGAGGTTGTTCATGAAACGGCCTGGACTGGTATCTTTCACCGCTTCTTCGACGTTGCTCATCGTTTCGAGTTGCGAGGCTGGCACCTCCAGCTCCATGGTCACGACGTGCGAGGTCCGAAATCCGGGATCGACGGAGAGCACCCGCAACAGGCTGCGGCCCAGCAAGCCAGCCCCTGCCAGCAGCACCAGCGTGACCGCCATTTGTGCGCCGACGAGAACACGCGCAATGCGCTGCGAGGCGAGCGATCCGCCGGCGCCCCGGCTGCCCTCGGCAAGCGCCGCCTGCGGGTCCACAGACGTAGTGCGCACAGTGGTTGCGATGGCGAGCCCCACCGCGACCAGCAGCGAAATGCCGAATGCGAAGGCCAGGACCGGCAAATTAACCGAGACTTCATCGAGCCGAGGCAGATTGGGCGGAGCGAGCGCCAGGAGCGCATCCACACCCCATATCGCCAGGAGCACTCCCAGTGCACCGCCGGCGAGCGACAACAACAAGGACTCGGCAAGAAACTGGCGGACCAGACGGCTGCGACCCGCGCCCAGTGCAGCGCGGACAGCAAGCTCGCGCTCACGTTCGGCAGCCCGCGCCATCAGGAGATTGGCCACGTTCGCGCATCCGACCAGGAGCAGGAATCCGACGGCCGCCAGCAGAATCAGCAGGGCCGGGCGGACGTTGGCGGTGAGCGCGTCGCGCAGCGGCATCACGCTGGCGTCCCTCATATCAATTGCGGGCTTATACTGCTGGTAAAGACGATGCGCCAAAACGGTTAGGTCGCCACGCGCTTGCTTCAGGGTCACGCCATCCCGCAAGCGAGCGACGACGATAGACCAATTGTGGCCCGTGCGGCTCTGGCTCTCCTCGCCGAAGAGTTCCGCCGGAATCCAGATATCGGCGTGATCCGGATAGTCGAAGCCGGGCTGCAGAACGCCCACCACGGAAAACTCGAGGTTCTCCGCCTTGAGCTTAAGCGACGAGAGATCGGGCGAGCCGCCCAGATGCTGGCGCCAGTAAGCGTAACTGACCAGCGCCACTGGCGCGGCGCCCTGGTGAAGTTCGTCGGCCGAAAAACCGCGGCCAAGGATGGGCGCAACACCCATTACCCGGAAGAAGTCTCGCGAAAACACAGCGACGTTAACGCGCGCAGGCCCGGAGCCGCCGGAGACCGTCACTTGATCGCCATAGCCCGATGCCATTGCGGCGAAGCTGTGGTTTTGGGCTCTCAAGTCACGGAAGTTTGGGTCGGTGAAGTTCATCAGGTGGCCGTCGGCGGCTACTTCCTTGAGGCTCATAATCTGATCGGGCTTGGGGTAGGGCAGACTGCGCAGCATCACGCCGTAGACCACGCTGAAGATCGCTGTGGTGGCGCCGATGGCGAGTGCAAGGGTCACCAGCACAACAACTGTCACGCTGGGTTTTCGTGCGAGCATTCGAAAACCGTAGCGCAGGTCCTGAAGCAAACCCTGCATGGGACACCTCCACTCCTCATTGACTCAATGATTCAATGAGCCACTGATTCAATTTGCGCCCGCGGATGACGCCATCTCCGCTTCGCTCTCTTCCACCACGCGGCCGTCAAACAGGTTGACGGTGCGCTGGGCATAGCGGGCGAAACGCGGATCGTGCGTGACCATGCAGATCGTCGCGCCGGATCGATGCAGGTCGCGCAGCAACTCCATCACCGCGTCGCCGTTCTTCGAGTCCAGGTTGCCGGTGGGCTCGTCGGCGAGGAGGATCGAGGGCGAGCCGACCAGAGCGCGCGCCACGGCCACACGCTGCTGCTGGCCGCCCGAGAGCTGCGAGGGATAATGCTTGATGCGGTGCGACATCCCTACGCGCTCCAGAGCCTCGATCACACGCGTCTTGCGTTCGGCAGACGGCATCCCGCGATAGGTGAGCGGCAACTCGACGTTCTCATAAACATTGAGGTCGCCGATCAGGTTAAAACTCTGGAAGATGAAGCCCACTTCGCGATTGCGAATGCGCGCGCGGTCTCCCATATCCAGATTCTCCACGGGCGTGCCGTTCAACCAGTACTTGCCGTCGCTCGGCGAATCCAGAAGCCCCAGGATGGAGAGCAGAGTCGATTTGCCGCAGCCCGAAGGTCCGGCGATCGACACATACTCCCCTTTCTGAATTTCCAGATGAACACCGGAGAGTGCGTGCGTCTCCACTTCGTCGGTGAAGAAGACCTTGGTCACTCCCTCCAGCCGAATCAGCCCTTCTCCGTTTCCATTCATGTCTGCTCCTTTGTGCAGCCGAATTACCAAGCTGCGCAGTTTTTAAAAATTATAGCCGTCAGCTATCAGCCATCAGCTATCAGCTTCAAGCGACGTTCTTGTCAGATACCCAATCGCTGAAGGCTGAAGGCTGACCGCTGAAGGCTGAAAGCTAGCAGCTAGCTAACAGCTCTGTCTCATCACTCATATCGTAGCGCCACCAGCGGATCCACCTTCGCCGCCCGCCGCGCGGGAATATAGCTCGCGAGCAACGCAACTCCAAGCAGCGCGATCGCGACGACCGCGTAGACTGCAGGATCGGTCGCTGCGATCCCCGAGAGCAGGCTCGTCAGGAAACGGCTCAGGGCGAGGGCGAGCACCAACCCGATCCCGATTCCGGCGGCTGCCAGTGCGGCTCCTTCTCCCGCAACCATGAAAATCACATTGCTCCGCTTCGCGCCCAACGCCATGCGGATTCCAATCTCCTGCGTCCGCCGGCTGACGTGAAAGCTGAGTACGCCATAAATCCCGACTGAAGTGAGCGTCAGCGCCAGCGCGGCGAATATCGCCATCAGCAGAGCGTTGAAGCTCGGGTGCGCTACCGATTGGGCGACGATATCGGACATCGACTGCACATCGACCACGCGCTGATCGGGATTCACCCCGGTCACGGCAGCGCGCATCGCCGTGCCCACGTCAATCTTTGCGCTCGTGCGAACCGCCCAGGCCGTGGAACCGAAAAACGGCTTGAAGAGCTGGGAGGCGGGCACGTAGACCGTTGTGGGATCGGCCTCATCGATGGTCAGGTTCTTCACATCGGGCACTACCCCCACCACTTCGCGCGGCGGCTCCAGAACCTGTGCATATTCATGCTCGCCATATTCGCCCACCACGATGCGGTCGCCGATCGGGCTCTTGCCCGGCCACCATTGCCGCGCCACAGTCTCGCCGATGACAGCGACCGGCGTCGAGGAAGCGGTGTCGGTCTCTTGAAAGCCTCGGCCCTGCAGGATCGGAATCTGCATCGTGCGGAAGTACTCCGGACTGACGGCGCGATACTCCATGCCGCCGATGCTGTGCTTGGGATGGCCCTCATGTTCCGTTGGCAGGTTTGCAGGACCCGTCAGCGGTAGCTTGCTGACCGCGGCCGCGGACGCGACTCCCGGTAGAACCTTGAGGCGCTCCAGGACCTGTTGCTCGAAATTCCACACCTCGCCGGGCGTGGCCATCGCGTCCCGAGCGAGCGGAGTGACCATCGTGTAGACGTGCTCCGGGTCAAAACCCAGCTTCTGCTGGTGCAGGCGATAGAGGCTCTCGATCAGGAGGCCGGCTCCTACCAGCAGCATCAGGGAAAGCGCCACTTCACCGATCACCAACGCGCTGCGGGTGCGGCTGCGAGTGGTGCTGCGCCCTGCTTGCGTACCGCCTTCCTTGAGCGACGAATTCAGGTCGAGCCTGGAAGTCTGCCCATAGGACGTGAGGCTGAAGACCACGCTGGTAACGAGCGCAAGCAGCAGGGTGAAAACGAGGACGCGGCCGTCAATTCCGATGTCAGCTGCCGAAGGAACGTCCCACGGAATCGAAGCCACCAAGGCCTTCAGGGTCCAGGCCGCCGCGACCAGGCCGGCCGCGCCGCCGATGAGGGCGATCAGCAAGCTTTCGGCGAGGAACTGACGCCAGAGCTGCAATCGCTCGGCGCCGAGGGCCAGCCGGATCGAGACTTCCCGCTGGCGCGAGTTCGCGCGCGCCATGATCAGGCTGGCGACATTCGCGCAGGCGATCAGGAGCAACAGTGCGACGGCTCCGAACAGCATCAGCAGGCTGGGTCGCAGGTCCCCGAGCAGGTACCGCTGGTAATTCACCAACTGGATGCCTCGCTGCCCCGACTGAGCCGCGCCGCTTTGACGGAACGCTTCAAAGACTACGCCCATATTGGCTTGTGCCTGGGCAAGGTCTGTTCCGGGCTTGAGCCGGGCGATGACGCCCGTGTTCATCCCCTGATCCTCAATCGTCCGTCCCAGCCGCAAGGGCACGAAGACGTCCGCAGGCTGCCCAACAAAAGCAAAACCGGGCGGCATCACTCCGGCCACCGTGTAAGTATCCTCGCCCATTTGAATCTGGCGGCCGATCACGCTCCGGTCCCCGCCAAACGCGCTGCGCCACAGTGAATCGCTCAAGATCACGGTCTGGGCGCTTCCCGGCAGGGTCTCATCGCGCACGATCTCCCGGCCCAAAGCCGGGCTGACGCCGAGCACCTGGAAGAAGCCGTCCGTCACGCGCAGCGACTTAACCCACTCGGAAGCGCCGCTCCGCTTGATTTCGAGGTCCCCGCCGCCCCGGTACCCGGCCATCGCCTGAAAGGCGCTCGCGTGGTCGCGATAGAATTCAAACTCGGGGACCGTAAAGGAATCGACGACGCCTCCGTCCTTCCATGCCGCTGTTACCTGAACCATCTCGTCCGGATGGGGGTAGGGCAGTGGCCGCAGGATCACCGCATTAACCACGCTGAAAATCGCGGTGTTCGCGCCGATACCGAGCGCCAGCGTCAGCACCGCGACGGCCGCGAAGCCGCGGTTCTTGCGGAGCGTGCGGGTTGCGTAACGAAGGTCGGTAATCAGAGTCGACATGGTTTACTTCCCCGATCGGGAATTGACTCATCGAGTCCTTGAATCAACGAATCCTTTCATTCGTACCTCAATGCCACCAGCGGATCCACCTTGGTCGCGCGGCGCGCCGGGAAGTAGCACGCCGCAAGAGCCACACCGATGGCAACAAAGGTGCCGGCCGCATAGCTCAACGGATCCGTCGCGGTAACGCCGTATATGAATCCGGACATCAGGCGAGAGGCGGCAAACGCCCCCACCAAGCCGACGGCCGCGCCCGCTCCGCTCAAGCGCAA
>JASHPE010000338.1 GCA_030038235.1 Terriglobia bacterium
CTGTGTCGGCGTACATGCTCCGGAACTTCAGGAAAGTGAACGGAACGCCGTACTGACCTAGTCGCTCCTGCCGGAACAAGATCGGACCTTCGGAAGTCACCTTAATGGCGAAAGCTATAATTGCCAGGAAGGGCGCGAGAAAGATGAGCGCCAGCAAGCTCCCCGAGATGTCCATAACCCGCTTCAGAAGACGGGAAGGCTTCTTTGACCTGTTCTGAAGGGACAGATCGGGATAGAGAACCAAGTCTGGGGAGTGGACTCCCAATTTGGGGAGATGGGTCCCCGGGCTCTGAGCCTGGGGCCGCTCCGGGAACAGGTGGAAGGAAATACGGATCTGACTGAGACGACTCAAACCGAGCGCCGCGAGAAGAGCTGCGTTGACCTTCGAGTGTACGGTCGTAACCGTCTTGGCAAGGTCGTCGGCCCGAATTTCGGTTAGGATGGTGCCCGCCACCGCGCTCTGCTCATACCATCCATTGAGATCCGTTTCACGGGTCGCCGAGAGGAGCGCCGCAATGATCTTTGGCAGCAGTTCCTCGCGTTCGGAGCTACCCAGCAGTTCCTGGGCGTGGAGCAACATCAGAAGAAACTGTCGCTTTGAGCGTTCGGCCCGCCTCCGTTCAACCGAAAGCAAACGCGTAAACCAGGGTTCGGGCACAAACTGAGGGCAAGGCCCACCGCGGAAGCGAGGCTGCCCATTTGTGGCGACGGGGCGCCCACCGGCATCGCCACTATCTTCAGGCGAAGAGTTGTTCAACTTAGGATTGGTTGCTGGCTGCCAGACTGGAATGAGGAATTCGAAATCTGATCGACCCTGAGTTTCGTGGAACTCTGACTTGGTCGCACGGCCGGCATTGGCGATGACAGATCATCGGCCAAGGGGAGCCTTTCTCAGTTGATAAAAGATCCCAAAGCTTACACGGCTGTGGTTGAAGTTCTCTCCTAGAATCGACAAGCCGCTGCCTTGCTGCTGGATGAAGTCATAGCTTAAGCGGGCCGTTGCCCTTTCGCTTACGGAGTGGCTCAGGGTTACGTCGGCAGTTTCGCTGTCAAGCCTCCCACCTCCAAGCAGGCTGCCCAGGTACTGATTCTGGGCGTAGCTCAGATTGAAGCTTGCATCCCACCGCCTCGCGAGGTGCCGCCGGAAGCCAATGTTCACCGTGGAGGCTGTCACGGCCGGCAGCCAGGCGCCACCATTCGAAACCGCTCGGGAGAGCGAAAGAAACAAGGCCGTTCTCTCAGATTGTTTGCCTACTGTTCCACCTGTTGCCAAGCTCCAATGCTTGTGCGAAGTGTCGGCAGACCCCGTGGGCGACGAGGGGACACCCTCGATTCCATCAAGCTCCGTATACTGCGGTCCCCCGAAGAGAGTCACCATAACGCTCGGCGAGGCACGCCAACCCACTGTGGCCAAAGCGCTCTGAACGGTCGTCTGGGAGGCGCTTCCGGCCGGCAACGCACCCAGAAACTTCATCGGTTGGAACGTGTAGAGCACTGCGAAAGTGAGTTGCTCACTCACCCTGTAGGCGTACTGCGCGCCGCCGGTAACTGATTCAGTGTTTAAAACTGACACCGTGCTCGCTGTCGAGGTGCCATAATGCGAGCTGGCGTAGTCGCCGAATAAGGTGAACGAAGTACGTGCACTCCTCCTATAAATGGCATCGAAACGGGTGTTGTTGATGCGCTGCGATAAGAGTGGAGCATAAACCGTTGTGTTCAGCGCGGTAGGAGCTCCCAGCCCGCCCACGAAGTCGGTGCCAGGTTGCGGCTGATACATCCCGGTCTGGTCCAGAAACGAATCGCGAAGGCGGAACGTCAGCCGCGGACCGAATTTGTAACTCAGGTCAGCCGATGTGGTTTGATTGACCCGATCATATTCCGTCAGGCGCTGATAAAATTGGAAGTAGGGCTGATAATCGAGTGCCGCAGTGAAGTTTCCCTCGGTTTGCACCAGAGCGAATTGAGGTCCCAGGGTGTAAATCACATCGCTGATGTGTGGTCCGCTGGTCTGGAGTGCGTCGCTGTCATAGGTCGTCTGGCTGCTCAGGCTCGCCAAGAACATGTTGGTGGGGGTCGTTTCCCCGGCGTAGCTCAGACTCGGCGCTTGCCCGTTGCCGAAAGGGACGCCACCCGCAGTGACCGGGCTCCCGGAATTTCCGAGCTGCGCCCACAAGCCTGCCGGCGTGAGGAATGCGACGAGCACGGAAACGAACCAAGTGCGCACTTAAGACTCACGGCACCACGACGGTGTCGCCGTTTTGCAATTCGATGTTCTGGTCGAGTTGCCGGCCCTTGATGACCTGCTTGTAGTTGAAGGGCAGCATCTTTTGAGAGCCGTCCGGCATCCGCCGCAGAACGTATACCTTGTTGAGCTTGGCAAAGTCCTGAAATCCACCCGCCAGGGCCACCGCGTCCAGTACAGTGGTCGGTTTTGCCAGCTCGTAGGCACCCGGTTTCGTGACCTTTCCGACGACGTTAAACGAATGGCTCTTGACTTGGGTGACGATCACCTGGACTTCGGGATCCAGCATGTAGTTCTTGAGCTTCCCGCGGATCTCAGCAGCGAGTTGGGGCGGTGTCTGCCCGCTGGCGACCAAATCACCCAGTAAAGGCAGGGTTATCCGGCCGTCCGGCCGGACAGGGACACTTCCGGAGACCTCGGGATCCTTCCAGACATTGATCGACAGTACGTCCTCAGGTCCGATGACGTAGTCCTCTCCGCGCGCGTCGGCGGGATCCAGCCCAGTCGGAGCGACGCGTCCGCTTGCGGGTGTATTCCCGACTGCCGCCCCGGCCGTCGTGTTTTGCTTCAAGCTCCGAGCCCAGCCGACGCAGACAGATAGCAGCAAGACAGCCACTGCTGCTATGTGCCGGGCGGCGAAGGTTCGCTGACGCGCGATCACTTCGGGCCCACTTTTCGATTCGAGGTAATGCATTTCGAGCTCCTCGTACTTGCCTTCAACAGCTTCGCGTCTCACCTGCGGTACTTTTTGGGCCTGGTCC
>JASHPE010000041.1 GCA_030038235.1 Terriglobia bacterium
ATCTCGTTTCGTCGGCCGGCTCCAGGAAGATCTGGACCGGCGCTATCCGCCCCTGCCGAAAACCGAAACGTCCGTCGCTCCGTTTGACGGTAGACGCTTCGGCCGGCTCCTGGACGATCTGGGGCGGCGCTACCCGCGCCCGCCCAAAACCGAGCCGTCCGTAGCCCCATTTGATGGTAGACGCTTTGGCAATTCCGTGAACAGTCTCGCCCGGGTCGGAGGCTTTCTGTGGTGGATGCTCACGCGGAAGGGCGCCGAGTGGCCGAATCAAGTGGCGAACGGCCCCTTCCCGCCGCCTAAACGCGCAGGGGCCGAAGAGATTGCGGTGACGTTCATCGGGCATGCGACGTTTCTGATCCAGCTCGGCGGCGTTTCGGTACTGATTGACCCAATCTGGTCGCAGCGCGCTAGTCCCATTTCTTTTGTCGGACCGCGCCGCGTAAGGGAGCCCGGCCAGCCTTTGGACTCCCTGCCTGCCGTAGACCTGCTTCTGGTGTCCCACTGCCATTACGACCATCTCGACCTGCCGACGCTCCGCGACGCGAAGACCCGCTGGTCACCAGTAACGGTGACCGGGCTCGGCAATGGACGCCATCTCGCCAACGCCGGCATCCACGATGCCGTCGAACTCGACTGGTGGCAGCAGACGTCGGCCCGCGGGGTCAAGGTCACGTACGTGCCTGCGCAGCACTGCTCGCGGCGGACGCTTCTTGATTACAATCGCGCACTTTCGGGCGGATTCGTCATCGAAGCCAACGGGTTCAAAATATACTTCGCGGGCGACACCGGCTACAATGCTCACTTCGGGCAGATCCGGAGTTGCTTCCCCCAGATCGACTTGGCTCTGCTGCCGGTCGGAGGCTACGAGCCGCGCTGGCTCACGTCATTCCAACACATGGATCCAGAGGAGGCTGTCAGATCCCATCTCGACCTTGACGCCAAGCTGAGCATCGGGATGCATTACGCCACGTTCCAACTCTCCGATGAGGCAATCGACGCTCCGACCACAGCCCTGGCCGCCGCCCAGGCCAGGTTCGGCGTCACGCAGGAGCGATTCCGGACCCTGCAATTCGGGGAGACAATGTTGCTGCAGCGGGAGCACGCCACGACCGATGGTGGACTCGGTGTTGAAAATTCGATCCAGCATCCGGCGGGACTATTCCATTACGAAGCGCGGTGAGCCAACGATGCGAGCTCCCAGAACCAGCAACTTAGGTGTCTCCCGGTTACCCGTCTTGGTTTCGCGCCGGGAGCTGAACGGGAGGCCAAGAGTGATGATAAGGCGCCGCCCAAAAGCGACTCGCGGCTACTCACGCTCGTTTGGGATGGCGAGCGGGAGCTTGTGTTTCCAACCCGCCTTGTGCAGGACCTGATCACCGAAAACAGCATCGGTCTGTTAGCTGGTGAAAGTCAGGCCGGGAAAACCTTCCTAGCCATCGACCTAACGTTCGCGCTCGCGCTTGGTCAACGATTCTTTGGTAAGGCAGTCAAGCGCGGCGGGGTCCTGTACCTCGCCGCCGAGGCGCCTGGCACTATTCCAGGCCGAATGCAGGCGGGTTGCCCGGTTGATCGACACACCGGTTGTCGCATACGATCGGCCCGAGCAGGTAACGGGGTCTGCGCCCACCCACCAGGTTGGTTGCTGCAACGAGCACTCGAGGAGTCCCTTTCATGCCGGACATCAAGACCGAGTTGTTGTTCAAGCTTACCGCCAATGTGCCCTCGATCGCCGATCTTGGCGAGACGCCGTATGGTAGACGGCGGATCGCGCAGGTCGCCGGCGGCACCTTCGAGGGTCCGCGCCTCAAAGGAAAGGTGCTGCCGGGCGGCGGCGATTGGCTCCTATTGCGGCGTGACGGCGTGCTGCAGCTTGATGTTCGACTTACGCTCGAAACGGACGACAAGCAGATGATCTATATGACTTACAAGGGATTCCGCCACGGCCCCAAGGACGTGATCGATCGCCTCAATCGAGGTGAAGCCGTCGATGCCGGCCTCTACTATTTTCGGACCACGCCATACTTTGAGACCAGCTCAGACAAATACGCGTGGATGAACAGCATTTGCTGTGTTGCGAGCGGGTCGCGCTCGGCGGCCGGGCCGACCTATCAGGTGTTTCAGGTGCTTTGAGGTTGGATCTGGGCCAATGGCGTCTCGCCCGGTCGGTTCGCCCGGCGGCGTCGATGCAAACGAGGTGAAGCATGCGCGATTACCTGGCTTGGCGGCTGGCGTTTGGCGTCACAACGCCCTCCACCAACACGGTCGTACAACCCGAATACGACGACATGCGCCCGCCAGGCGTGACCAACCACCTCGCACGCATGGTCATTCCCGACATGGAGATCGGCTCCAACGCGGATTTCGACGAGTCGATCCGCCTCATCGATGCCGCGCTTGAGGACGCGGTGGACCGGGTGATGGACTGCAAACCCAATGCCTTCATCCTCGGCATCTCCGCGCTGTCGATCTGGGGCGGCACGGCGCAGTGGTGCGATGAACTCAAGCGCCGCGTTCGCACCGTTGCGGGTTTCGATATTCCCGTCGCGCTTGCTTCCGATGCCGTCATCGAGGGACTGAAGCGCCACGGCATCAAGAGCAAGATCGCGGTCATGGAGCCCTACTACCCTTCAATCGAGCCGAGGATACGGGGAGTGCTGGGTCCCCACGGATACGATATCGTCCGCTTCAATCATATGCGCGGCAAGAGCCCCGCCTCCTATTCGATCCTGACTGCCCGCGACATGATCGAGGCGATGCGGTCGATCGACGGACCCGACATCGAGGCGATCGTGCAATTCGGGGCCAATCTCCCGATGGCACGCCTTGCCGACGAGGCCGAGCGTTGGCTCGACAAGCCGGTGATCAGCGTCAACGTCGCAACCTACTGGCACGCCTGCCGCATGAACGGGATCAACGACAAGCTCTACGGCTTCACGCAGCTGTTCTCGCGCTTCTAGCCATCCTTCTTCCTTTTCTTGGGGGCAGACATGTTGGTGCCGCTTCTCAGTGAGTAGGAGCCGTTGCGATGCGTCAAAGCGACACCCACATCGTGCGTGCCAAGGCGATGGGGCTGCCGAACATGTCAAGCGCCAGGATGCGATCAAACAGACTGCCATCGCCAAAGGACGAAAGGTCGAAACGGAGAAAGTGAAGGACCAGGCCCAACGCGAGTTCGGGCCTTCTTGCCAATCGCAACAAGTCGATGGTCCCAATGTTGGCGGCCGCGCGGAGACGCACGCAGAACCCATCGACGGCGAAGTCATGGTTCCGGTGCAACTGAGTCGGAGACGTGAATGCAGTGGTGAGTTCGCGGGGCCTGGCCGAGCACCAGGCCGGCGTCGACAGCGAGCAGCAACAGGACCCCCGCAATCAACCATCGAACCCCTCGACGCTCTGGCGCTGTAACTTCGCCAGCGCGCCGTTCTTCCCAATTCGATCTTGTCAACGACTTGGCGCACGTTTGGCACGCTGGGAGCGAGCGCTTCGATTCGTGCAAGGTGGGGTCGATCACACGCCGCGCCGCTGATCGCACCGAATTCCCGCGCGAGGTTGCCGAGGCTGCCCTTGCGCATGCGGTTGGCGACAAGGCCGAGGCAGCTACAAGCGCAGCGGCGCGCGAGAAAACGGCGCAGGCCTGCTACCCGGGCTGTGACGGCGAGTGGCGAGCGCGGGCGGCGGCGAATGGCCTACCGATATCCGCTCGGCGTAAAGCTGACACCTTCGTCCAGCACGCCCTTGCCGGGCACGTAATTGAACTCGAGCCGTATTCCCGCGGGATCTTCGAAGAGGAGCGAATAGTAGCC
>JASHPE010000339.1 GCA_030038235.1 Terriglobia bacterium
TGGAAGTGTGCGGCGGGCATACGCACGCCATCTACCGTTTCGGTCTGAAGGACATATTGCCTGAGAACATTGAGTTCGTTCACGGCCCCGGATGCCCGGTGTGCGTGCTGCCGATGGGCCGAATCGACGACGGGCTTTCGGTCGCCGAGCAACCCGACGTGATCTTCGCCGCTTTCGGCGACATGATGCGCGTTCCCGGTACCAAGGGCAGTCCGCTTGAATACAAAGCGCGGGGCATCGACGTGCGGGTTGTTTACTCGCCCGCGGACGCGCTCAAGCTGGCCCAGAAGAATCCGGACAAGCGGGTGATGTTCTTCGCCATCGGCTTTGAGACCACAGCGCCCTCCACCGCCCTCACGCTGATGCAGGCCAGGTCGCTGGGCCTTCGCAACTTCACGGTATTCTGCAACCACGTCACGATCATTCCGGCTATCCGCGCCATTCTGGATTCTCCGGACATGCGGATCGACGCCTTCATCGGTCCGGGCCACGTTTCCACCGTCATCGGATGCCGGCCCTACGAGTGGATCGCCCGGAACGAGGGCAAGCCGATCGTGGTGTCGGGATTTGAGCCGCTCGACCTGCTGCAATCCACCCTGATGCTGCTGCGGCAGCTCGCGCGCGGCGAAGCCAGGGTGGAGAATCAGTACAAGCGCGTGGTGCCGTGGGAAGGAAACAAGGCGGCGTTGCGGGCCATCGCTGAGGTCTTCGAGCTGCGCCCGTATTTCGAGTGGCGCGGGATGGGATTCATCTCCCAATCGGCCTTGCGCGTCCGGGATTCGTACGCGGAATGGGACGCCGAGCAGCGCTTCCCGGTCCCTGGCATCCGCGTAACCGATCCCAAGGCGGCGCAGTGCGGCGAGGTGCTCAAGGGCGTACTGAAGCCTGCCCAGTGCAAACTCTTTGGGCGGGAGTGTACGCCGGAACACCCCATCGGAGCGCTCATGGTTTCCTCCGAGGGGTCCTGCGCCGCCTATTACAACTACGAGCATCGCAAGACGGCCGTCGCGTAATTGACGATTGACGATTGCCGATTGCCGATCGACGCTTTCCGATTGCAGCACCGATTGCTGGCTTTTTGACCTTCGACGTTCAACTGTTGACTGTCGACTGTTAACTGTCGACTCGCTGACCCGATGGATCCCGCCCAAGCCAAAATCCGGTTCCGCGACCCCCAGATCGAGATGGCCCATGGCGCTGGCGGGAAGGCGAGCCGGCGCCTCATCGAAGGGTTGATCGCCCCGATTCTCTTTGGTTCCTGCCCGCAATATCTCGGTGACTCCGCCCTTGTCGAAATCGACGGCGCACCTGTCGCGATCACCACCGACAGCTTTGTGGTCAAACCCCTGCGCTTTCCCGGCGGATGCATTGGTGAACTGGCCGTCAACGGCACCGTCAATGACCTCGCGGTCGGGGGCGCGCGTGCCCAGGCTCTGGTCGTGACCTATGTCCTCGAAGCTGGCCTTCCCACGGCGACCCTGGAGGCGGAAACCCGCGCCATGGCCGCCGCTGCCGCGCGCGCCGGCGTCTCGATCGTCGGCGGCGACACCAAAGTGGTGGAGCACGGGAAAGCCGACCAGATGTATGTGACCACCTGCGGGATCGGCCGGCCCCTGCCAGGGATCAATCTCGCCCCCGGTTCGGTGCGCGCCGGCGACAAGATCATCCTCTCGGGACCGATCGGCGACCACGGCATCACGATCCTGCTGGCGAGGGGCGAGCTGGATCTCGAAGCCGACCTGTGCTCCGACACGCGCCCGGTGCTGCCGATGGTCGAAGCCCTGGCATCGGCCGCTGCCTCCGGTGTCCGCTGGATGCGCGACCCCACGCGCGGCGGCGTGGCGACGTCGCTCAATGAGCTGGCCCGCGATTGCCGGCTGGGCATTCATCTGGTCGAGGAGAGTATTCCGGTCCGCGACATCGTCCGCGGCGCTTGCGAGTTGCTCGGCCTCGATCCTCTGCACATTGCCAACGAAGGACAGTTCCTCGCGGTGATCGACTCCGCTTGTGCCGATACGGCGCTCGAGGCCCTGCGTCGCGCTCCCGGCGGCGCCGAAGCGCGCGTCATCGGCGAAGTGCAGGAGCAGCCGGCCGGTGTGGTGCTGGCAAACACCCGTTACGGCGGCAGCCGCGTGGTGGACATGCTCGTAGGCGATCCGCTGCCGCGCATCTGCTGAAGATTCACGAGTGTCCTGATTGGGGTGCAGGCGGACGTGTACGTACACGGTTGCCGGGACTCGTCCGTGCACGTACACGCGCTCCGGACTACACGATCGTCGGGGAAAGACTGTATTGACTCCAATTATTAACGGAGGCAATCTGGTTTTGGATATAGCAAACTTATGTGAAGGGGTGTGTTGTCAGGGGCAGATTTATTGGCCCGACGGCAGGGGCGTCGGAGGTGCTTATGAGGACAGTAAGTTACGTGTTGCTGGTTCACAATGAACCGGACGCATTCCGCGGGATCGAGGAAATGCTCAAGCGCCAGGAGATTAAGGTGTACCATGCGCGCAAGTGCGCGGAGGCGCGAAGCCTGCTGCGAAACCTGCAAGGCATCGATCTGGTGCTGACGGACGTGGATCTGGCAGATGGCACCTGGAAGGACGTCATCCAGCTTACGCGGACGCTGACGCAGGATACGCCCGTGATCGTAATGTCGCGCGTGGTGAGCATGCGGCTGTACCTCGACACCCAGGATGGCGGCGCGGCGGACTTTATCGTTCCGCCTTTGGCTCCGCGTGATCTCGCCTACACGCTCACTACAGCGATGCACCGGGTTCCTCCGGCAGCGATCATGGAGGCAGCGGCTCAAACCCACTCCGATCATCGAAGCCGGGCGCCACTGCACTGAACCTTCTCCTAAAACAGGATTCGCCGCGTTGGACTGACTCGTGCCCGGTCGTGATGCCTCCGTGTCGTTCAGAAGATGAGTTTGGCCCCGAATTGCAGCGTACGCGGACGGTGGGCCTCGACGGGATGCAGGAAGCCGCTGCCTTCGAGGCAATTGATCCCGTTGCCGTCGTAGCCTGCCGCGTCATGCGGTCCGCCATAGCACGTGATCACGTTGCTGGCTGTGTTTCCCCGGTTAGGATCGTAGATCACGAACTGGGTGTTGTTGAAAGTGTTGAAGGCCTCACCGCGCAATTCCAGCGTAGTCCCTTCGCTTATCTTGAAATGCTTCAGCAGAGCCATGTCGAAGTTCACGCGGCCGGGGTTGCGGACCGAATTCCGGCCGGCATCCCCGAAGGTAAGACCGGCCGGCGGACCAAAGGCATTCGGGTTCAAGAGCAGGGGTCCGAAGCTCTTTCCGTTGTCTCCCCCTGCGGGCAGATCTCCTTTGTATGAGACCAGAATCTGGTCCGGATAGGATCCGGCGCCAATGCCATTCGCCACGCCGGCATTGTCCAACACTGAGACCCCATCGACCGCGCTGCCGCCGTTGATCACGCTGAAGGGTGTTCCCGACTGGATCGTTGTAATCCCCGAGAGCTCCCAGTCATCGAGCAGCCTGTGCGCAATCCACGACGGCGTGTACGACTGCGCCAATTGCTGGTCTGACTGGTAGAAGTGACGCAGAATCCGGCCGAATCCCACGAGCGATGGCAGGTCGTAAACGTAACTGGCGTTCAGCAGATGGCGTTGATCGAAGTTAGAGGGCGCGTAGTTGGAGCGGAGATTGAACGAGTTCACCAGCGTGGCGTCGAAGCGGTCCGAAGAGTCGTCCCGCGAACTGCCGAGGGTATACGCCAGGCTGAGGTTCAGCCGGCCGACGGTGCGGCGCAGCGTGGCCTGAAAGGCGTCGTACTTCGAGTTGGCCACGTTCTCAAGCCCGAAGATCTCGCCGAAGCCGGGCGCGAAGGTTCTGAGCGAGTTCGGATCGGGAAACGCCTTGGCTGCTCCCGGGATTCCGTAACAGGCCGCTTCCAGGTTCACAAAACCCGGCTGGCCGGCGGAGAGGCCGACGTCGGGGAAGGAATTACCGTCGAAGTCCTGACAAATAGGGACCGTGATCGCGTCGCCCTGCTTGAACGGATTATCTCCCGCGGGGACGGGAGCCAACTGATTCAGTTGAAGGTCGGCGACGAGGTGTGTTCCTTTGCTCCCCACGTACGCGAACGACGCCACCATGGAGCCCGGCAGTTGCCGCTGGAGGCTCAGGCTCCATTGCTGCACGTAGGGCCAGACGGTCAGGGTCGGGATGCTGGTGACGTTCAGCGGGTACGCGACGTTGTTGACCAGATTGCCGCAGTCGGCCGCACCGCCTACACCGCCGATACATTCGTAGCCTACCGGAACGAAATCCTGTGTCATGCTGAGCACCTGCGGGGCGCTGCCTTCGAGCGATCCGGTATTGGCCTCATTGCCGGTGCCGTGAAAAAAGAAGACTCCGTAGCCGGCGCGAATCGAGTACTTCCCGTCGCCCCGGGGATCCCAGGCGAAACCCAGCCGCGGTGCGGGATTCAGCATGTTGAAGCCGTGGTGCGTCAGGGCGCAGCTCGGCGAGACGCCATTGACCCCGCATTGCACCAGGCCGTCGGTAATGGCGGGGTTCAGGTTGGACAGGTTGAGAGGGATCGGGTTTCCCGTGCTCGGATTCACCAGATATCCGTAGCTTGGGTCCACGGCAGCGGCGATGGCCGGATTATAGGCGGCCGGATCCCAGTTGTAAACGTTGTTGCCCTTCTCGTGCCAGCTTCCGAAGATATTGAATCGAACTCCCAGGTTCAATGTCAGATGCGGCGAGTAGCGCCAATCGTCCTGAAGATAAGGCTCGCCGCTTTGATAGCGGCCGTAATACTTCGCCGTCGTGCTGTCCTGCTGATAGCCTCTAACGCCGAGGCCCGTCAGAAAGTCGGCGAAGGCATTTCCGATGAGAGAACTGCCCACGAGATTGCTGAAGGTCAGCAAACCCTGCACGTCGCCGGTATCCGCCCCGCCGCCGGTGTCGAATTCGTTCTTCTGGGCGGTAACGACGTGCACGCCGAATCCAATGGTGTGATTCCCGTGCACGGCGGCAGCGTCGTCGCGGAAGGTGAAGGTGGGATTGGAGTGCGACCAGGGCTCGAACGAGGGATCGGTGGCGAAACCGAAGCCGCCGTAGGCCGCGTTCGTGCCGGCGATCACAATGCCGGGAATCTTGCCACCGAAACCGTTGTTGAACAGGTATCCCATGGTGAGTCCGGCCGGACGCTGCCAGGTTCCGCCTTCGCCATTGATGTCGGTAAGGCTGATGTGGTCGGTTGTGTAGCTCAAGACCCAGTCGTTGAAGAATGAGGGCGACGCCACCACGCCCACTCGCGCCACCGCGCTCTCCCCGGGCCCCACGAAATTGTTTTCGACGTTCGGAAAGCTGTTCTGCACGTAACCCCACTGGGGAGTCGAGTTGATCGTGTGCCAGGAATCGTGAATGTCGCGGAAGCTGGCGCGCCACTTGTCGGTGATGACCTGATCGATGCGGAACAACTCTTCGTTCCAGTGGGTGGGCAGGGAAACCACGTTTACGTAACACGAGTTGATGCTCGAGTTGCACCCCACAGTAGAGTTGGGCGGGGGAATAATGCCGGCGTTGAGCAGAATCGTGGCATTGGGATTGATAGGAACCTGGTTGCCGGGATACGTTTGGAGGTAACCGGCGTAGCTCGAACTGCTGCCGGTCGAAGGGCAGTCGGGAAACGCGGACCGCTGGAACAGCACCACGCTGCCGGACTGCATGCCCTGACCGGGCTCGGCAAACGGACATACGTCGCTGAAATCGCCCGTGCGCTCGGCGAGCGAAGGCACGCCCTGATTGAAGTCCTGCGGAGTCTTTTCCCGCCGGATCTCTTCCGAGAAAAAGAAAAATGTCTTGTTCTTCGCGTTGTTATAGACGTGCGGAATGAAAAGCGGACCGCCGAGCGTGAAGCCGAAATCGTTCCTGCGGTAGAGCGGGGCGCCATGCGTTTCGTCGAAGAAATTGCGCGCGTTCCAGATTTCGTTGCGCACGAATTCGTAGGCGTCGCCGTGAAACTTGCTTCCGCCGGACTTTGTGGTCACCAGCACCGTGCCGCTCGCGCTCTTGCCGTAAATCGCGCCGTAGTTGGACGTGAGAACTTTGACCTCGTTGATGGCATCGAGGCTCGGGAAAACGATGAGCGTGCTGGCGCTGCCGTTGATCCCGGCGTTCAGCACATCGCTGCCGTCCACATCGAACGTGTTGTACTCCACCCGTCCGCCGTTCACGCTGAATTTAACGCTGCCCTTCACCCCTACCAGCGCTTCGTCCTGGCCCGACTGGTTGCTGACGCCGGGGGCGAGGGTGATGAGCTGGGAGAAATTCCGGCCGTTCAGCATCAGCGAGACTACCTGCTTCTGCGTGATGGTGCCGCTCACGGTGGAAGTCTGGGTTTCCACCGACGCCGGTTTCTCACCCTGGACGGTCACCTTGGTCACTTCCGACGTCGGCACCATGAGGGCGTCGAGGTGCGCCGCCTGTCCGGCTGCGACCGCCAGGCCCTCGACCTTGAAATCTTTGAACCCGGGCCGCGACACCGTGATTGTGTAGGCGCCGGGTCCGAGATCCGGTACGGTGTACTGGCCGTCATCGTTGCAGGTGGCGGTCTTATGGACGCCTGCGCCGGTCACCGTAATCGTGGCGCCCGGAACCACACCGCCGGTCACGTCGGTGACCGTGCCCGAAATGGACCCGGCGGTCGCGCTGGCGCCCATGCCGGTTGTGGCCTGCTGGGCCCTCCCGAAGGTTGTCAGGGCGGACAGCACTGTCAATGTGCAGAATACGAGCTTCGGAAATCTCACGCTTGGCTGCCTTTCATTCCCAAGGTTTGCAGAGAAGCCCCTAATCGAGAGCCTCTTTGTTGTGCCGCAGAATGGTTACGCGGAGATTGCAGGATCGTTAGATTAAGATGACAAACAAGAGCCTGCCCCCGCCTCCCCAGCTTTCCGCCATGCCCTGCCGGCGCCATTGGTCGTGAAGACCGGGCGCTCTCTAATGCCAGATACAAGCAAGTCTATCGAGATAGTGATATACTACAGCGAACTGCCTTCGCTTGTCTATATCGGCGAACGTGGATGGTAATAACTCCGATAGAAGGACAGAGAATTCAAAAAAAGAGTTGACCAGGACCCCCGGGGCGCTATATAAGACTATGTCGATGGACATAAGTATGTCCATCGATATGATAGACAAATCCAAAGTGGCACATAACGGCTCTGCCGGAAAGGGGGGCCCGCTCGTGCACAATGAGGAGACAAACAGAATGGCAATCAAGAAGGCAGGAAAGCTCAAGTTCACTGCTCTGAGCCTAGCGGCAGCCCCGATTCTTTTGGTGGTTTCGCAGCCGGCGGCAGCGCAAAACCCCACCATCCTCTTCAACGCTGCGGGCGCGACTGCCCTTTACAATACCTTCGCGCTGGCCGCCTTGTGGGGCGCCGGCACCGCACCTCCGGGCCCGTGCGGCAACTACATCTGGACACAGAAGAAAGGGGGAGCGGCTCACGACAACCGCAATCCCTACACCAATCCTCCCGACCAGTTGAGCGATGTGATCGGCAACATCTGGATCGCGTGGGACAACTCGACCAATCCGACCGTGGTCTGCGCCTACGTCGGCATCGACTCGACCAATGCGGACCGCATGTTTTTCGCCAATCCGCGGGGACAACTCGACCTCCCTACTTCGTTCACTTGCTCGTCGCCGCCTGCCGGGAGCAACCTGGTCCCGGGCATCACGGATACAGCCCTGCCCACGAACATCTGTAACGAAATCTATGGCGCGAACGGCGCGAGCAGCACGTGCCTCACCGGCACGAATTGCGTTTTCAATGCCGCGCCGGGAGACCAGCGCCCTGAGGACGCCTTGTGGAATACCACCCGGGTGCTGGCGGCCCTCCCGCAGCCGTATGCCTGCGGTCCGATTAATGGCCTCGGCTACTCCCCCGGGCCGGCTCCGGGCGTGGGCGTTACGATTGACAGCGCATTCAGCAGCAACACCGCTCAGCCGGCGAATTTCGCTATCTCCGGCGACGATCCCATCAGCGGCCTGCCCGTGCAGAGCTGGCTGAGCACCGACATTGGGGCGATCTCGCTGCTGGTCCTGGTGAACACGAGCGACACCAGTAATAACGGCCTGGGCAGCACAGAACTCAAGAGCATCCTCAACTGGCAAATCGGAGAGATCTTTAACGGCACCGCCTCCACTACGCAGTTCATCGTTCCCGGCGCCACGCTGTCGTCGGTCACCCCGATACACGTCCTGGAGCGCGAGCCTGTCGCCGGAAACGCCCTGGTGTTCGAATACACTACCGTGGCCGCAGCGCCTGCCAACTCGAGCCAGGAATGTGGTGTGACCAACCCCGCGGGAGGGTCTCCTTATAACCCTCTGGACCTCACCAACGCTACGACGGGCGGCACTCGCCAGCGAACTGTCGGGTCCTCTGAAATGGCCACTGAACTTGGCGATATTGAGGACAGCATCGGCTACACCTTCTTCAGCTTCGGCAATGTCTCCAGCCTGGTTGGCAAGGCCAAGTACCTGGAGGTGAACTCGGTGGATCCTCTCTACTCCAACGGCGGAAACCCTAACGGAACCGGGGCGCTGCCGAGCTGTACCACGCCGCCTTGCACGCTCACCTTTCCCAACATCGGCAATGGCACCTATCCCCTTTGGAACGTGGCGCGCGTGATTACCGCGTCGCCCGAGCCATCCGGAATCTCCTCACTGCTGAGCGACGCGGAACTGCAGGCCAAGAACGAGATTTCAGATTTCCTGCCGATTCCGCTGACAATACTGCGGTCGCACTTCACGGATCCCGGCCAGACCAACACGCCTGCCAACGGGCTGCTTTGTACCGGTGAGCAGCAGGTAGGTGGCGACGTGGGCGGCCAGTACTTGACCACGACCGAGGACAAGAACTTCATCGCTGAGACTGGCGGCGTTGGGGAGTCCAACGGGTCCGGCGGGTGCAAAGCCGGCAGGAGCGGCACGTTGGGCCGGGAGTTGATTAACCTCGCAGGCTGGTACACACCGTAAGAAGACGCCACCAGGGGCAGGCAGGGCGAACGCTCCCGGCCTGCCCTGCGCGGCGTCGGTTCACGGGAAGCGGCGGTCAACTGCGCCAGCTCGCGCTGAGAGAGCGCATTCAGCCAAAACTTCGGTGAGGTGCGGGCGCTGTGGCGAAAGGCGTTGGCGGCGGATGCCGCTGGTCGCCACCCAGACTCGTTACCCCTACGAGCGGTGGAAGTTTAGCACAAGAACAAGGCTGTTGTCAAGCAAAATAGTTTCGATATATAGGCTAGTTACGCGTCGGCGGGTGCCGAGTTCGCCCAGGCATAGGATCTGGGTCTTCAACGCCAGAAACGGGCTGCAAGACGCGCCATACTCGATCAATTGCATCGAGTTTAGGCTGTGCAAAAACGGGCGGCATCGTTTTGCTGTGCGATCCCGCAGGCCTTTTCCACCGAAACTCCATTTCTTCAACGACATTTAACGCAATCCCAACTAAGCCGTCACTCTTTTGTAATAAGCGCTGGGTGAGAATCCAATCGCTCGCTACGAAGACCCGGCTTCGCAAGAACAACGACAGGCTCTCCGCATGGCCGCGCGACAGACGCTGCCAGGGATGGGACTGTGCGAGGTTCGGGCTTCGAAAATCAAAGCGGGTGCCTGACCAGATCTCCCAGTTGGGGGCTGTTCACGCAGATAACAAAGGAGATAAGGATAATGGCAGCTAAGGTGAAAGCGATTGCTTTCGCGGTGACGCTGGCAGTTTTCGGACTGGCTTCCAGCAGCCGCGCGGCCGTCAATATCGTCTTTAACGGAGCCGGCTCAACGGCCGCGTTCAACTCCGTGGCCATCGCGGGAATATGGGGCACCGGCTCGGCGCCGCCGGGACCGTGCGGCAGCAACATCTGGACCCAGAAGAGCGGGGCTGAAGCTCATGACAACCGCAACTCTTATACGAATCCGGTCAACTCCATCCCGGACACCTCGGGCAACGTCTGGGTCGAGTGGGACAACAGCAGCTCGCCCACAAAGGTCTGCGCTTATATCGCGGTTGACTCGGCAGTAGGCCAGCGCCTCTTCTTTGCCAACCCGCGTGGACAGCTTGATCTGCCCACCGGATTCACGTGCGCGGCGCCGCCTGCAGGCGCCAACCTTGTTCCCGGCCTCACGGACTCGGTCCTGACGACCACGGTCTGCGACGAAATCTTCGGCGCGAACGGCGCCAACAGCACCTGCCTTACCGGCACCCAGTGCGTATTCAACGCTGCGCCCACGGACATCCGTCCTGAAGACACCCTGTGGGCTACCGAGCGTGCCTACAATCCGCTCCCGGTTCCCTACGCCTGCGGCCCGGGCCAGACTCTCGGCTACTCCCCCGGTCCCGCTCCTAACGTGGGTGTAAACATCAACAGTGCTTTCAGCAGCTCCTATGTGACGCCGGTTCTGTGGGCGCTCTCCGGCAACGACCCCATCAGCGGTCTCCCGGTGGCGGCATGGCAAACCTCGGACATCGGGGCGCAGACGCTGCTGGTCATCGTCAACACTTCCGACACCACGGCGGACGGATTGGGCAGCGCCCAGTTGAAGAACGTTGAGGATTGGCAGCTCGGGTACATCTGGGGCGGCTACAACGAAACGACGGGCGGTGTCACCACCACGACGGAATTCCTCGTCCCCGGCGCCACCGAGACGGACGTAACTCCGCTGCACGTCCTGTCACGCGAGCCTCTGTCGGGCACTTACAACACCTTTGACTATAACGAAATCGGGTCGGGGAAGGGTGGCGGCTTCAGCCAGGAGTGCGGCATCACCAATCCCACGGGCGCATCTCCGTACAACCCGCTGGACATGACCAACAGCACCACCCAGAGCAGTCACCAGAGAGTGATCGGCAATGGCCAGATGAGCACCGAACTCGAGAGCATTGAAGATAGCATCGGCTATGAGTTCTTCAGCTTTGGCAACGTTGCCCCCCTCATCGGCCTGGACAAATACGTGCAGGTGGATAACGTTGAGCCTTTGTACTCCACCTACACTTCGAACCCCAACGGCGCCGGGCAGTTTCCCCCCTGCACCACCCCGCCTTGCAAACTGTCGTTCCCGAACATCGCCAATGGGCTCTATCCGATCTGGAACGTACTGCGCGTCACTACGGCATCTCCTGAACCGACGGGCATTGCTATGCTGTTCTCCGACGCGGAGACGCAGGCCAAGAACGAAATCTCCGACTTCCTGCCGGTACCGCTCGCGATACTGCGCTCGCACTACACCGATCCTTTGCAAACCAACACTCCGGCCAATGGATACCTTTGCACGGGTGAAATCCAGGTGGGCGGGGACATGGGCGGTGCAATCCTCACCGAGGCCACGGATAAGGACTTCATCGACAACACGGGTGGCCTCGGAGTCGCCAACGGTCACGGCGGCTGCAGCGCGGGTCACAGCGGCACGCTCGGGCAGGAACTGATCCAAATGAAAGACTGGAACCCGTAAACGAAACTCACCTGTACAACAGCTTGGGCAGGCTGGCGCAGTTCGGGCCAGCCTGCCTTTGCGTTCGGTCGGGCTTTGCGAACGATCCATAGACGCGCGCCACGGAATCGCAAATTCATATTGCTGCCCCTCCCGCCCCGTGGTAATGTAACTAAGTCGATTTTCATAGTAGGGTAGACGAGTTCTCATGTCGGGGGGATTCTGATGATTCTCCGCTCCCATATCCAAGGCGCCGGCTTACGGCCGGGCGTGCTGCTGGCGGCTTTAGTGCTCCTCGCGGCCGGAAGCCTTTCCGCCCAGAAGCCCTCGGCGGAAACATCGCCTTCCGCGGGCAACATCAACCTGATGCGAACCCCGGAGGACTGGAGCTCCATAACGCTGGCCGGGAGCCAATTGCAAGCGCAGCCTGCATTCCCTGGTCAGCGGGACCAGACCGCCGACTTCATTCGCGAAGTCTGGCAAGTGAAATGGCGCAAGTATGACCCGATCGACCTTTATGTGATCAGGCCGCAGCATGTGGCTAAGCCACCGGTGATTCTCTACCTTTACAGCTTTCCTTCCGACACGCGCCGTTTCCTTGACGACCACTATTGCCGCGGTCTGACCGAGAACGGCTTTGCCGCAGTCGGCTTTGTTTCGGCGCTGACCGGGGGTCGATACCACGCCCCGCGTCCGCCGAAGGAATGGTTTGTGAGCGAACTCCAGGAGTCGCTCGGAACTTCCGTGCATGACGTGCAGCTGATTCTGAATTACCTGGCGACCCGCAGCGATCTCGATATATCACACGTGGGGATGTTCGGCGTGGGCTCGGGAGCGAGCATTGCGATCCTCGCCGCCGCGGCTGACCCGCGGATCAAGAGCCTGGATCTGCTCGATCCCTGGGGCGACTGGCCGGATTGGATAGCGAAGTCGTCTCTGGTTCCCGACAATGAACGCGCCGATTATCTCAAGCCCGAATTTCAGAAGAATGTGGCCGGCCTCGATCCGGTCCGGTGGCTGCCAAAGTTAAAAACGAAGACAATCCGACTGCAGGAAGTGGCCACCGACCCGTTCACGCCGGAGATCTGCCGGCAGAGGATCGAGGCGGCGGCGCCGGCTTCGGCAAAGGTGGTCCGTTACGACGGCGTGCAAGCCTTGTACCAGGTTTCTTCTTCGGGGCAACTCTTTCGATGGATCAAGGAACAGTTGCGGCCGGGAACCAAGCCGGCGGCTGCAAACTTGAAGACGGTGTCACGGTCAGAAGCTCCGCAAAGCGCCGCCGCGGCACAGTAGGCCTGCCGCGTGCCGCATGGCAACCCAGGAACGCGAGGATTAACCATGATGCCGAACGACCGCCGCAGGGCTGTGGGGGCTGTCTGCGCCTCTGTCCGGATACGAGCGATCCATGAATTGTCCCGCCGCGGCTGGCCGCGCGCGCTGCCGGCGGCAATCCTGCTGCCTGCAGTCGGCTTAGCGCTGCTGATGATGTCCGGCTGCGCCAGTTCCGGTACTCCAGCGCTGGGCACTCCGAGTACGATCGAGGTGCTGCTGACTCAGGAGCCGGCGTCCCCCCTGGAAATTGCCACGGTTTCGCCGATGATCGCGACCGTGCTGAACGATTCCCAGAACATGGGCGTGGACTGGCAAGTGAGCTGCAGCGTAGCGAAATGCGGCACGTTCAGTCCCACGCACACCGCGAGCGGCGCCGTGACCATGTTCACGGCTCCGAGCTCGGTGCCTTCGCAGTTGAGTGTTGCCTCGGCGACGGTGAACCTCACTGCAATCTCTGTTGCCGATCCGACCAAAAGCGTGACGGTCACCTTGAGCGTCACTGGACCACCGATCTCGGTCGCTTTCTCCGCGCCCGCTCCCCCCGCCACCCTGCAGACGAATTCGGGCGTCAGCCTCAATGCTACGATCCTGAACGATGTCGCGAGTGCGGGCGCTGATTGGACCGTCACCTGCGCCGGGACCGGGTCGGCCTGCGGCACTCTCAACTCTGCGCATACCTCTGACACGGGCACCAGCGTGGTGAGCAACGTCTATGTAGCGCCGTCGGCGGTTCCGGCCGGCGGAGGATACGTGACGATCACGGTGACCGCGACCGCAGACAAGACCAAGTTCGCCTCGGCCACCATCCAGATCACGACCCCGCCCATCACGGTCACGTTCTCGCAGGTGCCCTCAACGGTTTCGGCCGGGAGCACCGCTTCCATGACGGCCACCGTGGCCAATGATCCCTCGAACAAAGGCGTGAGCTGGTCGGTGAGCTGCGGCAGTTCGAGTTGCGGTTCATTCAACCCCGCCGCCACGGCCAGCGGCACGGCGACGACTTATACCGCGCCCGCCACGCCGCCCACCGGCAGCACGGTCACGGTGAAAGCCACCTCGGTCGCCAACGCCACGGTCAGCGTCACTTCCATCGTGACCATCACCGCGCCCCAGGCCGTCTCGATCAGCTACAGCTCTCCGCCGCCGGGTTCGTTGCAGACAGGCGCCCAGGCGTCGGTGATCGCGACGGTCAGCAACGATACGACCAACGCCGGAGTGGACTGGAGCGTGACCTGCGGCACCGGCAGCACGAGCTGCGGCTCATTCAGTCTGTCACACACGGTGAGCGGTGGCGCGACCACGTTCACTGCCCCGTTGACATCACCGAGCGACGGCGAGGTCACCATCACTGCCACCGCCACGGCGACGGAGAAATCATCGAGCCCGGCAACTGCCGTCGCCACCGTAACCATCAACGGCGCCGGTCGCGCCGGGCTGCTGCTCGGCCAATACGCATTTTCGCTGTCCGGCACCGACAGCAGGGGATTCTACGCCGTGGCGGGCAGCGTGATTCTGGACGGCAACGGCAACGTGACGTCCGGCGAGCAGGATTTCGCCGACACGGCGAGCGTTCATCCCACATCGACGCTGACCGGCTCGTACGAGGTCGGCAATGACGGCCGCGGCACCATGACGCTCACCAGTACCGACACCACCGTTGGCGTGAATGGCGTCGAGACGCTGGACTTTGTGGTTGTCAGCTCCCAGCAGGCGCTTGTGATCGAGTTCGACACCAGCGCCACGTCGAACGGAAACCTCGTGCTGCAGACTCCCAGCAGCTTCTCGCTGATGTCGGTCAACGGCGGATACTCGTTCACTCTCGCGGGCGTCGACCTTACCAAGTCGGCGGCCCCAATGGATGTGGGCGGCGTATTGACGGCGGACGGGCTGGGCAATTTCAGCGGCATTATTGAAGACGTGAATGACGCCGGCACGGTCAGTTCCAGCACGCCCACCGGGACCTACACGCTTCCGGACGCTTTTGGCCGCGGCACAGCCACGCTGGGCTCCACAGCCACCTATGCGTACTACGTGGTGAACTCCGGCGTGTTCAAGCTGCTCGAAACCAATTCGAGCGGACTCACCGTCGGGTCGGCGTTCACCCAGAGCGCGGCGCCCAGCTTCACGGCTGCGTCGCTGTCGGGTCCGTACGCGTTCACCACCCAAGGAACCGCTCAAGGCACCTCGGGCTCGGGCGCGCTCGCCATCGGAGGTTTGCTGAGCTTCGATGGCAATGGCGACGTCACGAGCGGCACGATGCTGGATGTGAATAACGCCGGGACGGTTACCAGCGGCAGCCCGACCGGCACCTACACGGTTGCGTCCAACGGGCGAAGCACGGTGACCTTGAGCACGGCCACGGGCGGCGTCGCGCAGTTCGCCCTGTACCTGACTGCGAGCCAGGGTCCGCTGATGCTCGAACTCGATTCCGGCCTGACCAGCACCGGCGCCGCGCTCGCCCAGGCCTCTTCCATCTCCGCCGCCACGTTCAAGGGCAGCTACGCCGGCCTGCTCGACCTCCAGCCCACTTCCGGCGAAGAGGACGCCGAGGCCGAAGTCACATCCGACGGTGTATCGGCGCTGAGCGGCACCATGGACCTCAATGATTTCAAAGCGGCGGCGCCTCTCGAATCGAATACCGCTCTGACGGGCTCGTTCACGGCGAATTCCAATGGACGGTTTACCGGCTCTTTCTCTCTGAGTACGACTCCGGTTACGAATTTGACCGACATCTTTTACGTGGCGAACAGTTCGACGGTACTCTTCATCGACATAGACGCTGCCAGCCCCGGCTCGGGACAGTTGCAGTTGCAGCAGTTCACGAGCGGACCCGCAATCAGCATCGCGTTCACCACGAACGAGGCCCCGCCCGCCACCATGCAACAGGGGGCTACGGCGACGATGGCAGCGACCGTGACCAACGACACCGGCCAAGGCGTCAACTGGACCGTGAGCTGCAGTGGCTCGAGCTGCGGATCGTTCAATCCCTCTCACACGGCAAGCGGCGCCACCACGACTTATACCGCGCCTGACGCCAACGTGACCGTGACGATTACCGCCACGGCGGTCGCCGACCAGACCCAGCACGTCGAGGCCAGTGTCATCGTTGGCTCGGGCTCGCCGGTTATTTCCATCGCCTTCACGGCGCCACCGCCCTCCACGCTGCAGGAGTCGACTTCGGCCCAGATCACGGCCACGGTCTCGAATGATCCTACGAACGCGGGAGTGAACTGGAGCGTGACCTGCGGCGGAACAAGTTGCGGCTCCTTCACACCGTCCTCCGGGAACACCGCGAGCGGGACTCCGATCACTTATACAGCTCCGAGCTCGGTGCCGACAGGAAATACAGTGACGATCACCGCCGCCGCGGCCGCCAGTCCATCTACGACTGTGCAAGGGATCACCACCATCACGACCACGCCTCCGCCTCCGCCTACCATCACCATTTCGGCCGGCCCCTCGAACGGCCAATTGCAAACCAGCTCCCAGTGGTCTTATAGCGCCACCGTCATGAACGACAGCAGTGGCGTGAACTGGAGCGTGAGCTGCTCGAACGGAAGCGATGGCTGCGGATCGTTTACGCCGTCGCAGACCACTGACACAGGCAGCACCGTCTACACGGCGCCGGATGCGATCTCGACGGGAAGCTCGGTCTCGGTGACTCTCACGGCGAGCCTTGTGGACGCCCCATCTGTCAGCGCTCAGGAAAGCCTCACGATCGTCAGCGCGGGCTCGCCGGGGTTGCTGGGCACGGGCTGGTTTACGTTCCACCTTACGGGCAGCGACAGCTCCACCAACAACAGCGTTTATGCCCTGCTCGGCAGCGTTTACTTGAACGGCTCGGGAGGCATCACGGCGCCGGGCGGCACGGGGAACGCCGGCGAAGAGGACTATGAGGATTCGGGCAATGTGTCTTCCCAGGCGCCGATTGCGATCATGGGCGGGAGCTATGTGATCGGTCCGGACGGGCGCGGCACCATGACGCTGAACACCAGCGACATGACGATCGGGGTGCTTGGAGTTCAGACCCTCAGCTTTGCCGTTACCAGCACTCAGCACGCGTTGATCACGCAATTCGACGGCACCGCCGCGGCCAGCGGCAGTATCGACCAGCAAGGCATGTCGCTTTCGCAAGCCTCCGTGACAGGCGCTTATTCCTTCTTGTTGTTTGGAATCGATGTCAGCACCGGGATGAACGCCGGCGGGGCTTTGGGGTTGGGCGGGGTGGTGACGGCCAATGGTGCGGGCGCATTCTCCGGCGTCACCGAGGACCTGAACGACGGCGGCACCGTCTCCAGCAGCACCACGAGCGGCACCTTCACGACGCTCGATTCCTACGGCCGCGGCACCGCGACTCTGGGCGGCGATCCCGCGGACTGCAGCACCGCTCCGCCAGCCGCGACCTTTGTGTTCTACATCGTCGACGGCACAACGCTGCGTTTCCTCCAGAACGACAATTGCGGGCTGACCTCCGGTTCGATGTATGCGCAAGGCGCTAGCCTGGCAACGGGGCCCTACGCCTTTACGGCGTCCGGCGCGGGCGCCACCACACGCATGAACGCCGTCACCGCCGGTGGCGTGTTTACCCTTAGCGGCAACGCGATCAGCGCCGAAACGATCGACGTGGATAACACGGGCACGTTGACTCAAGGCCTCACGCCCTCGGGCAGCTACACGAATCCGTCGAGCGGCCGATTCACCCTCAACTTCGGAACGCTCGCCGCCGGCATCCAGAACTTCGCCGCGTATCTCACGTCCGCTGATGGGGTGCTCCTGCTGGAGACGGACGGCACGACGGGTCCCGTCTCCACGGGCACCGCATTCGCTCAGACTGCCGGCATCGCCGCGATTGCCACTGGCAACTACGCTGCCGATTCCTACGGCGTCGCCAACACCGGCAGCAAGTTCCCGGAGACGGTGCTGGGGCAGATCTATTCGAACGGTAACTCGCTTCTGGCCGGCTTCACGGGCGTCGAGCAACTCGGCCAGGCCGGTTCCCCCTTCGCCAACAGTCCGTTCTCGGGCACCTTCATGAGCTGCGCAAGCGGACGCTGCACCGGTACGCTCGGAACTACGCCCACCGGCTCCATCGGTGAGAACTTTTACCTCGTGAGCAGCTCCACGGCGCTCTTCATGGAGACCGACACCAGCGCCGAGTCCACCGGCCAACTGCAGGGCCAGACAGGATTCCAGGTCCCGCCGGAAGTGGTGATCACCAGCCCGCCCGCGCCGAGCGTCCAACTGGGTGCGCAGACCATGCTGACCGCCGTGGTGACCAACGACCTGACAAACGCGGGCGTGAACTGGACGCTCAACTGTTCGGCCGGCGGATCGGCTTGCGGCACCATCACCGCGAACACGCAGAGCGGCGCCGCTGCCACTTACACCGCGCCCGCCACGCTTCCCGGGTCCAGTACTTATCTTCTGATTACCATCACCGGCGCTTCGGCGAATAATCCGAACTCCACTTCGGCGGTTCAGGTGGTTGCCTACAGCACCTCGGCCGGAGAATTGGCGATCATTACGGAATGGCCGTCGCAACTGCTGACGGGCTCTTCGGGTCCGGTTTCCGCAGTCGTGATCAACGATCCGAGCAACACGCCGATGGTGATCTGGTCGGTATCCTGCGGAGGAACGTCGTGCGGCACGGCGCCGGGCACTATCGCGAGCGGCGCGATGGGCTTCTACACGGCTCCGGCCTCGATCCCAGCGCCCACTTATGTCGATGGCGTGCCCCAAGGCACGGTGACCCTCACTGTCGCGCCCGCCGACGTGAGCGGCGGTTGCACAGCCACGCCAGATCCTTGCACCAGCGAGAGCACAACCATCACGGGCAATCTGGGCGACATCAGCGCGAGCTGGTTGTTCGCTCCGCCGGCGACGCTCTACGAGAACACTGATGCCACCGTTGAAGCCACTATCTCCGGTGCCAACGATTCCAACCCGCTGGTGACTTATTCCTGTGCGCCTACGGGTAGTTGCGGTACCTTCACCGCTCCCGGAGGCAGTCCACAACAGACCCTCACAGTGTCCGACGCGGAACAGGTCACCTATACGGCGCCCGGTACCACAGGGACTGTAACCATCACGGCCACGTCGGTCGACGATCCTAACATCTCGGTCACGGGCAGTGTGATGATCCAGTCGCCCGGCTTGGTGTCGCTGCTGAAAGGCCAGTACGCCATCTCCTTCAGCGGCACGCAGGCTGATATCAACGCCACAGGCCAGGAGGGTTACTACGCGGTGCTGGGAAGCTTGAACCTGAACGGCCTCGGCGGCGTGACTTCCGGCGAAGAAGACTACTACGTTGCGGCCGTGCCTCCGCCTCTCTCGGGAGAAACAAACGCCCAGATCATCAGCGCCGGCTCCAACTATACGGTCAACGCGGACGGTACCGGTACGCTGACCCTGGAAACGGTGAGCCCCCTCTGCCTGGGAGTCCTGCAGGAAAACGGCGATTGCCTGCAGACGATGCAATTTGTGGTGGTGAACACGTCGCGTGCCCTGGTGGTCGAGTTCGACAACAGTGCCACCTCGGACGGCAGCCTCGACCTTCAGAGCGGCCTGACGTCGAGCGGATTCCCGCTGAGCAGCATCACAGGCGCATACGTGTTCACGCTCTTCGGCGTCGACAACTCCATTCCGTCCGAGATCGCGCCCTTCGGACTGGGCGGCGCCGTCACGGCGAATCCCAGCGGATTCTCCTGGAGCGGCACCGGGGACTCCAATGACGACGGCGCCGTCCACTCCGACGAGGCTATCTCCGGCGGCTACAACAACGCATCGGGCGAAGCACAGCCGGGTAACTGCGGCACAGGCGGGACGAACGATACCGATCCGTGCGGCCGCAGCAGCGCTACCATCGTTCTGGGCTCGACAACCTACAACATCGTCTACTACGTGGTGAATCAGAACTACCTCGAGATTCTCGACGTCGACGGGGACAACTTCGCGCTGCCGTTCGTGCTCGGACTTGGCGGCATGTATTCGGCCGCCAATCCGGCGCAATTGAGCACCGGGAATTACGTCTTCACGGTCGAAGGGACCCAGTTTGACAATACCCAGACCAGTGGGCCGCCGGTGGCCGCAGGCGGGATCTTCACGAGCCCCGGAGGAGCGAGCGGAGATCTGAGCGCCGTGACCCTGGACGTCGATAACGACGGCAAGGCCGACACCGGATGCGCGCCTACCGGCACGACAACGTTCAGCATCGGATCGAATGGGCGCGGAACGCTGACTTTCGGCACCAATACCTGCGCCGGCAGCGACACGTTCTCCAATTTCGGAATCTACGCGACTTCCGCCAGCGGCCCGTTGAATGGCGGCGTTCTCATGCTTCAGCTCGACACCAACAGCAGCGACAAGATCACCGAAACCGCAGGCACGGCCTATCCTCAGGCGTCGAGTCCGTCTTTCAGCGGCACCTATGGCGGAGTGTTTGACTCGATCGTCACCGAGCCCACCGAGAGCGCTAACGCTACCGAACAGGACGTGCTGGGGCAGATCACGGCAAGCAGCAGCTCGATTTGCAGCGGCGGCAGCTCTTGCGGCATGAGCACGGGCGTGTACATCAACCAGGCCAATGTGGTCCAGGGTTTCGGACCGTACTCCGCCGTCCCGCTCACGGGTTCCTTCACCAGCAGCTCGAACGGCCGCTATGTGGGGTCGGTGACGATCACGGTGGATGGAACGCCCTATGCCCTGAACGAGATTTTCTATGCGGGCGTAAACGGCAACAACACGGTGCTGTCGCTCGAAACGGATAAATTCGGCACCGGCAGTCAATCGTTCCAGGGGCCGGGCGTCGGTCTGCTCCAGATCCAGAATCTGAACGATCCCAGTCAGCCGCGATCCCAGTATCGCGCGCCGGCCCGCCCCATCTTCGCTCTGCCGTCGGGACCAGGGTCCGCCCCGGCCAGACCGGAGAACCCGCGGGGACCGCGCAGTCTCGCGAGTCCCGGGGTTGCGCCAGCGGGCCAGTGAACAGCCGCTCACTGGGCGCGCGACTCGGGCAGGATGCGGTTCGGGGGGCCGACGGACCCCACCTCGCAGTCCGTTGGGGACCAGGATCAC
>JASHPE010000340.1 GCA_030038235.1 Terriglobia bacterium
ACCGTGTCAAGGTGCGCGCAAAAGACGAGAGTGCGTCCCTCATCAACGCCAACTTCGGCCACGGCGTTCGGGCGTCCAGGCGCGGCATCTTCCGTCCAACTTCCCACGCCGCGCGACGTCAGCCATTCGCAGGCCGCAGCGGCAATGGCACGCTCGTCACCGTCTTCATCGGGAGCAAGCGCCGGGTTAACTGAGGGCGTGCGAATGAGGAGCTGCAACGCATCGAGCGCGTTTGCCTGTAAGATAGCAAGTTCGTGCAACAGACACCTCACCGGGAGGAATCAGGGGTCAGGGGTCAGGGGTTGGGGGTTGGGGGTTGGGGGTTGGGGGTTGGGGGCCAGGGGCTCGTGCCTTACCATCCCCGGCCCCTTATCCCTGACCCCGAACCGACCCCTAATCGATGCACAGCGAGAACGAACCCAACTTCATTAGGAATCCGGCCATTGATCCGCGCTACGTTCGCTTTCGATTGCGTCTCGGGCAGTCGCGGATTCATCGCTGGGGCGTCTACGCGGACCAGCGCATTCCGCGCGGGCGCAAGGTGATCGAATACACCGGCGAGAAGATCAACCGGCGTGAGGCCAAGCGCCGCGAAGACACGCACTACCTTTTCGAAGTCGACCCCTACTGGACGCTTGACGGATCGGTAGGCGGCTCCGGCGCGGAGTTGATCAATCATTCATGCGATCCGAATCTCGAGACTCGCATCCTGAAGGGCCACATCCTCTATTTCAGCCTGCGCCCCATCCGCAAGGGCGAAGAGCTCACGGTGGATTATAACTTCGGCTGGCATTTCGAGCATGTGAAATGCGATTGCGGGGCGAAGATTTGCAGGGGGCTCATCAATGTCAAATAGTGGTGCACGTCTGGCTTCGCTTCTGACGATTCTGGCCGTTGCCCCCGCGATTCCGGCGGCGAACTATCCTGCGCCCAAGGAGGCGGACTTCGTCATCCACGACTTCCAGTTCCGCGACGGCGAAAAGCTGCCCGAGCTGCGCATTCATTACGCCACGCTGGGTGCGCCTGAGCGCGACGCGAGCGGCCGCGTGACCAACGCCGTGCTGATCCAGCACGGCACCACCGGCTCCTGGCGGCAATTCACATCGCCCTCGTTTGCCGATGAACTCTTCGGACCCGATCAGCTTCTCGACGCCTCACGCTACTACATCATCATGTCCGACAGCATCGGTCACGGCGGGTCCAGCAAACCGAGCGACGGCTTGCGGGCGCATTTTCCGCACTACGACTATGACGACATGGTAGCGGCGCAACATCAGCTCGTCACCGAAGGCCTGGGCGTGAATCATCTGCGTCTGGTTATGGGCACGTCGATGGGCTGCATGCATTCCTGGGTGTGGGGCGAGACTTACCCGGACTTTATGGATACGCTGATGCCCCTCGCCTGTCTGCCGGCCGCCATCGCGGGACGCAACCGTGTGTGGCGCGAGGAGGTGATGGACTCCATCCGGCTCGACCCGGCCTGGAAGAACGGCGACTACACCGGGGAGCCCGTCCTCGGTCTGCGATCCGCTCTCTACGTGATGCTCATCGCCACCAGCGCGCCGCTTGAGTGGCAGGAGGAGTATCCGACGCGCGATCAGGCTGACCAGTTCCTGCACAGTTTCATCGAAAAGCGCCTGCCGCAGTATGACGCCAACGACATGCTCTACGCGCTCGATGCTTCACGCGACTACGATCCTTCACCGAATCTCGAGAAGATCAAGGCGCCCGTGATGTTCGTGAACTCCGCCGACGATTTCATCAATCCGCCGGAGCTCGGCATCGCGGAGCGCGACATCAAGCGGGTGCCGCGGGGCAAATTCGTCCTGCTGCCCATCAGCCGTCAGACCCGCGGCCACGGCACCCACACCCTCGCCGCGGTGTGGAAACAATATCTGCAGGAGTTGCTCGAGGAATCGAAGTGACATTCGCCTGGGAGCGCGGGCATCCCGCCCGCCTTGGAGGGAGCTGCTCTGCTTAATGCTTGGGCGCGAGACGCCCGCGCTCCCAGCCGTCTACCCTTTGACTTCCACAAAGATCGCCTCGAAGGGCGTGGCGCTGAGGTTCTCCGGCAGATGCTCAAAGGGCGCATCATAGCCGATCACCTCACCTCTCTTCCCCAAGATGTTCTTGGTTTCGCCGCGGGGAAGGTAGGCTCTGAAATCGCAGTCGCTCAGCACGATCACGACACCCGGGGGGTGCCCGTGCATCACGGACTTTTCGTTGGGACCAAACTTGACCCGCAGCACGCGCAGTCGATCGTTTTCGTACTCCACCTGGTAGTGCCGGGGATCGAGCTTCACGGCATCCCTGCTCCCGGGATAAGGCTGCTCGGCCATAAGCTACCCCCTCGATCGTTTGGGATCGGTGCGAAACTCAGCAGCGGATTCGGAGCGTAGGTGCTGTCCAATCATCCTTTGGGAGGGCTCCTGAGTGAAGAAGCATCTTAGGGTATCTCCAGGAGTGCGTCAACATTGAGTGGGCCCATGATGCTAAAGGCCAGCGGCTCTGCCGCCTGCCTTCCGGAAAGGCTTTGCCTTTCCGGCGACATACGCCTTACATTTTCTTCAGCGAGGCTCTGCCTCGCAAGCCATGCATGTGCGTCTTCGATTAAGGAGGTCGAGATGATCGAGCAGCGGAGGCGGTGTTTGTATCTTCTTTTCGCGGTGTTGCTGACCCTGGGCGCAGGCGCCGGAACAACGGAAGCCCAAGCCGGTGGATCTTCCAGTGAGTCGAGCGTCATCAAGCCGTACCTGGGTCGATGGGATTTGACGGTAAAAACACCTACCCAGATGCGCCCTTCCTGGATTGAGTTGTCCGAGCGGGACGGCCAGGTGGAAGGCTTGATGGTGGGATTCTGGGCTCATGCTACTCCCACGGGCAAGGTCGAAATCAAGGACGGAGAGATCGAGTTCACGGTGCCCACCGATGTGGGTTACGACGAGGGCACGGTGATCAAGGGCAAGCTGGCAGGAGGCCGGCTGGCGGGAACCGCGACAAGTCCGAAGGGCGTTTCCTGGTCATGGACCGGCCAGCGAGCGCCGACCCTGGAGTCGAAAAGTGAACCTCAATGGGGCAAGCCGATCCAATTATTCGACGGCAAGGATCTTACCGGCTGGAAGTTCGCCGATCCTGCTCACGGAAAAGTCTGGAGCGTTGAGGACGGCACGCTGGTGAGGAATGGAACGGGCTCGGAGCTCATTTCCATCCCCAAGTTCATGAACTTCAAGCTGCACGTTGAGTTCAACTGCGGGCCCAAGTCGAATAGCGGCGTTTATCTTCGCGGCCGCTACGAGGTGCAGATCGAAACCGACTCGACTTCGGAGCCCCCCAACCGGCGCATGGGCGCGGTTTACGGATTCATTACCCCGGACCCTCCGCTCGTGCAAACGCCGGACGTCTGGCAGACCTACGACATCACCTTCGTGGGCCGAACTCTCACACTGGTTCACAACGGGCAAACGGTCATCGATCAGAAGCAGATTCCCGGCATAACCGGCGGCGCACTCGACAGTCACGAAGGCGCGCCCGGCCCCATTTACCTTCAGGGCACAGAGGCCGGCCGGGTGGAGTTTCGAAATATCGTGATTAGGCCGGCCGAATAGCCGCCTCGAACCATCGAGGCAGGTCATTTCCGCGTGCCAAGTTTTGCTACGCGACATCCTACGCGTCACGTCGTCGCGTCTTCACAGGCGACGTCAGGGCGACGGCAGCTTCGGCGGTCAGCAGCAGGAAGGTAAACGTCTCCTGCAAGTAGAGGCGGACCGTGGTATCGGTGTGGCTGAGATAACCGATCGACGTGTCCTGACCGATGTGCAGCTCGAAGTCGCCGCCACGAGTGGTCAAAACGACGGCGCCAGGGACGCCAGGCGCCCAGACGATCTTGTCATCGACCAGCCGCCTGACGTGCTCCAGGACAGGATAGCCGTGATCACTCGTTTCGGCCAACGCCGTATAGGCCTCAGCGCCCAGCAGCGCCGTGTAGGGTCCATTGACGCCCACTATCCGCAACTGGCCCAGAGCTTGGGCAAAGGCTTCCGGATACGCCAGCACATCGCCGGGCAGCGCTTTCTTCGGATTGCTGGCTCCATCACAGATGCCCACAATCCCTGCGGCCCTGTAGCCCAGGAAGATGGCCCCGTCCTCGCCGAAGGCCAGCCGGCGCGCCGCGACCTTCGGCGATTCCCAGTCTGAATCGTTGGCGCCACGCTCCACGTCGTCAATCGCCTGCCGCTCCAGTTCGAATGGAACCTGCAACTCGACCAGCGCCTTCGCCTCTCGCTGCCGAGCGTGGATGCCATCCCCCGTCGTCGCGATTTCCCGCAGGTGGCCGGTGCCGACGGCGGAGAGGGTCGGGCCCGCCGGCCCACGCACATCAACGACCCGCCGGCCCGCGAGGTGGCGCTTAAACGTGCGGGCCACTTCCTCTTCGATCTGGGCCCACGCCGCATCGGAAATCGGGGCAAGCTCGCGATGTAGATTATTCATGCGAATTTTCTCCTTTAAGGGATCCGATGCCGAGCGATCCGTCGGGCACGCGTGGGCCATCGTGCTCGCGTGGGGCGAATCGGGAGGATTCCGCCGCCGCGGCCGCGGGCCCAGCAGCAGAAGCCGCCGCTACAACCGGCGCGTCCTCGGCCAACGTTTCCAAAAACGTTGCGGAGGGCACGAAGAACAGGCTTCCCGTGACGGCGCGGCTGAAGTCCAGGATCCGATCGTAGTTGCCGGGCGGCCGGCCGACGAACATGTTCTCGATCATCTGCTCAATGGTGCGGGGCGAACGGCTGTAGCCGATGAAATAAGTGCCAAACTCACCCTGTCCGACACGGCCGAAGGGCATATTGTCGCGAAGAATCTGGATCTGTTTCCCGTCCTCAAAGATCTGAGTGAGCGCGTTGTGCGCGGAGGTGGGCTTTACGGAATCGTCCAACTCGATATCGGAAAGCTTCTTGCGGCCGATGATGTGTTCCTGCGCCTCGGTCGAGAGCGCATTCCACCCGTCGAGGTCATGGAGATACTTCTGCGTGATCACGTAGCTGCCGCAGGCGAACCGGGCGTCCTCCTCACCGATCAGTACGGCGTCGATCACGGCCTCGCCCCTCGGGTTCTCCGTTCCGTCCACAAAGCCGAGAAGATCGCGGTCGTCAAAGTAACGGAATCCGTGCACCTCATCGACCGGCGAAACGGCGTCACCGATGCGCTCCATGATTTGCGCCGCCATCTCGAAGCACATGTCCATACGCTTGGCGCGAATGTGGAATAGCAAGTCGCCCAGCGTGGAAACGGCATGGCGCGCACCCGCACGAATCTCACGGAACACATGCAACTCTGCCGGCCGCGGCGGTCCAAAGATCTGGTCCCACGCGTCGGACCCAACCCCCAGAACGCACGAGAGGCCTGCCTCAAGGTCTCGAAATTCCACCGCGCGGAACAGTCCCGCGAAGTCTGCGCAGAATGAGCGAATGGTGGCGCAATGCTCGCGGCCAGGCTTCAGCGTCACGACCAGGAAGATCGCGGTGCGGGTGAGGGGCGCCGCTACGCGCTGCGCGACGACTCGCATTTCCCTTGCTGTTTCCGGTGCGGCGATCGGATTCGACTCCATGAAATGTCATCCACGCGGCCGGCCAATTCTAACTCTTCAAGGTATCGCGCCTCACACGCAAACTACTCGACAGCTTATCACCGCTATAGCGCCGGTGTCCTCACCGGCGATGCGCAACGGTGGACAAGGTCATCTACGTGCGACGCCGCGGGAACAACCGTCGCCCGCACCCCAAACCCGTGCCCCAGAATCAGCAGCCCGGCCTATTTCCACTCAGCGCTGAGCAACGGCTCTCGGTTACGGGTTAGGTTTTGGGAGGATCGGTCGGCTTCAGAGGATCGGAGCGCGGCGGCTTCTCGGTCTTGAAGAGAGTCTCGAAAACTTCCCTCAACTTGTCCGTCGCCTGTTTGGAGAACAGGCCGGTCAGTCCAGCCAGGGCGCACACACCATAAGGGCTCAAGTCGCCGGCGCCAGCGCCGCCCGAGATCAGGCCGCCGCGCGCCGCAAAGTAAACCGACAGGGCAAGCGCAGAGCCAATGAACGGCCGCAGCCCGTACCACCATTTCCAACTGCTCACAAATTGCCGGTTACCCAGAAAGTCGGCGAAGGACGTCGCAAGGTGGATGTAACTTCCAAGCGCGCCGACCACAGCCACCAACGCTAAGAAGCGGACCTCTGTCCACACATCCGGCACCCAAAGGCCCGGAATCAGCTTCACCAAGCCGTGCTCCTCTCCCGGTTTCAGTGGCAATTGTCCGGGCCACAACCTGAAGAGCGTATAGAGCAGAAGTAAGTTGAACAGGATGAGGTAGAGACCGAAAACAAAAACCCAAGTCTTCGACGCAGCTTCGGGTTGATCCGCGGCTTCAACCATCGTCGCGCCTCCCATGATGCTGAATCAGTCGTAATCGACCGAGACCCGCAGCCCCGGGCTTTTAGACCGGGAACCAGCACGTTGCGCACCCACGCTCTGTCAGGTCATGGTAAAGAATGTAAGAAGCGAAGGCAAGACCTTGCCAAGTCCGAAGGTCTTAACGCTTTGCCGGGCCGCTCCAGGCTCGAAGTCCGTTTTGTCGTTACCGACAGCGAGATTGCGGCCATTAAGTTTGCACTGAAGAACGAGCGCTCCGTCGATCGCACCTATACGATCCGCTTGGTAGATAGCTCCGGTGCCGTCCGCGCTGTAGCGGTGGTGTCCTCACCGCCGATGCGCGACTGTGGATAAGGTGGTGTAGGTGAAACGCCGGGAGGACAAACCGTCGCCCGCAGCGCAAACCCGCGCCTCAGACGCAGTAGCCCGATAGCGGATAGGCTGGAGAGACGGGGGGCTGGCGCAGATTCTTGGCGAGTTGAGGTTCGGAATCAGCACAAGATTTGCGCGAGCCTTCCAGCTTCACGAATGAATCCTTATGACCACCGACCCCGGCGATCTCATTCTCGATCCCACCTGTGGCAGCGGCACCACCGCCTACGTAGCCGAGCAGTGTGATGGTGGTCGAGAAGCTGACCTAATTCTGCGCGATACAAGTGGATGCGATTTATCTTGGATACGGTCGGGAAGACCGGCTGGAATGCCCGACTTCATCGTGAGACTGAACACGCCCCCACCCATTCACCTGATCCTCGAAACCAAGGGATTCGATCCGCTTGAAGGAGTGAAGCGCGCTGCCGCCGAGCGCTGGGTGGCGGCGGTGAACGCGGACCGGAGCTACGGCTCCTGGAAGTACGCGCTCGCCAAGCACCCGACCGAGATCACGCAGCTCATCAATGCGACCGTCGGCCTCGGCGCCTAGCGCGAGGTTTCTCTTCACATCCGGCTTGCTGAATGAGCCGCCGCACACCCTCTGGCGCGAGTTGAGATTCGGCCTGAGAATCAAGACAGGGCCTGCAGCAGCCTCCGGCGGACAGGATGCCCCGAGCTCCCAGCCCTCTCGCCCCTACTTCGCCACCGCGAACACCAGCATGGTGATCACCGGAAGCAGCACGATGGCGCCCAGGATCACCCACGACGCGGGACGTCCGAAGTTCATGGTGTAGCCTACGCCGAAGCGCTTCTCGATAAAGAGCGCCGGATCGTCGGGATTCACGTAGAACAAGCCGGCCTTCCAATAGCGATCGGCCGTGCGATCGCCGACCGGACGCGCGGTCTGGTGGTCCACCGGCGCAGTCCGGCAATCATAGGCCGCTCCAGAGGCGCGTCGCGATCCGCCTTGGCCTTGCCGCACCACCACAGCGATCACGATAGCCGCGAACACCAGCGGCAGCGCGATCGTGGCTGCGATCGGAGGCGGTCCCGGTTTGAGCGGCAGCAGCGAGAGCCCAGCGAACATGATGCCCATCAGATACTCGGTCGAGACCAGTACCAGCACCACCGTGCGCCGGAAATGGCTTTCCGCTTCTCCGCCCGCGCCGCCGATGCGCACTGGACGCGTCCAGCGCAGCAGTGCGTAGGCTAGCCCTGCCATCATCAGGCAGACGAGAGCTCCCACCACAAGCGGCCCGTAGACGCTCGCCGAAGTCCGGAACGCCCAGCCATTGGGCTGGTTGTCGAGGTTCCAATGAATGGGAAAGCGAGCCGGAATGTCCGCCCAGCGCTGGTTGAGATAGAGCGCAGCCGCGCCCAGCAGGATGAACGGTCCGGCTTGCAGCTTCCATCCGCCCGGCAAGCGGGTCGATCGCGCGGCGAGCGGCGCCTCGCGGATTGCGACGGGCTCGACCGCATGCGGCATCACGCGTCGCCGGCAGGACAAGTAGCCTCCGAGCGACCCGCATTCCTGGATCACGAGCGCGCCCACCAGCGCGAGCGGCCAGCGCGCGCCGGCCAGGAGCACGAAACCAAGCGCGACGACGCTGCACACGACCGCGAGAATCCGATAGCGGCCCAGAATCGCGCGGCCTTCGACACTGTCGCGAAAGTCGGGCGGCACCGTGACCGCGAAATAAATGTCGGGACGCGTGAGGCGCGGCAGCCACAGGAGCAGCCCTCCGAGCAGCACCACGATCACCGCGAAAGGCAGCACCATGGTTGTAAGAGCGTTCATGTTCACCTCCCCGAGCTCGACCGCGGCGTACCTCGACTGATCCAGGCCGCAGCATCCGCGATCACTTCCGGCGCGACGTGTCCTGGTTGATTGTAATCCGCTGGCGTGCTCAGCGGCGTGGTATCGCTCGCCGGTACAGCGATGAACAGATGGTAGAGGTTCGGATAAAGCCGGAAGCTTGCGAGCGAATCGCCGGCCAGCGCCTTCTTCCAGCCCTCGAAGTCGGCCATGCGCACCTGGCAATCGCGCGCGCCCTGCATCACCAGGATCGGAATCTTCGAGCTGGCGGCCGTCTGCGCCTGATTGTAGGCGCGCAGGTCCAGCCAGTACGAGCCCGGGGTCGGCGACCCTAGCACGCTAAGCGTCTGGTCGGGCTTCAGTTGTGGATCGCGAATGGCTGCGGCGGTCTTCTCCGCGTCGGCAATCGCTTTTTCGCCTTCCGGCGTGGGCGCGCCGGCGAGGCTGACCTGGTACTTGATCTGCTCCACGATCAGATCTTCGAGCGGGCGCGTGTTTCCCGCCATGATGATGATGCCGGCGACTTGCGGATCTTCTTTGGCGATGCGCGGCGCCAGCATCGCGCCCAGGCTGTGTCCAACTACGTAAATCCGCTTCGGATCGATGTCGGGCCGCGCCGCAAGCACCGCGACAGCCGCGCGCGCGTCCTCAATGCTCTCCTGTTCGACGGTGAATTCGCCCTTGAAGCTCGCCGGATACTGGAAGGTGCGCTTGTTATGGCGCAGCGCCGCGATGCCGGCTGTGGCCAGGCCCCAGGCGAGGTCCTTGAAGGGCTTGTTCGGACCGATGGCTTCGTCCTGATCGCTCGCGCCCGAGCCTTGCACCAGCACCACGGCGGCGAATGATCCCTTACCTTTGGGCAATGTGAGCGTGCCGGTCAATTTATGCGGATCGTCGCCCACCGTGACCTGCTGTTCGGTGAAGGAATCGGGATGCGCGTAGTCGGGCGGAGTCCATGGCGTCTTTGATTGCGGCATTCCGAACCTCAGACCGGCGATCTTGCCGGCGTCGTCAAACGCGACGGTGGCCGGAACGGTGGCCGATTCGAAATCGCAAGTCAGCCTCGTCACATGCATGCCCTGTGCCTCGATCACCTGCGCGTCTTTCACCGAGTTGAAGGCGCCGGCCATCCCCGTGATCTGGCCCCAGGCGGCGCCGAGCTTCTCGGTGCTCAGAGCCGTAGCGGCCTGCGGCGCGAGCTGCGCGTGCACCATGTCGAATTGGCGAGCAGCCAGCGCGGCGATCACGTCGCGCGCCATGGCTTCGTAATCCGCGGGCGATTTGGGCGTCGTGGCGGCTTGGGCGTTTGGGCCCGATGCCGCCTGGGCACTCAAGGCGTTCGACGCCTGTGGAGCCATCAGCACTGCCAGCGTCAGAATCGCCAACCATGGATTTCTCATGCGTGATCTCCCTCGTCCAACTCGCTACCGAGCGTCTTCATCTCGCGGGCCACTTCCGGCTTCGGCACGCCTTGCGCGATGGCTTTGGCCGCGAGCTCGCGCAAGCGTCGCGCGAACTCTGTCCGCGCCTGGTCGCTCGGCTCCGGCTGCTGGCGGGCGATCACCACCGCGCCGCGTCCGCGTCGAAGGTCGAGCCAGCCTTCGCGCGCCAGCAATCGGTACGCTTCCGCCACCGTGTTGTGGTGCACGCCCAGGTCGAGCGCGAGCTCGCGCACGGTCGGCAGCGGGTCGCCAGGGCGCAGTCGGCCGGCAACCAACTCCCTACGAATGCCGTTCGAGAGCTGCTCGTAAACCGGCACAGGCGACTCGAGATCGATACGCAAGATTTGGCTCTCGGCGCTCATTGTCACTTGTACACATACAATGTACAACTCGGAGGAGAGGCTGTCAAGCTCTTTTTTTCTCGAGTCGGCGTTGCGCCACTTTTGGTGAGCGGTATCACACAGCAAGGTTCGGGTCGGTCCGGGTCGCCGCGCCGCGATGGGCGGAGAGCATCAGAAGGCATCCGAGAAGCGAGGTCGTCATCAGCGTGATCATGATGTAGTCGGACGGCAGGTGCGCGAGCGCGCCCGCGACTGGCGCGCCGGTCGCGCTGCCCAAGTACTGCAGCGTGTGGAACGTCCCGAGCGCGGTCCCGGTCGCGCCTTCAGGCGCCGATTGACTCACCAGGTTCGGCAGCACCGGCTCAAGTCCGGTGAAAGCGATGAGGAAGAGCATGCCGGGAATGAGCACGGAGATCAGGCGACCTGCCGGCAGTCCCGCAACCGACGGACGGAACATGAGCAGGGCGCTGACCAGCATGATCGCAAATGCGACCGCGGCAAGCGGGCGTCCCCAGCCGCGATCGGCTCCGCGCGAGAATCCGAACATGGTCACGCCGCTCGCGAGGACCATGGGCAGCAGCAGATGGTAGTACTGCGTCATGCCGAGGTGATATCGCTCCGTGACAAGCAGCGGAAAGAAGAACCAGAACGCGGTCATGAAGGTGTTCATCAGGAACCCGCCGAGATCGAGCGTGAGCACCTGGCGAATTGCGAGGACGCGCACGATCGGCGCCGGATGCTCTCCATGCGGCGGCGTGGCCGGAAGATATCGCAACAGCAGGACGACGTTGGCGAGGCCAAGTGCGCCCGTCAGCCAGAAAAGCGACGCAGTGCCGTAGTGCCCGGCGATCACCGGTCCGACGAGGATGCCGAGCACGAACGAAGCGCCGATGGGAATGCCGAGAATCGCCATCGCCGTCGATCGGCGGCTCGCCGGAATGTGATCGGCGACGGCGGCAAAGGCGGTGGCTGTGATGGCGCCGATACCTTGCACCAGCCGCCCGAGGATCAGGTCCGGCAGACGCAGTGTCGGGGGAAGCCAGGAGGGCACGGCGCACAGAAATGATCCCAGGCTGAAGATCGCCATGCCGAGGATTAGCACTTTGCGGCGCCCGATGCGATCCGAAAGTCGCCCGAGCGGCAACTCGGTCATCGCCATCGCCAAGCCGTAAGATCCGAAGGCGAAGCCGACCAGGAATCGCGAGTTGGTGAACTGCAGGCCGTAGAGGGTGAAGACCGGAAGGACGAGGAACAGCCCCAGCATGCGCAGACCCACGGCGCTGGCCAGTGCCAGGAGCAGTTTCTTCTGCGGGGAGGTGAACGTGGCGGACGGGCTTGCCGTTGCTGTAGACATCACGCGGTGAGAAACGCTGAAGGCCAATTATAAGTCATGCTTTCCAAGGCTCGACGTTAATCACAAGGCGACTCCGAAGCGTGGTGTGCGGCTCGGCATTGGAGAAGGCTTCCGGCTTCCACACCGCGAGAATGGCGGAACCCTGGTAAACGCGCTCGAAGCCTTCCACCGCTTGCGATACCGTCTCGATCGGCGCGATCCACCAGCGCGGTTCCGGGTCGGCCGTGATCGTGATCTTCACGCCCTGCCATTCATCCGCGATCAGAAGCCTGCTGCCGGCGAGTTCGCCGCGAAACTTGAGCGGTTCGAACCGCGAGCCCTTCGCCGACGCGAGGAAGTATCGACCAAATGCGTCGGGAGCGAGCAGATTGAGGACCAGCTCCAGTCCGAAGGCTAGCGGAGAGGCACCCGGTTCAAGATCGAATCTTGAACGGCAGTCGATTCGCCATGTCTCGCCTCGGGCGCTGGTCGCGATCCACTTGCCTGCCCGGATCTTCCGACGGTTGCCGCCCGCCGTGATCTCCGTCGTTGTCGACAAGAAAAACTCAGGCGTTTCGGACCCTTCCGATGCTCCTGCTGTCCACGGGCCGGCGGCGATCTGCGGGCATTCTTCAAGAGCGATCTGCTCAAAATCCTGCCACTGCTTCGCTGCCGGGAAAACGTAACTCCGGAAAACGTGGCGAGCATAGCGGTCGTAACGCAAAAACTCTGCGAGGTGCGGCTCCGCAGGACGATCCTCAGTGTGAATCGACTCGGGGACCGCGCCGCGCGTGGCGTGCCCCTTGGCCTTCTCGCGCACTTCGTCGTGATACTCTTCGGGCCGGCGCGTCAGGGAATTAACAAGCTCAATGTCCGCAGGCTTGAAGCGCATACTCGATATCGTGCCGCCGTCCGCAGGACGCAGCACTAGGCCATAGAGCGGATCCCGAACCTGAATCTCCTCGGAACCGTCGCAATCGAAATCGCTGCGGACGATCGATGGCGACGTCGCGCCCTCGATCCTGTCAAGCGCGCCCTCGGCTCGGATCAAGTGCTGCAGGATGCCCGCGCGCAGGTGCGGCGTATACAAGCCGCCAAATACGCCATGCCAGTAAGCGTCGTTGCATTGCGAAGCCAGCAGATGATTCTCGGCTTCGGCGAGAGCCCGGGAGCGCTCGGGCGACGACGGGCCGGCGAGCGCAGCCGCTTCCCAGCGGCGGCTCACGTCGAGCATCAGCTTGTGAATCTGGTTCGATTCCGGATACTTCGCCAGGAAATTCCGCCACAGCCCGCCGCGCAGGAAACGGTGGAAGCGGTCGGCGCCCGGCAGACCATCGCTTTCGGCGAGGCACGCCCGCAACTCGCGCGCCGCTTCGAGCGGCAGCGCCCAGGTCATCATCTCTTCGTAAGAAGCGGTCGGAAGGTAAACGCGGCCGAGCGACGGATTGGAATCGACATAGTCGCCGAGTGTGGTCATCTGCAACCAATCGCCGGCGGATTCGATCTGCTCGTAGAATCGCTTGAGCCATCGGTTCGTGTAGCAATGCTCGAACGTGTGCGGCCAGCCGCCGAACTTCTCAAGGTCGTCGCCCATGGCGAAGAGCGGACGCGCCGGCGCATCGGACGCAAGACCGCCGCGCAAGGTCTCGATGGTTTCGGCAGGCTCGCGGAACGGGATCGTATAGCGCAGCGACTTGATGCTGGGAATCAGCCGCAAGGGCAGACCCGAATCTTCGGTGTAGTAGTAGCCGCTCAGGCTCTTTGCCTCGAGACCGGCCAGCGTGAAGTGAGTGTCGTCGAGCACGATGTACTCAACGCCGGCTTCGGCGAGCGGCTTCGCGAGCGACGGCTCCCAAACGCGCTCGGTCAGCCAGGCGCCGCGCGGCGTCACGCCAAAGCGGCTCTCAATGAACTCTCTCAGCTTGTGGATCTGCGCGCGCTTGTCGCGATCGGAGATCACGGGTAGGATCGGCTCATAGAAGCCGCCACCGAAGAGTTCAACCTGTCCGCGATCGATCAGCGGATGGAGCTTCGAGAAGAACTCGGGATGATGCTTCTCGATCCACTCCAGCAAGAAGCCCGTGTAGTGCAGGCTCACGCGGATCTTCGGGTGCTCTTCAAGAAGGTCGACGAAGGGGCAATAGGCGCGTTGGTAGGTCTCTTCGATCACATGATCGAAGTTGCCGACAGGCTGGTGCGAATGCAACAAGAGTGCCAATGATATTTGAGCCACGATTCTGCCTTGGCGAAGGAATGCCGGGCCAGGTTCGGACCTAAGCTTTCGCTTCTTTAGAATAAACGGGCAGCACGTCCGGTACCAGCAAAAACCCGCAGGCCGGTAGCGTTAGGGTTCGTTTTGGGCAGCTTAACGGCTTTTAAGGGCTTTAAAAGGGATTTAAGCCCTGAATAAGTCTCTTAAACTGGGTTCGTTTTGGACCATTTTTCGGCACTTTTGTTGATTCTAAAGGACATTGTTGGCTTCGTTTTGGAAATTTTTAGGGGGAGGGGGTGCGATTGCGGCGCGGCAATCGGCGTCCGGATCCCAATCCCGGAGGCCAGATGTGTTTCGGAGGACTGTGCCGATCGGCAGTCCGACCCTGACACCCTCGAGCCGCCGCCTCTGCTCGATTTGCTGTCTCCGGGCTGGTTGCAGGCAAAGTCATCCAAGAGCCTCGGCACGAACGTAGCGGAGAGCTTCACTCTCAAACCCAGCTGTATAATTATTGGTAACGAAACTCAATAGCACAAAGAGATCAGATCGCGAGTTTTTATATATGCTCGCGAAAATGTGATGCCCGGCGACCGAACCCGACCAGGTGGCAGAGCGCTAAGGCCGGGCGCCAGATAATTTGAGCTACTCAGAGACGCCCTAGAAATTCCATCGGTCCAAGGCGTTCCTTCCATTTCCTTCGGGATTGCTTTCCCGGAAGATCGCAACGCGCCGTGGCCCAGCATTCATCTCAAGGTCGGTTTGTGCGCGAAGACCGGCGATCCCAAGACCATTGAAACCGAATGGCTGAGCGCCTAGTCGGTGCGCAGCATCGGGGCCGGGTCGATGCGCACCGCCCGAATCACCGGTGGAAGTGCAGCCAGAAGCGCCGCGGCCAGAATCGTGAGCACGGGCAAGGCCAGCATCGTCGGGTACGTGGGCTTCACTTGGTACCAACTCACCGATTTCGGGCTGCGAGCCGCCCTGTTCTCCACCCGGATCTACAATCGCATCCTCCGCCCCGGCTTGGCCCAAGTCCTGCCCTCGGTGCCAGCCCGCAGCGGTCGCCTCCGCTCCTGTTTCAACCAACTCCAACGGGAGGTCAACGCATGGGTCGCAGCCGCCCAAATCGCCGCTTGAAACTTGACTCATTCACACCCAGTTTTGGACATCAAGGTGTCTAGTACGTGAACGACTGCAGTTCCGTCACACTTGAATCAGGTCCATTCACGAACCCTGACCGCTCGCTCGGGTGCAGCGCCACGTAAATGGGAACGACAGTGGACGCGTCTGAGAAGCCGAACCCGTTGAGGGTTTCCTGAAGAGCCCCGGTTGTGTTGTAAACGTAGATTGTGCTGCCGCTCGACGTCGAGCTCGAAACCGGCTGGGCGACCAGGAACAGCTTGTGGATGGGATCGTACTCCACGTCCGCGCCGCTGAAGATCTGCTGCCCCCCCGATCCCGGCAGTTCTTCTTTGATCCCCGTCTCGGTCGCGAGATTGTAGAACTCCACATTGGCATCGTCTTCAGTGGTCGTGCAGAAGATGCCGTCGGCGGAGTCGACCGCCAGCCCATTGACGAATCCGAACCCGATGCCGGTGAATTCCGAAAAGGCTCCGGTCGAGAGATTGGCAAGACCGATCACCGGGAAGCAGTCGAAACATCCGTCTCCTCCGCCCATGATGGCCTGATCGGTGACGGTATCGTACGCTGTCGGCGGCGGCACGCTACCGAAGTTATAAGAATCGGTAATCTGGATGACCGGACCGAAGGTGTTGGCAGCGACGTTGGACGAGAACACATACGGGATGAAATTCCCGCTGTTGTCGTACGCAAATACCGCCACCGTGGGCTCGCCCTGGTTGTGGGTGACTCCATCGGGCATGATGATGTGCTCGGACCCGATGGGCGGCGTCCACGCACTCGTGAGTTTATTGCCTTCGAGAGGATGCAAGACGGGGTAGGTGCGGCTGGTGACGTAGATTCCCTGCACGTGCTCGTGTTCCACCAGTCCGGCGCTGGTGCCGAAAACTCCATAAGTGATGAAATTATCCTCCGTGTCAGTTTCGGAGACCACCTTGATGATGTCGCCGGTCGATTGGCTGAAGGTCTCGATGGCAGCCAGCACCTTGCCATTCGAAAGGCTCTTGTCCTCAGTCAACAATCCTTCGCTGCCGTTCTGATCGATGTCGAAGCCGAAGATCTGCCCGCCAAATTTGCTGTGGACGATGATGTTGCCGGCTCCAACATTGGGCTTTGTCTGGAACGTGCCTGTCTGTCCGAAGGCCGCCGCGGCGCAAAGAACGACCGGAGTCAGGCAGAATAGCGCCCGCTTGGCGTTCTCTGCGGTGCGAATCATCCGCTTCTTTCCCTTCTGGTGCATGTGATATCTCCCTTGGACTAGTGTTACGCGCGTACGCGCCATGCTCGGCTTACACGCTTAGGGTACGCCGGCCGCGCGGGCCGTGTGTCACGGCACGGTCAACGATTTGTAAAATGAACACGCGCAGGTTGGAAGGCGCTTTCAGACTGAGGACGTTCGAGGGACGTTTTGGGATGAGTCGCTGATGAAGAGTACCCGGCGTAGCGGCGGCTTTACGCCGCCATTTGGCGAGGTGGACCCGCTGCTACAATCTCAGCTTCTGGCTTTTCGTCCGGCAATTACTTTTCGCCGTTGCCGTTCGTATTCGCGGCGCTGCGCGCCAATGCGTGAGCCGTCACCACCATGTCTGCCGCAGGTACGGCCACCGCACCGGCGGCCGATACGTCAGGCGCCACCAGCGCTCCCTGATCGTCGCGCACAAACGTCAGGCGCGATTCCGCCGGGTCATAATCGACGATAATCAGGTCGCCCAGATTGATTTGCGACGTGGCGATGAGGTTCGAGAGCGGAAAAACGAGGTGCCGCTCGATGGCGCGCTTCAGGTGGCGCGCTCCGAACCGCATGTCGATGCCTTCGCGGAGCAGAAACTCGCGGGCAGACGGGGTGCACTTGAAGACGAACTGCCGGTCGCTCATCGAGGTGATGATGCGCTCCTGCACGCGCGACAGCTCGATATCGAGAATCTTTTCGATGTGTTCGTGCTTCAGAGACCGGAACACGATCACCTTATCAATGCGGTTCATGAACTCCGGGGAGAACTTCCGGCGCGCCGCCTCGGTTGCCACGCGGTAGATCTTCTGGTCCAGACTGTCGTCGTTCTCATGCGGGCGCGCGTTGAAGCCCAGGCTTCCGGTCATCAGCTTGTTGACTTCAGTGGAGCCCAGGTTCGAGGTCATGAAGATCATGGCGCGGGAGAGGTCCACGCGGCGGTTGTCGCCAAGGGTCAGCGTGGCCTTGTCGAGGATGCCCAGCAGGAGCTGCCAGAGCGCGTCGCTGGCTTTCTCGATTTCGTCGAAAAGCACAAGCGAGAGCTTCACTGTCTCGGTGTAATACTGCTCGAGGGTGTCCTGCGTGATCAGCGGCTGCGTCTCGCGGTGGCCGAGATATCCGGGGGGCGACCCGATCAGCTTGGCGATCTCGTGGCTGTGCTGGAATTCCGCGCAGTCGATCTTCAGCACTGCGTTAGCGGTGCCGAAAAGCACTTCGGCGGCGGCTTCCACCAGCCGCGTCTTTCCCGAGCCGGTCGGACCAAGAAGCAGCAGGTTGGAAATCGGCCGGCCGGGCGACGCCAGGCCCGCCAGGTAGACCTGGTAGACGCGCGCCAGGCGCCGCACGGCGCGGTCCTGGCCTACCACCTTGCGGGCGAGCGCGCTCTCGAAGTCGCGAACCTCCGGGCTGTGAATGCTCGGATCTAAGACAGTTTGATTTGCTCCCATAACTACCTCCCCCCTGGTCGTACCCCTATGAAGCCAGCAACCCCGCGAATCTCCCCTTTCGGAGTTGGTTCAGTTTCACTTCCAGCGTCGCCCGCAATAACTTTAGCTCGGTCGCGAACTGCACGCGCAGGTCGCGATCGCGCAGCACCTCGAGCACCGGCCATTGAAAATCGGCAATCTCAAGATGCATGCCGCGGATGTCAGCCAGCAAATTCCTCAAATACTCCGAATCGTTCAGCAGCGGCTGCACCAATTCGTGCGTTGCCCTGCGTTTCAATCCCGCCCAGTCCACCTCCACAAATGGGTGCCTGGAGGTTACTTCCCGGACGATATCCTCGCTGATCCTGGGTCTCCGTCCGAGACAGGCGAGGTATAACTGCCGCACCCGACCCTTCTTCCGCACGTTGTGGACCAAATAATACGAGCTGCCGCGTTTCCTAATGAACGCCATAACTTACCGCCTTCCGACTTCTGGTAGTGGCTCAATTGCCACCACTCTGACGGTTTCTCATTTGGTTCTTTTCAGCCAATTTTTCGGCTACCCGGCACCAGTAGTGGCGGATTATCCACCACCGATTGAGCCTTGTCAAGGAAAAACTGTCGCTGGTGAAGCATAATAGATTCTTATGGATTACTCGGTTGGACGTTGCCGGCAAGGCTACCCGACTAAGCTCGCCGAAAACAGTATGAAAAGTTGCGTCAGGGCGGTTCCGTAGTACTGGCGTCCCTTGACCGTAGGACGTGGCAGACGGTAAAACCGACTGCGTTGATCGATAACGCGGCCGAGGAGGTTCTTGTGACCCATAATAGTAAGTCCTCAGTCACCATTATGAGACGGTCGCTCGTCCGGCAACCCGGCCGATGGGCGCCGCCGCTGATCGTGCTGATGCTCTGCGGCGCGCAAGCCCGGGGTCAGGCCGGGCCGGCGCCCAGCCCGGCTCTTCCCGCCACTTACCAGCTCCTGCTCGCGCAAATCCAAAAGATCCCGATCTTCGATCATCACGCCCATCCCGGCCATTTCGACGATCCCGACGTGGACGCCATGGTGGTTCCGCCTGGCCACCTGGCCTTGCGGCTCCGCGACACCAACCCGGAGCTCATCGCGGCCGCGAGATCGCTCTTCGGCTACCCCTACCATGATCTCGCGCCGGATCACGAGGCGTGGCTCGCCAAGCGAAAGGCTGAACTGCAGAAACGGGAGAGTCGCGCCTAC
>JASHPE010000341.1 GCA_030038235.1 Terriglobia bacterium
CGCTGGAACATCACGGGCTGGCATTTCCTTCTGAATCATCCCGTCGGTTTGCTCAGCCTGACTTCCGCCGGCCTCTCGAATCTGGTCAGCAACGTGCCCGCCGTGCTCTTGTTGCGGCCGGTCATGCACGCAGTGCCTGCGGCGGCGCGACAGTCCGCGTGGCTGGCGCTGGCGATGTCGAGCACGCTCGCCGGCAACCTGACGATTCCCGGCTCCGTCGCCAACCTGATCGTAATCGAAAAGGCCAAACGCGAGGGGACGATCATCTCGTTCTGGGAATATTGCAAGGTCGGTGTGCCGGTGACGGTGCTGACGCTGGGGCTCGGAATTGCGTGGCTGATGTTCATCAGATACTAAGCGCGAATCCCTTCCGGACTTGGTTGTGAACGATGTGAACGATACCCAGCCATCCGTCGCCTTAACTCGGCGCCCTCTGTGGCCGGCAAAGAGGAAGCACGGAGTTCACGGAGACTCCGTGGCCTCCGGGTTGAAAATTTCGAAGCACAGAGACGCCTGAGACCCTGGTTTCGGACCTCACCGGGCGCATCACTTGGCTGTCCTCACAAATCAGTTGACAGCCTGCCCGTAAGCACCGACATTAGATGACTCCCGCTCAATCGTGCTGATGCTTTATCAGCGGGCGTCAACCCATGGTGACCCATCTCGTCGAGCTGGTCGGCAGCTTCATCGTCTCAGTGATCTCCGCAAGCGGATACGGCGGCATCGTGATGCTGATGGCGATCGAGTCCGCTTGTATCCCGCTGCCCTCGGAGGTGATCATGCCGTTTTCGGGCTACCTCGTGCTCGTCGGACGTTTCAAGCTGGGTTGGGTCGCGGTGGCCGGCGCGCTTGGCTGCAACCTGGGCTCGGCGGTCGCCTATTACGTGGGCGCGCTGGGCGGACGCCCGCTAGCAGAGAAATACGGCCGCTACATCCTCGTATCGCATCGCGATCTGGACCGCGCCGATCATTGGTTCGCGCGTTGGGGCAACAGCACGGTCTTCTTCGCGCGCCTGCTGCCCGTGATCCGCACGTTCATCGCGCTGCCGGCAGGCATCTCGCGCATGAATTTCCTGCGCTTCAACATCTACACGTTCCTCGGATCGCTGCCGTGGTGCTTCGTGCTTGCCTACGCGGGACTCCGCCTCGGCTCGCGCTGGCCGGTAATCCGCGATTACTTCCATCGCTTCGACGCCGTCATAGGCGTCGCGGTCGCCGCCGGCGCAGCCTGGTTCATTTATACCCACTGGAAGAATCGCATCCCGACGTAACGGCGCTGCGTGCCGCGCCCATCCGTGCGTCTCCGTGAACCGGCCGTTATCACTCGCAGCGCAGCGCTGCCATTGGATCAATCCGCGTGGCGCGCCGCGCTGGAATGTAGCTGGCGAGCAGGGCGACGGTCGCGAGAAGCGCGGCGACGGCGACGAAGGTGATGGCGTCAGTCGGATGGACGCCGAACAGTAGCGTGCTCAGGAATCGCGTCAGGGACAGAGCGCCCAAAAGACCCAGCGCGATTCCGGCTGCGGCCCGCTTAGCTCCCTGCCCTACCACGCTGCGCAGGACGTCGCCGCGCTCGGCCCCAAGCGCCATCCGCACGCCGATCTCATGTGTGCGCTCGGTCACCGTGTACGACATCACGCCGTAGATGCCGACTGTAGCCAGAATAAGCGCCAGAGCCGCGAGGATTGCGAGCAGGACCGTGTTGAAGCGCGGTTCCGACACCGAGCGGTAGACGAGCTGCTCCATGCTGGCCACGTCAAAGAGGGGCAGCTCCGGATCCACACGCTCGATCGCGCGCCGCGCGGCCGGGACGGCGCTCAATGGGTCCGAGGAAGTCCGCAGCACCAGCGTCATGTTGCTCATCAGGAACGGGACCGGAGACTGCTCATAGGGCAGGTAAAGGGCAAAAGAGGTTGAGTCGTCGAGGCCGGATTGTTTTACGTCGCCGGCCACTCCGACCACCGTATACCATCCAGCGTCTCCGAAGCCGGTGTCGATACGCTTGCCGATGGGATCACTGTGCGGCCAGAAACGCCGCGCCAGGCTCTGGCTGACGATCAAGACATGCGGGCTCGAGGCAGTATCCTGCTGACTGAAGAATCGGCCTTTGCGAAGCGGAATTCCGGCGGCCCGAAAGTAGTTGCCGCCCACAATATGCTTTGAGGGCGTGAGCGATAATGCGCCCGACGAGGGTGGCGGAGCGCCTTCCACCGCGATGTCGCCTTGGATGTTCATGTCGCCGAGCGGCAGACCAAAAATCGCTCCCGCCGCGCGCGAGCCGGGCAGATTGCTCAAGCGATCGAGCGCCTGCCGCTCGAAGGCGATCATCTGGGCCGGCGTCTGATAGCGCGACTCCGGCAGGTTCAGGTTCATGGTGAGTACATTCTCGGGGGCGAATCCCGGGTCAACCTTCACCAGAGCGAGGAAGCTGCGGATAAGCAATCCTGCCCCCACGAGAACAATCAGAGCGAGGGCCACTTCGCCCACCACCAGCAGGTCCTGGAAACCGCGTCGTCTCGCGCCGGCGCCGGAGTCCGACGCGCGCAGTTTGAGACTGCCGGTGAGGTCCGGCCGCGAGACGCGAAGAGCGGGCGCGAGTCCAAACAACAATCCGGTGAGCAAAGAGAGCGCAAGCGTGAAGCCAAGCACCCAGCCGTCGATCCCGGCCGCGGCCATGCGCTCCGCAGCCGCCGGCGATCCGACGCTCTCGGGCAGCCGCGACGCCGCGTCGGCCAGCAAGGGGCAACCGCCGTAGGCCAGCAGCAGTCCCAAGGCGCCGCCCAGCGCGCCCAGCATCATGCTTTCGGTGATCATCTGGCCGACGATCCGCGCGCGTCCCGCTCCCAGCGCACTGCGGATGGCGATTTCGCGTTGCCGGGTAGCGGAGCGCGCCAGCAGCAGGTTCGCGATGTTGACGCAGGCGATCAGCAGCACAAGGCCGACGGCCCCGGACAGCACCAGCAGCGGCGTGCGGAAGTCGCCCGCCACCTCGTCGCGAAGCGGTACGAGCGTGATCACGGCGCCCGGCGGGGGGTGAATCTGCTGGTCGAGAGCCAGAACGGCGGCTTCGCTGCGGGCGCGCTTCAGCGGGACGTCGGGCCGGAGCCGCACGAGCATCTGGGTTCCCGCGTTGTGGCAATCGCTTCCCATAACGAGCGGCGTCCAGAAGTCAGACTCGTCCGGAAAGTCGAAGCCGGGCGGCATGACGCCGGCGATCGTATAGAACCGGTCGTCGAGCCTCACCGGCTTTCCCACGATGCCACGATCGCTCCCAAATCGGCTGTGCCACAAGCGGTCGCTCAGCAAGACGACGCCCGCATTCGCCAGCCTCTCGTCGTCAGCCGAGAAGCTGCGTCCAAAGGCAGGAGTGAGCCGCAGGAGCGGCAACAAGCTGGCGGTGACTTGCGCGCCGGTCAGCCGCTCGGGAGCGCCGCGGCCGGTAAGGTTGGCCGTCTGGCCGCTGAAGCCGGCGATCTCTGCAAACACGTCCGCCTTCTTCTGCCATTCGCGGTAATCGGGGCCGCAGGCCGCCACCGGCCCCGAGAACATCATGCCTTGGTTCACGCTGACCCACGGCGTCAGGATGCCGTCGGCGTCCCGGAAGGGAAGCGGGTGAAGAATCACGGCGTTCACGGCGCTGAAGATCACGGCGTTGGCGCCGATGCCGAGTGCCAGGGTCAGAATCGCGACTAAAGCGAAACCGGGACTGCGGCGGAGTTGACGCCAACTGTAGCGCAAATCCTGGCCGAGCCGGTCGAGCCAGAGCCATCCCCAGGCATCGCGGCTCTCCTCGCGGAGCCGCAGGGAGTTGCCGAGCTCGCGCTGGGCAGCGAATCGCGCTTCACCGGGAGAGAGGCCGCGCTCGACACGGCTCTCCGCCTTGAGATCGAGATGGTTCTGGATTTCCTCCTCCAGATCGCGACGCAACCGGCCGCGACGAAAAAGGGCGGCTAATCTTCGGAGAGTCTCACCGACCCAAGCCATCGTACGCCTCTCTGCTTCTTCGGGCTCCCATGCCTACTCCCGAAAACTCCCTTAAGCCAGCGCGGCCGTCGGCCGCACCCAGAAGACGATTCTCTACCCCTTCTTCGACTTGTTTGTGGCCTGTGCAAGCCTTGGAACTCTGTGTTGAATCTTTTCTTCGCGCGTCGCGAAGAAACTCAGCATTTCGAGCATCGAGATCACCCGCTACTCGCATCGCAGCGCCACTGTCGGCTCAACCCGCGACGCCCGTCGCGCCGGAAAATAGCAGGAAGCGAGGGCCACCAGCAGCACGGTGACGGGTGTGCCCACCAGAATCCATCCGCTGTGGACGTGGAAGTCCTGAAAGCTCGCCGTGACAAGATGGGGCATCGCAAGCGAAATGAGGAATCCAACACCTACTCCGGCGAGCAGCATCGGCATGGAGCTGCGCAGCACCAGTAACAGCACTTCGCGGCGGCGCGCGCCAAGCGCCATACGCACGCCGAGCTCGTGCGTCCGGCGTCCGACCAGATAGGCGATCAAACCGTAGATCCCGACCGCGGCCATCACCAGCGCGATGACCGCGAATGCGCCCATCAGTTCGGCCATGACGTTGTCTCCCTGGCTCGAATCCAGAAGAACGCGATCCATGGTTCTGAAATTGGTCACCGGCTGGTCTTTATCCACGCTCCATACCGCGCGGCGAACCGAGGCCGCGAAGGCAGCGGGATCGGCCCTGAGGCGGACTACGAGGTTCATTGAGCCGTCAGGCTGCTGGAGCATCGGTACGAAGACGTGAGGCCGCCAAGTCGATTGCCCGACATACTCGTTGACGTTGCCCACCACGCCCACGATCTCGCGCCATACCGGCTTGGTTGATTCCGGACTGCCGGCCGACGGTCCTCTTTCGGGGCTGACGCTGATATAGCGCCCAAGAGCACCCTCTGAGAAGAATTTCTGGGCGAAGGCCTCGTTGACGATCACGACAGGACTCGAGCTGGCATCGTCCGCACTCGTAAACTCCCGGCCGGCACGCAAGGGAATCTGCGTCGTGTGGAAGTATCCGGGACTAATAGCAAAACAGCCGGCCCATGATAGCCTCCAATCCTTGGAATTCGGCTGCGGGGCCGGACGGCCTTCGATCAGGAAATATGCGCGACCCGGAAAGGTGAACGGGAGATCGCTGGCGAGCGCCGCAGATTCCGCTTCTGGAGAGTTTCCCAACCGGCGAAGCACATTCTGGAAGAAGGCCACCTGTTGCGCAGGGTCCTGGTAGACCGCGCCCGTCAACGAAACTGACGCCGTGAGCACCTTGTGCGGATTCATTCCCGGCTTTGAGTGCATCTCGTCTACGAAACCCTTGGCAAAGAGCCCGGCACCCACCAACAGAATCAGCGACAGGGCCAGTTGTCCGGCCACCAGCAGGTTTTGCAATCGATGATGCTCGCGGCTTGCAGTTGACGATCTGGAACCTTCCTTGAGCGCGGAGTTCGGATCGCGCCGGGAAATCTGAAAAGCAGGCGCGAGGCCGAAGATCATGGCCGTGGCCACCGAGACCGCCAGGGTGAACAGCAACACGTTGCGGTCGATCGACAGTTGCTCCGAGATCAGGAGCGACCACTCATTCCAATTGAACAGACCGTGGAGCAGGTGCACACCCCAGGTCGCAAATAGCAGGCCGAGTCCACCGCCGAGGAGCGCCAGCAGCAGGCACTCGGAAAGAAGCTGGCGCGCCACCCGGAACCGCCCGGCGCCAAGAGCCGCGCGAATCGCGAATTCGCGCTGCCGGTTCGCGTTGCGCGCCAGCAGCAGATTGGCGAGGTTGGCGCAGGCGATGAGCAGCACAAATCCGACCGCCGCCATCAGAAATGCCAGCGCAGGGCCGGCGTTACTCTCCTGAATTGCGTACTCCTGGAGCGTCAGAACGTTCCCACCCCAGTCCTTGTTCGTCTCTGGATTGCCGGCCGCGATCCGCCGCGCGATGGTCTCAAGCTCGGATCGCGCCTGCACCTCGCTCACGCCGGGCCTCAGTCGTCCAAACACGCTGAGGCTGCGCTCGGCCCGCGCCGCAGGACTCATCTGCGCAGGCGTGAAGGCGAGGGGAATCCAGAGCTGCTCGGGGAAGATCCAGAGTTGCCGGAACGTGTCCGGCATGACGCCGATCACGGTATAGGCGTCTCCATTCACCTTGACCGCACGGCCGAGGACGCGCGGATCGGCACCGAAACTGCGCTTCCACAGATCGGCACGCAGCAGCATCACCCGATTGTGGCCCGCCTGATCTTCTCCGGGCAGGAAGGCGCGGCCGAGCAGCGGCGAAATGCCCAGCACCTCGAAATAGTTTGCCGAGACTTCTCCACCCGGGACGCGCTCGGGTTCGCTGCCGCCGCTCAGAGTGACGTGGGTGTCATTCTCAAATGATGAGGCCCCTGCGATGGCTTCAAAGGCAGTCGTCTGCGCGCGCCAATCGAGAAAATCAGGCGGGGATACCGGCGATCGATTGGCCTCATCGCTGGTCCCCGCAGCTCCGATGTTTCTGCTGAAGAGCATCATCAGCCGGTCAGGGTCACGAACCGGAGGCTTGCGGAGCAGCATGGTGCTGACCACGCTGAAAATGACGCTGTTCGCGCCAATGCCGAGGGCCAGAGTCAGGACAGCTACCGTGGCAAATCCCGGATTCTTGACCAGCATGCGCAGCCCGACTCGCAGGTCGGCGCCAAATTGTTCGATCCACCGGTACGCCCAGAAATCTATGCTCTGCTCGCGCAGCAACACCGGATTGCCGAATTCGCGCCTGGCGGCATAGCGAGCTGCGTCGGGCGGCAAGCCATGCTGAAGATGGTTCTGAGTCTTCAACTCGACATGGGTGCGCATCTCGTCATCGAGTTCGCGATGGAAGCGCCCTCGCCGAAGGAAAAACGTCAGTCGCCGTCCTAGTTCACTCAGCCAGCCCATGTCGTTCACCTTGAGGCTGTCGGCTGTCAGCCATCAGCCGTCAGCATTCACTTCTTGCCACTCGTTCTTGCCACTCGTTCTTGCCACTCGTCACTCGTCACTTACTCCACTTGCCACTCGCCACTCGCCACTTCTCACTGTTCTCATGCTGTTTCCAACACTCGTACAATCGCCTGCATCACGCGGTCGAATTCCGAGACCTCGGCGCCGAGCTGCTTGCGGCCAAGCGGAGTCAGACGGTAGAACCGCGCACGGCGATTGGTTTCCGAGGTCCGCCACTCCGCCACCACCCAACCCTTAATCAGCATGCGCTGCAGCGCCGGGTAGAGCGAGCCTTCCTCGACCCGAAGCACGTCATGAGAAAGTTGATGGATGCGCTGGGCGATTCCATATCCGTGCCGCGGCCCACCCTCGAGCGTCTTGAGGATCAACATGTAGAGTGTGCCCGGTGGAATCTCGGTCTTGGAAAATTCGCCCGGCTTGGCCATTGTCATGACCTCTGCCTCGTCTGCCTAGACATAGGCAGACTATGCCTAGTTTAACCTTGCCTTCGCAGAGTGTCAATCTTTTTCTTAAACATTCAAAAGTGTGTCAGCACGTTAGTTTGTCAGTACGTCAGTTCATGCCAGGAGGAGCCTGTCAGTCGGTCAACATACCGAATTGAGCCGAAGTACCGAGCAACTGACGCGCTGACGTACGGACACACTATTCCTTTGGCCTTGGCCAGTTTTTCCATTCGTCCCCTTTCATACTCTTCCCAGGCTCTTGATTCCAGTCCGGATCGCCGTTCGCCAACAGCTTGTAGCGATCTCGCTCCCGAGCTCCCGGTTTCGCCACTCGGAATCGCAGGCAGCGTACGGCGCCCTCCCACAGGCGGTAGCCGCGCGGCCAGTCGGCAATGCGGCGCCGCCTCTGGCACCAGAAGACCATCCCCGTGCGGGTCCAGCCGTCCACAATGCTGTACCGCCGGCGAGCCAATCTGCACTCGGTCGATACCCGGGATGCAATGTCAAGCGGAAAGTGAAATGAAAGGCAGCGCGGGGAACCACCGGTCAGCGAGGAGGAATTGGTAGGGGATAGTCGGGGGAAAAATCGAAGCCGGACTCCGAGCCTTCGCGAAAGCTCAAAGTCCGGCTTTAGATGTCGAGATTTGAGACAGCCGACTACTGCTGCGGAGTGCTTGCCGGAGCAGCAGTGTCGCTCTTCGACTTCTTTTCCTTCTTTGCCTTCTTGGCTTTCTTTTCCTTCTTGCCGCTGGACATCGACTGATCGGACGAAGCGGACTGGCTGCTGGAATCCTGAGCGAACACAGGCAGAGCGAGTGAAACGGTCAGGGCCGCAGCAAACAACAGAGTGAACAACTTCTTCATAGGGGTCAGACCTCCTTGGATTTTACTGCCGCTTTGATGCTAGCATGGGTACTGCCATTCGACACCACGGGGCCGAGAATAAAACTTAAATTCAATCCTAAGAGAGACTTCAGAGCCGTGATGCCGGCCCTACGAGCGTCACCCGCCGGTCCACAAACCGACCGTTACCTTGTGAAATGGCGCACGACTTGGTATACCCCACACGAAATGAGACGCCCAAGAGTGCCGAAATATCGGCGCATCCATTCGCCACCGCGGTTGACCCGGAGGCGGATCGCGCTATAGCATCGAGCCAACCGATGTCATCTGAATTCAATACCGTCGTGATCGGAGCCGGCAGCTTCGGTGCATGGACGGCCCTCACACTTCAGCGTCGCGGACGCCGCGTGTTGCTGCTCGACGCCTACGGTCCGGCGCACAGTCGCGCCAGCTCCGGCGGCGAGTCGCGGATCATTCGCATGGGTTACGGCCCGAACGGCATCTACACCCGTTGGTCCATGCGTTCTCTGGCCCTTTGGCAAGACCTTTTGGCGCGCACCGGTCGCCCTCTTTTTCATCGCACCGGCGTGCTCTGGATCAGCCATCCGGGTGATGAGTACACCTCGCAGAGTTTGAATGAGTTCGAGCAGGCCGGCGTCCCTCATGAGACGTTTACCGAGACGGAACTCGCCCATCGCTATCCGCAGATCTCTCTGGACCAGGCGACCACGTGGGGCCTGTTTGAACCCGACAGCGGCGTAATCATGGCGCGACGCGCAGTGGCGGTGGTGGTGGACCAGGCGATTCGGGAGCACGTGCTGTACCGATGCGCGGCGGTGATTGGGCCCGCTGACGCCGCGAGCGGCGAACGCAAACAGCAAGAGCCTGCGGCGCATCTTGACGGCGTACGTACGATCGATGGCAGCCTGATTTCGGCGGGCAGCGACGGCATCTATGTCTTTGCCTGCGGACCATGGCTCGGCAAGGTCTTTCCGGGGCTGCTTGACGAGCGGATATTCGTCACGCGCCAGGAAATATTCTTCTTCGGCACTCCTGCCGGCGACTCGCGCTTCGGGTGCCGGCCTGAAGGCCGGCGCTACGCGCCGCCCGCGCTTCCCACCTGGATCGACCTGGCGCACGAGGCCTACGGCATGCCGGACCTTGAAGGCCGCGGTCTCAAGGTGGCCATCGACCGGCATGGACCCGCATTTGATCCGGATACCGGCGACCGCCAGCCCACAGCCGAAGGGATCAGGCAGGCGCGGGATTACCTGGCTCGACGCTTCCCGGCTATGGCCAATGCGCCGCTTGTGGAATCGCGTGTCTGTCAGTACGAGAACACTAGCAGCGGCGATTTTCTGCTCGACGGGCATCCGGGATTCGATAACGTCTGGCTGGCCGGCGGCGGATCGGGCCACGGATTCAAACACGGACCTGCAGTGGGCGAGTACCTGGCCCATCGTATCATCGACAATGCGCCCGGCGATCCTCGGTTCAGCCTGGAGACGAAGCGAGCAGCCCAGCAGCGGGCGATCTTCTAGCGGGGCGCTACAGCACTGACTGCCCGCCATCAACCGGGATCACCTGACCCGTTATGAATTCTGCGGTGCCGGCGAGGAACAGGACCGCCGCTGCCACGTCTTCAGGGCGTCCGGCCTTGCGGAGCGGCGTCAGCGGGATGGACGCTTTCTGGCCGGCGCTTGGTTTCTCGCCGGGAAACAGGATGGTGCCCGGCGCGACGCTGTTGACCATGATGGTTGGGCCAAGGGCCTTGGCCAGGCATCGCGTCAGCATGATGAGTCCGGCCTTCGAGCTGCAATAATGCATGTAGCTCGGCCAGGCGCGGAGCCCGCCGAGCGACGAGATGTTGATGATCCTGCCGCTGCCTTGCCTCGTCATGATGCGGGCCGCCGCCTGCGCGCAGAAGAACGGACCCTTGAGGTTCGCGCCGAGCACTCGGTCCCAATCGCGCTCGCGCAGCTTGTCCCAAGGCGCAGCGAAGAAGACGCCGGCGTTGTTCACCAGCACGTCCAGCCGCCCGAGTTTGCGCTCGACGGCGCGGAACATGGCGCGCACCTCGGCCGGCTGCGACACGTCGGCCTTCAGCGCCAGGGCTTCGACGCCGAGCGCCCGAATTTCGCGCACCGTGTCGCGCGCTCCAGCCGCCGAACGGTTATAATTCACCACTACCTGTGCGCTGGCGCGCGCGAGTTCCACGGCAATCACGCGCCCGATCCGGCGTCCAGCGCCTGTGACGAGCGCGACGTGATCTTTGAGAGGCCCGTTACTAGGTGGCGAAGAGTCTCCTGGAGGAAACCGCAACTTTGTCACTCTGAGCGGAGCGAAGCGTCTGCGTTTTGCTCCGACCATAACGAGTCTAACATTCTATGAAACTTGATCTGCTGGCAATTGCGGCTCATCGCGACGACATCGAGCTGACGTGCGGCGGCACGGTGATCAAGATGGTAGAAGAGGGCTACCGCGTGGGCGCGCTCGACCTCTCCGCCGGCGAGTCCGGGACGCGCGGCAGCGCCGCCCTGCGCGCCAAGGAGGCCGACAGGGCCGCGCAAGTCATGGGGCTTGTCCATCGCGAGAACCTGGGGCTTCCCGACGCCGCCATCGAGAATCTGCGGATTTACAAGATGAAGATCGCGGAAAAGATTCGCGAACTGCAGCCCCGCACCGTGATCCTGCCCTACTGGGAAGGCCGTCATCCGGACCACTACACCACCGGACAGATCGGCTACGAGGCTTGCTTCCTGGCCGGGCTCGAAAAGCTGCCGCTGGCGGGCGTTCCGCACCGGCCGTTCAAGATCATCTATGCTTCGGTTTATGTGCCCGCAGTGGTGCCGAGCTTCGTGGTGGACGTCACGGGGCAGTTCGAGAAGAAGCTGAAGGCCATCCTCTCTTATGGCTCGCAATTCTCCTCGGATAAAGACGTGCGCAACCTGTTCCCTTCCCGCAAAGACCTGCGCGAACGCGTGGGCGCGCTGGCGCGTCACTTTGGATTAATGATCGGCGCGCGCTACGGCGAGCCTTTCGTGACGCGCGAAGTGGCGGCCGTGGACGACGTGGTCACCATGCCTGTACGGTCGGTGTAAGTGTGCTGCGCTGCTCGCTGTGAGGGATGTCCGGCCGGACGAGAGCACGAAACGCGATGATATGGCCATGCGCGCTTGCTGGTGGCCGTCGGGACTCTTCAAGAGTACTGATTGCATAAGCCGGCCACGTTGTGATACTAATCAAACCCACGATACAAATCTCCCGAGGTCATATTATGAAGACCCTGCTGGCGAGTCTCCTGCTTGCTGCTTCGATGGGCTGGGCGCAGCCTTCCGACGACCCCGCCGCGCTGCTGAGCCAGGCTGCTTCCACCTATCACGACGCTTCGAATCTTCAATTGCGAGGAGTGAAGGTTCGGGAGCAGCATGACGACTTCGTGGATTCGGTGACGCGCGCGCCATTCCACCTGGCTCTCACGCCCGACAACAGATTCCATCAGGACTCGAGGACAGAGACTGGCGACGTGATTCAGGTCTGCGACGGCGAGAAGCACTGGACCTATACGGCTCAAACCAATAAATACTCGTCGGCTCCGGGCACGCCCAATCCGACATTCCTGTTCGACACCGCGGTCGATCTCCGCTACATGACCGCCGGACTGCTGGGCGCGAAGTTCCTGCGTCAGGAGTCGCTCGACGCCGGCGGCGCTCAACACTTCTGCGATGTAATCGAGGCGCACTACGAACGCCCACGCCAGTCGCCCACCACGGAATTCGGAGACGTGGTGTTCTGGATTGACCACCAGTCGCACCTGGTGTGGAAAACCCGCATGCCGGTTTCCGTCCAAACGGGGGCGCTCGGCGCGCGCATCAGTTACTTCGAGACTACGCTTTACAGCGAGGTGCGCCTCGGTGAGAATCTGCCTGACAGCATCTTTACCTTCACGCCGCCGCCTGGATCTTTGGAACAGAGCCCGAACGCGGCCGACGCGCGCACCGCGCTCCTGGGTCATGCCGCGCCCGATTTCAAGCTGCGCGGCCTGGACGGCGCCGAGACGCAACTGTCCGCCTTGAAGGGCCAGGTGGTGCTGCTTGATTTCTGGGCCACGTGGTGCGGACCTTGCCGCATGACCATGCCCAAGCTCAACAACCTCTCGAAGAAGTTCAAGAAGCAAGATGTGGTCATTATGGGCATTGACGACAATGAGGACGAGCAGACGGTTCGCAATTTCGTCCAGAAGAACAAGTATGAATATACGATCCTGCTCTCCTCGCGGCGCACGGACTCGGTCATGGACGGCTATTTGGTACACGGCTTGCCCACGCTGGTGGTGATCGATAAGAACGGACTGGTTGCCGACTACAAAGTGGGCTATGGCCATGAAACCGAAGACGATCTGCGTGCTGACCTCGTCCGTGTTTCCGGGGCCGATTACGTTGCGCCCAAGCCGGCCGTCACGGCAGCGCAGGCAGAGCCCGGCACGTCGCTTGACAACTGGCCCGAGCCCAAGACGGCCGACGATTTCCTGCGTCGCGGCAACGAGCATCAGCGCCTGCACAACTACGCCAAAGCCATCGCGGACGCGAGCGCGGCTCTCGCACTCAAGCCCGATTGGACGCCGGCCTTGCGGCTGCGCGCTCGCGCGGAGTATGACTCCAAGGACTACGCTTCAGCCATCAAGGACGACACTGCGATGCTGCAGCAGCATCCCGACTGGGCGCAGGTTTACGACGCTCGCGGTCTAGCCTACTCCAACTCAGGCCGGCACGACCTCGCCATCCCCGATTACACGCAGGCGATCAAACTCGATCCCTACCTTTCCGAGCCCTATAACAATCGCGGCTGGGCTTATCTTGAAACCGGGAATGCCGCGCTCGCCCTTCAGGATTTGAACCGCGCTCTCGAACTTGCCCCGGAATACGTGAAGGCTCACGAGAACCGCGCCAAGGCATTCGACAAGCAGAACGATCTGCAGAGCGAGTTGGCCGATCTCGAGGACTTGATGCGCCTCGCGCCCGGGAATCAGTGGACGAGAGACCAGCACGCGGATGTGTTGCGGCGATTGGGCGCTGACGCCAACAAGAGTGCAGCCGCAGCGCAGTGAGATGGGCGGAGATTCCGGGCACCGAGCCGTTCGGGCGATGGACGTGCCGAAGCGCCTCTTACACCCAAGATGGCTTCACGCTCTTCCTGACCACGCCACAACGAGACAACCTGGGGCTTGCGCCGGCGCGGTCGCGCAGGAAACCTTCATGGTCGTGGTTGTCATCCTGACGACCTCCACCACCCCACTACTTGCTGGACAAAGGGCTCGCGGAAGACTGAAAATGTTGGGCATCGAGGAGGATCCATGGGATTGAAGAAGAAGATTGCTCAGCCCTTGACCGCGATTTCCGCGGCGTTTTTGCTTGCCATCATCGGCTCTACCGGAAATGCCCAGGAAGCTGCACCCCCCGCCCCGCCGCAAGCAGGGGCAGCGAACGGTGCTCCTGGCGTGCCCGGCCGTGGGCGCGGAGGACGCGGACAGATGGGCCGGCCGCCCGCGGGTTTTAATATTCCGCAGAGTGAGACGCCCTGGTCCTGGGACGTGGTCGCCATGGAAGATGCCGTTCCGACGAAGGCTTACGCAACTCCAAAACAAGCGCGCAAGATCCTGGTGCTCTGTAAAGCCGCGGGATTCGTGCACTCCTCGATCCCGCTCGCCGCCGCCACCATGAAGGAGCTCGGCGATCGGACCGGCGCATGGTCTACCACCATCACTTACGATCCCGCCGACATCAATGCACAGAATCTCGAGCAGTACGACCTGGTCTTCCTTGCCAGCACCACCGGCCAATTCCTCGACGATCCGAACAATGAGAAGATGACGGCCGGGCGCCGCCAGGCGCTTTTGAATTTCGTCCGCAGCGGCAAGGGCCTCGCGGGCGTTCACGCGGCGGTGGATTCTTACCACACCGGCCCGGCCGCGGGTGCACGCGGGGCCGAAGCGGAATCATTCGTTCCCACAGGCACGTGGCCCGATTACAACAAGATGATCGGCGGCTTCTTCAAGTGGCATTGGTCGTATCCGCAGGTCATCACGGTGAAGA
>JASHPE010000342.1 GCA_030038235.1 Terriglobia bacterium
ACCACGACCCGACGCAGCTTGCATCGCCTTACGACTAAGGATAAGATCGTCCCCAGCGGGCCGGGGGGGGTACCATCACGCAGGATCACGCACTGCTGGTAGCCCGGAGATAAATTCAGTTCTGTGAGCCTCGAGAGATGCTCTGGGAAGATTTGCGCTTCGGCTTGCGTCTGATCCGTAAGGACGCCCGATTTTCAGCTTTGGTTGTGCTCACGCTGGCGCTCGCCATCGGCGCAACCACCGCGATTTTCAGCGTCGTCAACGCCGTTCTGCTCAGGCGGCCACCCTTCCGGGACTCCGGGCGCCTGACCATCGTTTGGAAGAGCAATCCCGCCCAGGGTTATCCCATCTTTTACATGTCGCCTCCCGATTTCCTCGACTTCAGGGACCAGAACAGCACCTTCGAACGAATGGCGGCCTATACTTTCCAGCACCTTGTCCTCACGGGCCAGGGCGAACCCGCGCAACTCAACGCCGACTCTGTCAGCCCGAGTCTCTTCGCGCTGCTCAGCGTGCAAGCTTTTGCAGGCCGCGTCTTTACCGAGAGCGACGAAAACCCCGGGCACGATCACGTGGTCCTGTTGAGCTACAACTTCTGGCAGCGCCGCTTTGGTTCCGATCGCAGCATTATCGGCAGGTCTTTGGCCCTTAACGGCGCCCCGTACGTTGTGGTGGGCGTCATGCCAAGAGGATTCGACTACCCACCCGTTTTCTATCTCCAGGGTGGCCTTTACTCGGTACGGCCGGATGTCTGGATTCCGCTGGACCTGAAGTCGCCGAAACTGATGGGCATCGACACCACGAACCGGGGGGCGACGATTCTGTGGGTCATGGCGAAACTGCGTCCAGGCGTTTCTCTCTCCAAGAGCCAGTCCGACCTCGACACGATCAACGCGCGCCTGGAAAAGGAATATCCCGAGACGAACAAGAGCTGGGGCGTAAGCGTGGTGCCGCTGCAGGCGCAATTCACCGGCAACGTGCGGCCGGCCCTGCTGGTCCTCATGGGTGCGGTCGCTTTCGTGCTCCTGATCGGATGCGCCAACGCCGCCAACCTGCTGCTGGCGCGCTCGGTGACGCGGCAGCGCGAGGTAGCCATCCGCCTGGCCATGGGAGCCACCCGCCTTCGCCTGATTCGTCAGCTACTCACGGAAAGCGTCTTTCTGGCGCTTGCGGGCGCCGCGTTGGGGCTGGCGCTCGCTTACGGCGCCAACCGGCTGTTGGTCGGTCTGAGTCCGGCCACCATCCCGCACATCAGCGGGTCTTCCGTCGATGCACAAGTGCTGGGATTCACCCTGCTGGTGGCGGTCCTCACCGGCATAATCTTTGGCCTCGCGCCCGCACTCCAGTCGACTGGCCAAAAACTCAGCGAGGCTCTTAAGGAAGGCAGCCGCGGCTCGTCGGGCGGATTTGAGCGGGCGCACTTGCGGAACCTTCTGGTTATCGTTGAGATCGCCCTCTCGTTCGTGCTGCTGATCGGCGCGGGTCTTCTGCTGAAGAGTTTCGCCCGGTTGCGCTCCGTGAATCCCGGTTTGGATACGCACAGCCTGCTGACGGTGTGGATCGAACTGAGTCCCGCCCGCTATCCGGATTGGGCCGCACGTCCCGCTTTCTTCAGGCAAGTCCTGGAGCGCGTAGCGACGCTCCCCGGCGTGCAATCAGCCGCGGCCATCGACGCGCCGCCGTGGAGCGGCACGCCGGGAAGCTCCACTTTCGAAATTGAGGGGCGGCCGCCGGTACCCCCGGCTGAGCGCCCGATCGCCTCGGCTCACGTCGTAAGTCCGAACTTCTTCCGCACGGCAGAAATCCCCTTGCTCGCGGGCCGGAGCTTCACCGATGCGGACGATGCCCAACACCCCGGCGTCATTCTCATCAGCGAAGCGCTGGCACGCCGCTTCTTCCCGGATGAAGACCCGATCGGCAAACGCATCAACTTGCTCGATCCTCCGACGAAGCCCATCTGGCTCAGCATCATCGGCGTGGTGGGAGATGTTCACTTTGACGCTTTGAGCGCCCCGCCGGGCGCCGACATTTACGCCTCTTATCTTCAGCGCTATCCGCTGCTTGCGAGCTCCTACACCACTTTGGTCTTGCGGGCGTCAAATCCAAGCAGCCTGGTCCCGGCCATACGTCACGAGGTGGCGGGGATCGACCCCGATCAGCCCATCGGCACCGTCAAGACCATGGACGATTACTTGGACTCGTCCGTCTCGACCCAGCGCCTGCAGATGATTCTCCTCAGCGTTTTTGCGGGACTCGCCTTGGTTCTGGCGGTGCTCGGGATCTACGGCGTGATTTCCTATTCGGTCGGCCAGCGCACCCGTGAGATCGGCGTGCGCATGGCGCTGGGGGCGCAGCCGGGAGACGTTCAGAGACTCATTCTGGGGCAGGGCGCGCGTCTGGCGCTGATGGGCGCCATCATCGGTCTGGCGGCTTCATTTGGACTGACGCGGCTGATGTCCAGCCTGCTTTACGGCGTCAGTTCGAACGATCCCGCGACCTTCGGCGTCGTTTTGTCGGTGCTGATGTTGGCGGCGCTGACTGCGGCGTATCTGCCCGCGCGCAGCGCCACCCGCGTCGCACCTACGGCGGCGCTCAGGCACGAGTGAAATCGGTCGAAGGCGGTCGAAGGCAGACGGTACAGCCCGCGGGGCAGGGGCTGGCAGCGGGTGACGAAAATCCTTGGCCTGATTTGGAAGGGCGGCCGGGCTCTTCAGCCCCGCCACCAACCCTCCCCAAGAGTTTCAAGGAGTTATAGCGACTTCTTCTCCACGGGAGCGGGAGGGCTAAAAGACATAGACCTTGGCAGCCCGTCAGTGGCTCGATCGAGAAGCTGATCTTATTGGCGAACTGCAGTGCCTGTACTGACGTCCTCCATCGTGCTGTCTGCGGCAAGAAACTGCAGGCTGTCGGCCACTGACTTGACCACCGAGTTGAGCACGAAGTCGATGGTTTGGATGTTCTCGTCTGCCGTGATAATCATTGATCCGCTGCCATCGGAGCTGACCGAATAGGTGCCGCTGAAAGTCGACGACGAGGATACTCCATCTTTTTCTTGTGTATAGGAGCCAGCTACCTTGCCCGCACCGTTAAACATCATCGTCCCTACCAGGCCCATCTGACTCGCCGATGGATCGGCTGTCCAACTGTTTGACAGAAAGCTGTAATTACCCTTCAAAGTGGCGGCGCTCGCCGATCCAGCGAGATTCATCGCAATCGCAGTGCCGGCGTTCACGACGTTGCCTCCGATAGGGTTTATATACAATAATTGGAGTCCCTGGGCAACGCCAGCCGAAACCGAGTTCAGCACGAAATCAAGAGGGACGGTGCCCTCGGTTGTCACCAAACTTATGGAGCCGCTGCCGCTCGATTGGACGGTATAAGTACTGCCAGATTCGATGGTATATGTTTGCGGACCGGTGCTGTTAACTACGGTGACGAACCCCGTCACCACGCTGACGCCGTCAAATGTCAGCATGCCCAGCAAAGCGGAGTTGGTTTGCGTTGCAGCTGTCCACGCATCCATCAGAATGCTGTAATTGCCCTTAACGTTGCCGGCGGTATACGATGCCTGTGCAGACAAACTGAACACGATCACCGCGCCGACTGAGAGAATGAAACGCGAGCTTACCAGTTTCACCAGAGACCCCCAAAAAGAGAAATCGGCCGGCTCATCCTGCCGGATTCGTTCGCTCCACGAATCGGCAGCGAAATTATCACAGCGTTTGGGCGGTTGTACAGAAAACTTTGGGCCCGCAGGCAGCACCCCCAAAGAAAGAGGCAGTGTCCTTTGACCTGGGAACGCGGACGTCCCGCCCGCTCTGACCGCAGCCTCCGGCAACACCATCACGGTGAGGCGGTTCTCGCCGGCGCAAGAAGAAGAACGGGCGGAGGCCCGTACTCCCCGTCCCCGACCGGGCATTGACGGCGTGCTGACGGGATGCTAGCCTTCCCAAGCAAGGAGGCTCTCACATGCGACTTCGATCTGCGGCGATCCACCTCATTCCGGCGTTTTCGGTCAGGGCGGCGCTTCTCGCGGCGACGGTTTTCGCGGAGGCGCTGTCCGGCGGCGCTCTGCTTCTCGGGGCGCAGGAGCATCAGCACGCGGGCGGCGCTGAGGCGCTCGGCGGCGGACACCTCGGACAAGTCCACTTCCCAACCTCCTGCGCGCCCGCAGTGCAGCCGGAATTCGAGAAGGGCGTGGCGTTGCTGCACTCGTTCCAATACACCGCGGCCGATCAAGACTTCAAAGCCGTCGCCGCCCAGGACCCGTCCTGCGCCATCGCCTACTGGGGCGAGGCTATGACGTTGTGGCACGAGCTCTGGGAGCATCCGGACGAGGCCTCGCTCAAGACGGGTCACGACGAATTGCAAAAAGCGACCGAAGCCAGGACTCCGCGCGAACGCGAATATATTGCGGCCGCGAACGCCTTCTTCCAGACCGATCCGCAGCTCGATTACAAGGCACGCGCCACGGCCTACTCCACGGCGATGTCCAAGGTCTACGCCGACTACCCTGAGGACGGCGATGGGGCGGCGTTCTACGCACTCTCGCTTATCGCCATTCCTGCCGAAGGCGACGCGGACCTCGCCAATCGCACCCAAGCCATCGCGGTCCTGAACAAGCTTTTCGCCGCCGAACCTGACCATCCCGGCGCCGCGCACTACCTGATTCACGCCTGCGATACCCCCCAGCTTGCGTCGCAGGGCCTTGACGCGGCGCGCCGCTACGCCAAAATCGCGCCCGATTCCTCGCATGCCTTGCACATGCCGTCTCACATTTTCGCGCGTCTCGGGCTCTGGCAGGAAATGATCGACTCCAACCTGGCCGCCGGGGCCGCCGCTGCCGAAGCCACCCAAGCCGGACTCGGCGAGGCACACTACCAGACTCACGCCATGACCTTCCTGCAGTACGCCTATCTACAGACCGGACAGAACGAAAAGGCCTTTCAGTTGATCGATGCGCTCAAAGACGTGCCGGGGATTACAGCGGCGGGGCTCGCAGATGAACAAGCCATCTTCCGCGCCCGCTATGCCGTGGAGACTCACGATTGGAAGATGGCGGCGCAGCTCGAGTCCACGTCCGCCTCGCCGGTCACGTGGTGGGCGCGAGCCATCGGCGCCGCGCGTACAGGCGATGTGGCCGGCGCGCAAGCGGCGGTCGCGAAGCTCGACGAGGCCGTCAACGCCGCCAGGGCGAAAGAGAAGCAGCAGGGTTACGAAGTCAAAGACCAAAAGAACATCGATCAGCTCGAAGCCGAAGCGTGGCTCGATTATGCCGAAGGCAAGCAGGATGACGCCGTGCAGACTCTGCGCGCCGCTGCCGATCGCGAAGACCGCAACGGCGTGGACTCCATCAGCATGCCGGCACGCGAAATGCTGGCCGACCTGCTCATGGCGGAAAAGCAGCCTCAGGCCGCTCTCGAAGCCTATCGAATCGTGCTCAAGGAGTCGCCGAACCGGCTGGATTCGAAGCAGGGCGCCACACTCGCGGCGCAGCTCGCGGCAACGACGACGGTCGCGGGCGGGAGTAAGTAGACTGCAAGTAACCTCTCGCGACGACGGGGGCCATCTGGATATGCCGTGCTTCCGATAAGCCACAGCCTGGACAAGTACGAACGTCTAGTGGTTGAGTCGCGGATCAGAGATGTGAGAGCGCACTAAATTAGAATCAAGCCTGCGGAGGTAACCGTGAACTTGGTGGTTGGGGCGTCCGGGATGTTAGGGACCGAGATTTGCCGCAAGCTTGTCGAGGAGGGCAACGAGGTGCGGGCCTTGGTGAGGGGTTCGATCGATCCAGCTAAACGGGACAGGCTGAAAGGTCTTGGCGCCGAATTGGTTCACGGTGACATCAAGGACCCTTCCACACTGGAGACCGCTTGCCGTGGGATCTCGACCGTAATCTCGACGGCCTCTTCGACCTTTTCGCGCCAGGCAGGAGACTCCATCGAGAGTGTAGACTCGCAAGGGCAGCTCAATCTGGTTCGCGCCTCGCGCGCGGCTGGAGTTCATCACTTCATCTTCATCTCGTTCCCACCTGCACCGGAGGACTTTGCTCTACAGAGGGCCAAGCGGGCTGTGGAGAGGGAACTGGCCGAGAGCGGCCCCGTGTACACCGTTCTGCAACCCACGTTCTTCACGGAAGCGTGGCTGAGTCCCGCGGTGGGGTTCGACGTCGCGAACGCAAGGGCACAAATCTATGGCTCCGGCCGGAATAAGATCAGTTGGATATCATACTTGGATGTCGCCCGGTTTGCCGCGGCCTCGGTGAACAATCCTGCAGCCCGCAGTGGCGTAATCAAGCTTGGTGGACCCGACGCGCTCAGCCCGTTGGAGGTTGTGCAGATCTTCGAAGAGGTAGGCGGACGAGAGTTCGCGGTGACCCACGTACCCGAGGAAGCGTTGCGGGCACAGCAGGCTGCGGCTGCGGACTCCTTGCAGGAAGCCTTCGCGGCCCTCATGCTCTATTACGCCCACGGTGACGTGATTGACATGAGGCCCGCCTTTGGAATTTTCCCAGGCCAGGCCCAGCACCTCACGAGCGTCGGGGATCATGCCCGGCGTCTGCTCCGCGCCGCATCGGCGTAGGAGGCAAGCACGGGTGGCGAAGTCTACAGCTTCAGGGTCGGGGCATAGCGTGTGCGATTGCCTTGGATCCTACCACGAGCCAAGCCGCAGGAGGTCAGCGCGCTGCAGAACTCTGCTGATCCCGCACCAGGCGAAACCCATAATCCGCGTACTCGAACTCCGGTGGAATACTCGCGCGTGCTGCGCAGCGGCTGATCTTGATCTGATGACGCCACGAGCCGCCTCGCGATGCGCGGCGCGTCCCGCTTTCAGGACCGCACGGATTCCGCTCGGGCGACTCCGCGTAGAAGTCGCGGCTGAACCAGTCGGCGCACCACTCGTGAACGTTCTCGGAAACATCGAAAAGACCGTAAGGATTGGGCGTACCCTGTCCCACCGGCAACGGGCCGCGAATCTCCAGGTCGCGATCGCCAATGCGTCCCCAGCGCTCCACGTATTCCGGCCAATCGTCGGGAGATTCGTTGCCCCAGGGATAATCGAGCCCTTCACGTCCGCCGCGCGCCGCGCGCTCCCACTCGGCTTCGGTCGGCAGACGGTAATGGCGTCCGGTGACCTGCGAGAGCCAATCGCAGTACTCCACCGCGGCGATCCAACTCACGGCAACCACCGGCTGATCGCCGTGGTTGAGATCGGGATCGCGCCAGTGCCTCGGCGGCGAATGCCCGGTCGTGTTGAGAAAGAGAGCGTAATCGCGATTCCGCACCTGAAGCGCCGCCATCTCAAACGCGTCCACCCACGTCCGATGCGCCGGACGCTCTTCGTCGCGTCCATTGTTGCTTCCCATCATGAAGCATCCGGCCGGAATCGGGACGCAAGGCGGCTCGTGGATCCTCAACTTCGATTCGACGATTCTCAGCGGCCTTTCCGGCATTACCCCTCTAGCCCTTTTCTGGCAGGATGTTTCAGGCCAATTCGGCGTGGCCCTTCATACATACGGCTCGAAAGGCCGCAGTCTGTTCACTGTCGACTGTTGACTGTCAACTGTCGACTTGGCGCCACCGGCCGCGTTGTGTTCCCCGGTGCTACAATCGATTCTATGCCAAGCGGTCATCAACAGGCCGTGCAGGAACAATTTACTCGAACTGCCGAGGCTTTCGCCAAGTTCGCCACTCGCGACACACCTGACATGTTGGCCGAACGCGTGGACTTCGCCGGCCTTCGACCCGATGACACGATACTGGACGTGGCCTGCGGTCCGGGCGCTTTCGTGCTGGCCGCTGCCCCGCGCGTAGTATTCGCCCGCGGCGTCGATCTGACGCCGGAAATGTTGCGCCAGGCGCGAGCCTTTCAGGCCGAGCGCGCTGTCACCAACGCCGCGTTCGATCTCGGCGAAGCCGAAAAGCTGCCCTACGTCGACGCCAGCTTCGACCTGGTGTCGTGCCAGTTTGCCTTCCACCACATACCGCGTCCAGAAGCGGCGCTAGCGGAGATGCGCCGGGTGACGAAGTCCGAGGGTCGGATCTTCCTGGTGGATTCCGTCGGGCCAGAAGACAAGGCGACAAGCGAACTGCACAACCAGATCGAGCGGCTGCGCGATCCTTCGCATGCCGCGACCCTGAGCTTGCCCGAGTTTCTCCAGTTGTTCGCGGCTCAGAAGCTGGCGGTCGAGAAGCAACACGTGCTCAATCGCCGGCGATCGTTCAACAAATGGATGCTGCGCGCCGGGCATGATCGGTCAAGCGCCGGCTATCAAACCGTGCGGCGTCTCATGGAAGAATCGATTCCAGGCGACCGCGCGGGATTTGGCGTCACCATCGACAGCGACGGTCTCCGAATCGTGCATCAGGAGGGCATGTTTTTACTCCGAATTAGCGCTTAGCCTGAGGGCGACAGCAGCTCGCAACGGTTCTCCGTGTCCTCCGTGTCCAAGAGTTTCTCAACACAGAGGCCACCGAGGCTCAGTGAACTCTGTGTTGAAGAGCCTGTTTGCACAGAGATCACGGAGAAGCTCCCGCCTGGTTGTGGCGGGCCGCGCTGGGCTGAAACCGTGATCCCGAAGGGGTAACCCGGAACGAACGAGGAAAGCACATGTCACGATTCTGGACGCGACGGGCATTTCTGGAAACCTCGTTGGCCGCATCTCTGCCATTGGCTGTGAAAGGATTCTCGGTGAAGCAGGGCTCAAGCGGGAGCGGCGCCGAAACGGTGGCCGGTGGCTGGAGGCTCGGCATCATCACCGACGAAATCTCGCAAAAGCTCGAAGATGCGCTGCATTTCATCTCAAGCTACCACCTGCCGGGTTGCGAGCTGCGCGAGTTCTGGGGCAAGAACATCATGAATGCCAGCCCCGCGGACCTCGGTCGCGCGCGGAAGTTGATTAGCGATCACGGCCTCAAAGTGAGCGACATCGCCTCGCCGATCTTCAAATGGAATCTTCCGCAAATGCCGGCCCACGCCGAAGAGCGTGACACCTTTGGAGCGGCTTTCACCGAGAATGACGCCGACAAGCTGCTACACCAATCCTTCGATCTGGCGCATTCGTTCGGCACGCGCAAGGTCCGCATTTTCAGCTACTGGCGGGTTCAGGATCCCGAGAAGGCGTATCCCTACGTGCGCGACCGGCTAGCCCAGGCCGCTGAGCTCTCGGGCAAGAACGGCATTCTCCTGGTGCTCGAAAACGAGCATACGTGCAACGCCGGCACCGGGCGCGAGGCGGGCAAGCTGGTCGCCGAGGTCGACTCGGCTCACCTCAAGGTCAATTGGGATCCGGGGAACGCGGCCATGCTCGGCGAGAGGCCCTATCCCGACGGTTACGAAGCGGTGCGCGGGCACATGGGACACATGCACATCAAGGACGTCCGCAAGGACGACGCCGGGAAGCTCCATTGGGCGCCGGTGGGCGGCGGATTCATCGACTGGCGCGGGCAGTTTAAGGCCTTGCAGCGCGACGGCTACGACGACACCATGTCGCTCGAAACGCATTACCGGCGTGCGGACGGCAACGCGCTCGAGAGCACGCGCGAGTCCCTCGCAGGCCTGCTGAAGATCACAGCGGAATTTCCGCGAACCGCATCGGGCTGAAGAAAAGCCGCTCGCTGTAGCGCCGGTGTCCTCACCGGCGCCCTAACTCGGTCTGGTGTCGCCCTTCGCCGGTGAGGACACCGGCGCTACAGCGAGCTCACTTCGTCGGCGGCAGGCTCTTCTCCACCGGATAGCCTTGCTTCAACCAATCGCTGCGAAAATCGTTCTCAATGTGCAACACGCGCAGCCGGGTGAATCCCATCGCTTTCAGCGCTTCGAACGCAGGCCGCACATTCGGACAATGGTTGAAGGGGCAGCAGCCGCAATAGATCACGATGTCGCGATCGCGCGGCCAATTCTGCGCCGCGGTTTTCAGCCGCTGCAACCCGGCGGATTCGCGCGCGGGTCCGTAGAAGAGTGCGTCCGGAAGGTGCGCCGCCTGGTACAGAAAATCAAAGCCGACGTAGACCACCAGGGCCCGGCTTTTGCTGGTCGTGCCCAGCTCCTTCACCAGAGCGGCAGGCTCGACCACCTGCGTGCTGCTCCACGGGTCCGCGGCAGTGTCCTGGTGATCGGCGACCTGGCTAGTGCGGCAGGGCACAGCGACACCGAGTCCGAGCGCCAACAGGAAGATCGCGCCCGGCGGTCGCGAGACGATCGGCCTCGTGCTCTTCAGGCTTCGCGGTGCGCGCGCGTTGCTTCCGTACCAAGCTCTCATGTCCGCCTCCGAATCCGACTTTTCAATTGTATTGCGCCTCGTGAAGAGAAGCCGCTATTCTAAAGCCTCCGCATGGCCGCTCCTTGCCGAAAATGTGGCGCCACGAAAACCGAGCCGGTCCGTCCGGGTCTCCGCCAGAAACTGGCTCGGCAGTTCGGCTACGATCTTCGCAAGTGCGCGCGCTGCCGCAAGCTCAGGCTGCTGGCGCGCGGCAAGAAGCGTGCCGTTGCCAATGTTGTCACCGGGGTCGAAGATGTTAACGGCGGCACAGCCGCATCCCCAATTGCGCCGGATCCGGCTCCGTTCTACGATCCCGATGGATTCAACGGCTGCCCCCGCTGCGGCGAAACGAGATTCCGTCGCTCGCGGCGCACTTGGCTCGACCGCGTGGTGTTCCGGCATCCGCCGATGGTGCGATGCTCCGCGTGCGGCTACCGTTTTCCGGCTCCACAGTTGTAAAATCAGCGCTCCATGCCACCTACCTCCGCGTCCGTGATGCGCCGAATCACCCAGTCGACCGGCGTGGTCATGGCCAGCGTTCTTTTGAGCCGCGTTCTCGGACTCCTGCGCGAATGGGCCGTGGCGCACCAGGTGGGATCGAATGCGGCCACTGACGCTTACTACGCCGCCTTCACTTTGCCCGACTTCCTGAACTACCTCGTGGCGGGCGGGTCGCTCAGCCTCATCTTCATCCCGGTTTTTACCAAGTACGTTGCCGAAGGCGCTGAGGACGACGCCTGGCACGTGTTTTCCACCGTGCTGACGTTTATGGGCATCGTGCTGGTGGTTCTGGTTGTGGCCGCCGAAGTCTGGGCGCCTTCGCTCGTGCGCCTCATTGTGCCCGGATTCAAGCCGTCGGAAAGCGCGCGCGCCGTCGCACTCACTCGCTTGATGCTGCCCGCGCAATTCGCCTTCTACCTGGGTGGCGTGCTGGCCGCAGTCCAGTACGCTAAGGCGCAATTCGTGGTGCCGTCACTCGCGCCCCTTATCTATAACCTCGGAATCATCCTGGGCGGCCTCCTGCTCGGATCGCGCATCGGCATCACGGGATTCTCCGTCGGAGTGCTGGCCGGCGCCTTCGTTGGAAACTTCGCTTTGCAAATTTACGGCGCGTGCCGTGCGGGTGCGCGCTTCCGGCCCAACCTCGATCTCGGTCATCCCGGCTTTCGACTGTTTCTGAAACTCGCGATTCCGATCATGCTGGCGCTGTCGCTGGTCTTCACCGACGATTGGATCGTGCGCTGGTTCGGTTCCTACCTGCGCCCTGCGTCGATTACCTGGCTGCAATGGGGCAAGACGCTGATGCGCGTTCCGCTCGGCGCGGTGGGGCAGGCGGTCGGCGTCGCCTCGTTTCCTTTCCTCGCGCAACTCTTTTCCGAGCGCCGCTTCGACGAGTTAAATCGAACCCTGGACTCGACACTGAAGGGTCTTTTGCTACTGCTGCTCCCGATTTCCACGTTGACCATGGCGGAGAGCCGTCCGCTGGTGCATCTTTTCTTCGCCACCCACACCCGCGCGACGGCGCTCGATGTGAATTCGACCGCTGCCGCCCTCGTCTTCTACTCGATCGGCATGTTCGCCTGGGGCGCGCAAGGCATTGTGGCGCGCGGATTCTACGCGGCGCACGATACGCTGACCCCGGCGGTGAGCGGCACGCTGCTAACGCTGCTGAATCTTCCCGTCTACTGGCTGCTGGTGCGCCGCCTGAACTACGTCGGGCTGGCCTTCGCTAGCTCGATCGGCATCATCGTGTACACGGTGGTACTCTTCGCGATGTTGCGAGGACGCCTCCCGGGGTATCCGGTCCGTGAGGTTTTGTCGTTCTTCGTCAAAGTTGCGGCGGTCGCGCTCGCAGCGGGATTCGTCACGTGGCGCCTCACGGAATGGCTGGGATCGCGCGTCGGATGGAGTTCGACGCGCGGGGCGATCGAGGTCCTGGCGATATCCTCGATCGTGGGTCTCGGATTGACGGCGGCGCTCGCCTGGATAATCCGCATCGGCGAACTCCGCAATCTGCTCGGCGGGCCGCGGTCCGCGCCCGCGCTCTAGCTCGAAAGCCGGCGACAAAGCCGCACGTTCTCGAATCGCCGTTCTAACACAGACTCGCTAGGGCCAGATGCCGTGCACGAAGAACTCGCGATTGCCGCTGACGCCGGGCAGCACGCTCTCGTCGGAATCGATGCGGCTGAAGCCGAGTTCCGCGAGCTTGCCGGCTACGCGCGCCACGGCCTTCTGGTGCAGCTTCGGATCGCGCACCACGCCGCCCTTGCCCACCTGGCCGCGTCCTACTTCGAATTGAGGCTTAGTGAGAACGATGACCTCGGCGCCTGGCAGAAGCAGCGCCGGAATCATGGGAAGAATCAGGGTGGCGGAGATGAAGGAAACGTCGATCGTCACGATGTCCACCGGCTCGCCGATGGCGCTCGCTTCGAGGTATCGAGCATTGGTCTTCTCGATCGAGACCACGCGCGGATCGTGCCGCAGCTTCCAATCGAGCTGGTTGGTCCCGACGTCGATCGCATAAACGCGCTGCGCGCCGTGCTGCAGCAGGCAATCGGTGAAGCCCCCGGTCGAAGCGCCGATATCCGCGCAGGTCTTGCCCGTCGGGTCCACGCCAAAGTAATCCAGCGCGCCTTCCAGCTTGATTCCGGCGCGGCTCACGTAACGCGGAGTTTCGCCGAGAATTCTCAGCGAAGCGTCAGCCGCCACAAGCTGACCGCATTTCTCCACCTTCTGCTCTGCGGCGAGCACTTGCCCGGCGAGGATCAGCGCTTGGGCTTTCTGGCGGGAATCGACGAGACCGCGTCCGACCAGGAGATGATCCACGCGGGTCTTGCGCGGGCTGTGGGTTGCAGCAACCCTCTTGGAAAATGTCATGCTGAGCGCAGCGAAGCATCCCGGTGTTTGGCAATGCAGAGATCCCTCGCTGCGCTCAGGATGACACGATCCTGCAGCCTTGCGCCATCAGTCGGGGCCCATCCGTCCGTCACCGTCCGCCCACTGAGCGCAACGCCTCTCCGGCATGCGACGGCGCTTCGCGCGCGAAGGACTCGATGCGCTGCACGATGCCATCGACATCGAGACCGTACTTGGCGTGCAGCAGATTCGGCGCACCATGCGGAATGATGCGATCGGGGACGGCGATGCGCAAAAGGCTCGCGGGAATGCGACGATCCTGCAGCAGCGCGGCCACCGCAGCGCCGAATCCGCCCGTTTCAGTGCCCTCTTCGGCCGTCACCAGGAATTGCTTTTCCGCAGCCAGCACCGAGATGAGTTCGTGATCGAGCGGCTTCATAAAGCGCGCGTTGATCACGGTGGCGTTCAGGCCTGCGGCCTCGAGGCGCGTCGCCGCTTCCAGGCAGGGATAGACCATGCTGCCGAGCGCCAGGATGGCGATGTCGCTGCCTTCGCGCAGGATCTCGGCCTTGCCGATCTCGAGCTTGCGGAAATCTTCCAACCGCACACCCAACCCATTGCCGCGCGGATAGCGCAGCGCCGCCGGTCCGCCAAGCTCCACGGCGGTGTAGAGCATGTGGCGCAATTCGTTTTCGTCCTTGGGGGCCATCACCACCATTCCGGGCAGCGCCGAGAGGTAAACCAAGTCGTAGAGACCATGGTGCGTGGGACCGTCGGCGCCCACGATTCCGGCGCGGTCGAGCGCCAGAGTCACGGGCAAGCGCATCAGGCAGACGTCGTGCACAAGCTGGTCGTAGGCTCGCTGCAGGAACGTGGAATAGATCGCCGCCACCGGACGCATCCCCTCGCAGGCCAGTCCGCAAGCGAATTCCACCGCGTGCTGCTCGGCGATTCCCACGTCGAAGAAGCGGTCGGGGAAGCGGTGCGCGAATTCCTCGAGGCCCGTGCCTTCGCACATGGCGGCAGTGATGGCCACCACGCGCGAATCGCGCTCCGCCAGGCTCGTCACCGCCTTGCCGAAGACGCTGGTGTACGACGGCGCTTTCGCCGGAGCCTTGTGAAACGCGCCGGTGGAGATGTCGAACTGAGTCACGCCGTGGTACTTCGCCGGCAACTCCTCGGCCTGGGAATAGCCTTTGCCTTTCTGCGTGACCACGTGCAGCAGCGTGGGTCCGGGATGATCCTTCAGCCTGGTGAGCGCATTCAGCAGATCGTCGAAACTGTGGCCGTTGATCGGGCCGCTGTAGTCGAAGCCCAGCTCTTCGAAGACCAGGCCGGGGATGAACAGCGTCTTGAACGAGTCCACGATCTCCTTGGAGAGCTTCCATAGCCGCGGGCCCACGCGCGGCACGGACGACATCCGCTTCTCGACTTCTTCACGCAGGCGGTGATACGCCTGCCCGTGCACGATGCGGTTCAGGTAGCCCGCGATGGCGCCCACATTGGGCGAAATCGACATCTTGTTGTCGTTGAGAATCACCAGCACTTTCTTGCCAAGTGTGCCGAGGTTGTTGATGCCTTCGAGCGCCAGCCCTCCCGTCAGGCCGGCGTCGCCCACCACCGCCACCACGTGGAAATTCTCGTGTTTCAAATCGCGCGCCACCGCCATGCCGAGCGCCGCCGAGATTGCGGTGCAGGCGTGCGCCACGTTGAGCGAGTCGTAGGGACTCTCGTCGCGCACGGGGAATCCGGAAAGACCGCCGTACTGGCGAATGGTCGGAAAGCGGTCGCGGCGTCCGGTGAGAATCTTGTGGCCATACGCCTGATGGCCGATGTCCCACACCAGGCGGTCACGCGGCGTGTCGAAGACGTAGTGCAGCGCGATGGTCAGCTCGATCGTGCCCAGGCTCGACGCCAGATGCCCACCGACTTGCGAGATCACCGAGATGATATAGTCGCGCAGCTCCTCGGCGACGTAGGGCAGTTCGGCGCGAGGCACTTTCTTCAAGTCGTCGGGAGAGTTGATCGCCGGTAAATAGTGGTAGTCCATCAAGATTGCCTTGTAATCAAGAAATGTGCGATTTCTTCGAGGCGCCTCGCGCGCCCGCCGTACGGCGCAAGCGCCTCGCAGGCTTGGCGGACCAGACGCTCGGCAAGCCGCCGCGATTCCTCCACTCCGTAGAATGCCGGGTAGGTCGCCTTGCGGTGATCTCCGTCCTTGTGCACCGCCTTGCCGAGTTCCTGCTCCGTGCCGACCACGTCAAGCAGGTCGTCAACGATCTGAAATGCCAGCCCGACTCTTTCGCCGTATTCCGTCACTCGCGCGACATCGTCCTCCGGGGCGCCCGCGATCAGCGCGCCGGTGCGGGCCGAGGCGCAAATCAGCGCGCCGGTCTTGGTCCGGTGGATGTAATGCAGCGTATCCTCCTTGACCTCCTGCGAGGCAGCGGCGAGATCCGCCACCTGCCCGCCGATCAGCCCGCGCGTCCCGAGCGCATAGGCAAGTTCGTGGACGATACGGATCTGGAGGTCGGCGGGAATCGCTCTGACTTCCGCGATGACCTCGAACGCCAGCGTCAGAAGACCGTCGCCGGCCAGAATGGCCAGGGCTTCACCGAACACGCGATGGTTCGTGGGCTTGCCGCGCCGCAAGTCATCGTTGTCCATCGCCGGCAGATCATCGTGGATCAGCGAATAGGTGTGGACCAGCTCGAGCGCTGCGGCGGCGGTTACGAGCGCTTCGTCATCCACGCCAAATAGCCGCCCGCATTCGAGGCAGAGAATCGGCCGCAGACGCTTCCCACCCGCCAGCACCGAGTAGCGCATGGCCCGGTGAATCGAGGCCGGTGGCTCCGATTCCGGCGGCAGAATGCGATCGAGTTCCTGGTCCACCCGAGCGCGCTCGGTTTCAAGATACTCACCGATGCTGACGTCCACTGCAGGATTCATCGCAACTCAAGCCGGATTCACCTAAGCCCACCACTCGCGGGCATTTGAACCCGCCTCGCCCGGCCTACTTGGCGCTGCCTTCCGGCTCTTCCTCGAACTTCTCCGCTACAACCTTCCCGCCGGCGCGTTTGCGAAGGATCTCCACCCGTCCCTCTGCCGCTTCGAGCTGCTGTTGGCACAAGCCGGTCAGGCGCATGCCCTCCTCGTAGAGCTCCAGCGCCTTCTCGAGCGGCAATTCGGCGTCTTCGAGCCGGCCGACGATCCGGTCGAGAGCCTCGAGGTTCTTCTCGAAGCTCTCCGGCTCCGGCGTGCTGGCCGCCTCCTTTGGAGCGGATCGCTGATCAGGCTGGCTCATGGATTCCCGATGGCTCCGCCGCCTTCAATCCGGTTTCCAGCACGCCGGCCACTTCCACCGCCATGGCGTAACGTCCGAGCGGAGCCGAGATCACCGCCCCTTGCACCAACTCGCGCACTTCGAGCAGGATCTCCTGCGCAATCTTAACACCTTCCGCGCGCGCCTTGTCGCCCGTATCGGCCTGGCGCATGCGGTCGAGAATCGTCTGCGGAATCGCGATGCCGGGCACTTCGTTGTTCAGGTATTCGGCGTGGCGGAAGCTGGTTAAAGGTGCGATCGCGGCCAGCACCGGAATCCGGAAGTGGCGGATGCGATCGAGGAATTCAGCGAGGCGGCGCACGTCGAACACCGGCTGGGTCAGCGCGAAGTCCGCGCCCGCCTCGACTTTGTACTGGAAGCGGCGGAATTGCTCGGTGGGCTCAGGCGCAAAGGGATTCGCTCCCACACCCACGAGGAAGCTTGTTTGGGCGCCCAGAGGATTGCCGCCCACATCGAGGCCGCGATTGAGGTTGGCGAGTACGTTGACAAGGCCGATGGAGTCCACGTCGAAGATCGCGCTCGACCCGGGCTGCGCGAAGCCCGGCGGCTCACCCGTGATCGCCAGGATATTGCGAAGGCCCAGAGCGTGCGCGCCCAGCAGGTCCGACTGGATTCGTCCCAGGCTGCGGTCGCGGCAGCTATAAAAAAGCAGCGGCTCGACGCCGGACTTCTGGTGCAAGAGGACGGCCAGCGTCTGGGCGCTCAGCCGCGCCGTGGTCCCGACGCCGTCGGGCACCACGACGCCGTCGATCTGCTGGTGCATCAGATAGGCTGCGCCATCAAGTTCCCGGGTGACGTCGGGGCCCTTCGGCGGCACAATCTCAACCAGCAGCGAGAACTCGCCGCCCTTCAGGCGCGATCCCAAACGCGAGCGCTCAGCGACGGGAACCGGCTCCAGCCGTGCGTGCGCATGCTCCGGACCGACGGCTACGGAGGCGCGCGCGGCTGGAGGACGCAGTGAGCGCACTGCCGCCTTGATCGCCTGGATGTGCGCGGGCGTGGTTCCGCAGCACCCGCCCACGAGGCGCGCCCCCGCCTCGATGAATCGTCGAGTGTAGCCGGCCATATACTCCGGCGAGCACAGATAGATGTTGCGGCCTTGCACCGTGCTCGGCAATCCGGCGTTCGGCTGCGCCGAGAGCTTGCGATTCGTCACGCGGGCCATGCGCTCCAACGCCTCGAGCACGCCCGCGGGGCCGATGCTGCAGTTGAGGCCGATCACGTCTGCGCCCCACTCGTCGAGTTCGCGCGTAAAATCCTCGGGACGGCTGCCCGTGTTGGTGCTGCCATCCTCCTGAACCGTCATCTGAACCACGACCGGGAGCGAGCCCGAGTCGCGCGCCGCGAGCAGCGCTGCGTGGGCCTCCGCGGGATCGATCATGGTTTCGATGACGATGAGATCCACACCCCCTTCAACGAGGGCCGCGATCTGCTCACGGAACGCGTCGCGCGCCTCCTCGATTGAGGTGGGGCCGAGCGGCTCGAGACGAACGCCCAGCGGACCGACCGAACCGGCCACGTAGAGGTCGTCGCCGGCCACTTCGCGCGCCAGGCGGGCTCCAGCCCGATTGATCTCACTCACTTTGGCGGCCAGGCCGAACTTGTCCAGCCGGAAGCGATTCGCGCCGAAAGTGTTGGTTTCGATCAGGTCAGCGCCGGCCTTGATGTACGAAAGTTGAATGTCTTTAACAACTTGAGACAGGTTGAGGTTCAATTCCTCGAATGAGCGCGTGAAAGGAATACCGCGGGCGTAAAGCTCCGTGCCCATGGCGCCGTCCGCCACCAGAACACGTTTTTCGAGACGTTCGAGGAAAGGTTCGCGCATGGTGTTATCTGTTTAAACACCAAGTGTAGCACGCGGGAAGGTGGAATCAGGAAGTAGCGAATAGTGAACCGGGAGCCTGCGTCCCGGTCGCGCGCCCGGCGCCTTCATTTTTCCTGTTACAGTGATTTTTCGCTTGCTCTTGGGAAACGAACCGATTGTTCCATCGCCGGCCACACAAATAAAATTTCCGTTGGCGCGCCCCGCTGTTCGGGTCGGGCGAAGAGCGGCAGTGTGCGCGATCTGATTCGAAAGGAGCAAGCTCATGTTCAAGAAGGTTGCTGTTGCGGCCGTTCTCCTGATCTTCGCGTGCCTGCCGGCTTTCTGCGCCACGATCGACTTCTCAGGCGAAGGTGACGGAGGAACGTGGTCCTGGAACGGCGCTTTGGGGAGTGACCTGACCGCAACGAGCCTGGGTATGTCCGTCAAAATTGTAGGTTCTCCCAACAGTTACACCATTTACATGCCAGACGAGTCGTTGACGAGTGGTGCCTTCACGGGTGGAAACGGGACTACCGGAAGCCCCTGGACTTTCGGCCCCAGTTCATCCGGCTCATTCACCATTACCGGCTGTGTGCCTCCCGCGACCACCTGCACCCCGGTCACGCTGTTTAGCGGAAACTTTGGTTCTCCGGGCGAGATGGACGTCCAAGGAACTGGAAGCATGCTTTTCTCTTCCACTTTCACGACAGGATCGGTAAATTCCGCCCTGGCGGCTTTCCTTGGAATCCCAGCAGGCAACTACAGCGGTACCTATGAGGTCACCCTGTCGGGGATAGCCCCTGGCAGTGGTTTCGTGGCGAGCGGCGATCTCGTGATCTCGCCCACAGTTCCGGAGCCGGCGTCTCTGACCTTGCTAGCAATCGGCCTTCTCGGCCTGGGCGCTATGGCATTACGCCGGAAGCTTCTTAACACCTGAATTCTAACCTCATCGTCCTTCCATGCCGACGGCTGCGGGGGCTCAAAGGCCTCCGCGCCGCCATTCCGGCACCTATTTTGTCCTGTTCATGGATGCGCCACGGCCCGGCCCGGAGCGTCGACTCGCAGCGTACGTCGTGGTCGGCCGGGATCGTAGCGGCGAGTTTATCTCGCCAAATGGCGGCGTAAAACCCTCCGACCTCAAGGCAACTGAGCGGAGTCGAAAACTACTGGATTAAATACTGCGCGACTTTGCCGTCGGGAGTGAAGAACGTGCTCAGAATAAGAGGCGCGCCGGAGGCAAACCGGATGCGGAAATGGCGATAGCTCATGCCGCCTCGAAGCTGAAAGCCGGTTTGCTCGAAGCCCGTCGGCGCGCCGAGCGGCTTCAGGCCGGCGGCGGTATCGGCCAGGGGCGCGTTCAAATCAGGTTGCGCGAACGCTTGGCCGAGAGCGTGGGTACGGGCGGGCTCCGTTGTCAGATTACGGAATCACGCGAAACGGCACGTTGCTGGAGAGTGTACCGCTCGGCGTCGTCACCTGAACCGTTCCTGTGGTCGCCCCCGACGGCACCTTGGTCACGATCTCGGACGGCGACGCCACCTTGAAGGTTGCCGGGACACCGTTGAACGTGACGCCGGTGGCGCCCGTAAGGCTGGTTCCGAGGATTTGAATGATGGAACCCACTCTACCCGACGGCTCAAGGGTCTTGACGAATGGCGCAAGGTTCAGGTCCAGGCTGAAGAGGGTGCCGTCGCCGTCATTGGATTGGCCGCCCCCAGTCGTCGTTCCGTACAGCATGCCGTTGGTGTCCTGTATTAGGGCCGCCAGAGGGTACGCACCATCCGTGAAGTCGAAGCTGACCAGGGTGGTCAGTACGCCGGTGGGTGTGATTTTGAAGATCGTGCCACAGCCGATTGAATCGCAGGCAGCCTTGGTGTTACCGCCCACATAAGTTGTTCCATAGAAGTTACCATCCGAAGCCTGCAGCAGGCCTGCTTCGGGCTCGGCACCGTCGGGGCATCCGGACTGAACACAAAAGCTGTAGAGGGTGGTCAACTCGCCTTCAGGCGTAATCCTGAAGATAGTGCCATCAACATATCGGCTCCCCGATCCGCCCCCCAAGGTTGTGCCGTAGAAGTTCCCGTCAGTGCCTTGAACGAGCCCCGCAATTGGTATAACGCCGTTGGAGCACGTCGTCTGAGAGCAAAACGTGTACAGGGTCGTGAGTACGCCGGAAGGTGTGATCTTGAAGATGGTCCCGCGCCCATCGTCCCCCGCCTCTTGGTCGCCGCCAAAGGAAGTGGTTCCATACAAGTTGCCGTCGGTCCCTTGTACCATGCCATCTACGGGCTCGTCGCCATCCGAGCAGTTCGCTTGGCTGCAGAAGCTGTAAACAGTCGTCAGGGCCCCAGCGGGTGTGATCTTGAAAATCGTTCCACACCCGTCGTTTCCGGGAAGTCCGGGGAAACAGAGACTGTTGCCGAGACCGCCTACGTAGGTTGTTCCATACAGGTCCCCGTTGATCACCTGAACCAACCCATTGGGGGTATGGCCGTCCGCGCAATTGGGTTGGGCGCAGAAGTTATACAGCACCGTTTCGCTGCCCGTCGAACTAATCGAAAAGACAACGCCGCTATTGTTGGCGCCGCCTTGCGCTGTCCCGTAGAAAACTCCGTCCGCTGTCTGAATGAGACCCGCGGTCGGCTGTTCTCCGGTGTACTTGCAACCATCGGGCGCACAGAAGTTGAGCAGGGTGGTCAGGACGCCACTGGGCGTCACCTTGAAAACTGTGCCCTGTGCATCCGTGCTGCCACCCTTATAAGTTGTGCCGTACAGATTTCCGTCAAGCCCCTGCAGCAAGCTGGCCTGCGGGGCTCGTCCGTTGCTACCGTCAAAGTTGACCAGCGTTGTGAGCGTCTGCGCTGAGGCCACACGCGCCCCTGAGAACGCCCCCAAAGCCACGGCCATCAAAACTGCGATCGATCCACGATTCCTATGCATCTGACGATTCCTCCTTGACTGAAAATGTCTGGTACGCCAAATCCGGGTTCGATTCACTCGAACCCTCAAGGGCCTGAAGAGTGTGTGAAGGCGACTCTCCGTCGGTAGCGTCGAAGCTGTGCAGCGTCGTCAGCACGCCTGAGGGTGTGATTCTGAAGATCGTGCTTCAAATTCCCGAAACCGCGCTATCGCCCATCCAGCTCCGCTCTGCGTCGTCATTAGTTCCTCCGAGAGATTTCAGGGCCGGTTGCGCGCTAAATTCTTCCACCAGGGGTGCTGAAGGTCAAGGCTCTTACCCGGCTTGATAATATGGAAGCGCGACCGCACCGGCGGGCAGAGTCGCGGGTGGCCTGCGCCTGTCAGTCAACCGAGTCGCCGCTTTGGTAGCGCGCCCAATTTCAGACGTACGGGCGGCCCTTGTGGCCGCCCAATGCGGGGCATTCCTCGCGCGCGCCCTCAGTTGGGCGGCCACAAGGGCCGCCCGTACATCTGATATTGGGGCACCAAGGGCGCTCTTGAGCCGAAGAATTGGGAAACTGACGCACTAATGCACTGACCGACTGACGAACTGACCCACCAGCCCCCAAGTTCTTTCTTGACAACATTCTGTGTACTCATGGTACATTAGAGCTTCCCTGGGGAGGGCAATTTGATCCGCTTGGCGTCCGGCCGGTAAGACTGGCCGGCGCTTGGAGGCTAATCATGTCCCTCCGCGAACATCCCGCCCGCACCTCCCATCGCGCCGCCGCCAATCGGCTCAATGACTTGAAATACGCTCTGAAATCCGCCGACCCGGTGCACCTGTCATTTGCGAATCCCCTCGGAAACGCATTCATTCCCGCGCAAGCGGGAATCCATGTAGCAAGCCCTGAGAATCCGATGTCGAGGACCTGGATTCCCGCTTACGCGGGAACGATTGCGTGCGGAGAATCCCCACATGACACCAGTAGCAGCGGCCCGCGCACCAAGGCCGGGAAATTCGGCTCTGCTCTCAACCCGGAACCTTGCCGGCTGGCGCCGAAAGCCCCGGAGCCCGAGTTGCAGACTCGCGGTGAGGGTCCGCCGCGCTTCTGCCGGCTGCGAAGTACCTGGAGGATGATTGTGTACGTGCGCCACAATTCCGCCCACACCGCCCGAAGCCCCGTCGCCAACGGTGCACAATCTAGCCTCTGCAAATCGACCTACATCGCGAAAAGCATTCCGAAAAACGCACGGGGCGCGCCCCGCCAAAGCTGGAATGTGATGTGGAATCATGAGGATGGCGGGATTTTGGGAAAATCACCGTTAAGGGGCGCCCCCGTGTTCACAAAATTCGAGTTTTTCGAATTCTGCATCCCGCTGATTCCCCGCGCCTTGAGGAAACATCTAGCCGACACGGCTCAACCCACAATCGAAAAAACACGCGAAAACGCCCCCACTCTAACATCCACGGGCCAAAATGCGTTTTATTTAGAATCAATAACATACGCGGGCGAAAGGGCGCGTACCAAAGCTGGAATGTTCTTTAGAGTGAGTAAAAGTCGGCTAAATGACAAACCAACGTTTACAAAAAGGCCGAAACGGGAATGTGGTTTGGAATCAGCGACATGAGCTTGTTTCGAGAGATGTCGAAATGTCAAAAGGGCGCCCCATGCGGAACGGGAATGTCTTGTAGAATCAATAACATGACGATTCGAGCTCAGCGGTCGAAACGGCCATTTTACTTACCAGTAACGAGCGCGGCGAATGCGTGTAGAAGCGATGCCCCGCGTGGATTGCGGAGGAGAATTGAGCCCATAGTCGGTCGAAGTCAACCGTCGACAGTTGACAGTCCACAGTCGAGGGAAGTCGAAAGTCAAAAGTCAAAAGTCGAAAGCGCGACTCTCGACTTTCAACTGTCAACTAACTGCCGACGGTGCCCGACTCCCGCCCCCGAATCTCGTTCTTCGCTATACTGGCAATTCGAGGAGGAAAACACGCGTATGGCGCCGCCTAAGGTTTACAAGAACTTCATCAACGGGGAATGGGTGGACTCGGTCAGCCACGAGTCGTTCGAGAATCTGAACCCCGCCAATCACCAGGAATTGATCGGACTGTTTCCGCATTCCACGCCCGAGGACGTGAATCGCGCCGTCGACGCGGCCCGCGAGGCCTTCAAGTGCTGGCGACTGCTGCCGGCCCCAAAGCGCGGCGAGATCCTGTTCCGGGCGGCGCGCTTGCTGATGGAGCGCAAGGATACGCTGGCCGAGCAGATGACGATGGAGATGGGCAAAGTGCTGGCCGAGACGCGTGGCGACGTGCAAGAGGCCATCGACATGACCTTCTACATGGCCGGCGAAGGCCGGCGCCAGTTCGGCCAGACAACGCCCTCGGAGCTCGCCAACAAATTCGCCATGACGGTGCGCAGCCCGCTCGGCGTCTGCGGCATGATCACGCCCTGGAATTTCCCCATGGCCATTCCGTCGTGGAAGATGATGCCCGCGCTCGTCTGCGGCAACACGGTGGTGATCAAGCCCGCGCAGGATACGCCGCTTTCCACCTACAATCTGGTGCGCGTGCTCGAAGAGGCGGGCATTCCGCGCGGCGTGGTGAACCTCGTCTGCGGTTTCGGACGCGAGGTCGGCGTGCCGATTGTGGATCATGAGGACGTGCGCGCCGTTTCCTTCACCGGCTCGACTGACGTGGGACGTGCGGTGTCTGTCGGATGCGCGCCCAGGTTCAAGCGTGTCTGTCTTGAGATGGGCGGCAAGAACGCCATGGTGGTGATGGACGATGCCAACCTGGAGCTCGCGCTCGAAGGCGCGGTCTGGGGATCGTTCGGGACCGCGGGCCAGCGTTGCACGGCCACCAGCCGGATTATCGTTCACAAAGGCATCTATCCGCACTTCAGCGAGCTGCTGGTGGAGCGCGCCCGCGCCTTGCGCGTCGGCAACGGGCTCGATAAATCCGTCCAGATGGGCCCGCTGATCAATGAAAGCCAGGTGAAGACGGTCGACGGGTACGTCGAGATCGGCAAGAACGAAGGCGCCAAGCTCCTCACCGGAGGCGAGCGCCTGAGCGGTGACGGGTACGAGGGCGGCTGGTTCTATGCGCCCACCGTTTTCGGCGACTGCCATACGAAGATGCGCATCGTGCAGGAGGAAATCTTCGGGCCGGTGGTGTCGCTGCTGCCGGTGGAGAGCTTTGAAGAGGCTATTGAAGTAGCCAACGACGTGATCTACGGGCTATCGTCCGCCATCTACACGCGCGACGTGAACAAGGCCTTCCACGCCATGCGCGATCTCGAGACGGGGATCGTCTACGTGAACGCGCCCACCATCGGCGCCGAGACGCATCTGCCGTTCGGCGGCATCAAGCAGACCGGCAACGGTCATCGCGAGGCGGCGGTCACGGCGCTGGAGTTCTACTCGGAATGGAAGACGCTTTACATCGACTACAGCGATCGGCTACAGCGGGCGCAGATCGATAATCAGTAGGGAGGTGCTCGGGCTTTCCGGCCCCTGGCGGCGCCGCGTCGGATATCGAAAGCCCAGCAGCATGGATGAACTGGTTTTCGAAGTCACCCAGGAGGCCGACGGAGGTTTCGTGGCCGAATGCCTCGGCGAGGGAATCTTCTGGCAAGCCGATGACTGGGTTTCCAAGCGCTGATCCGGCGGCTCAGGCTGGACACAACGGATGCGCGGTCAAAGAACTCGTCATGAGCATGGAAGAAGCGGTTCCAAACCGCGAATTGCTCAAATCAGCTTGTCTTCTGAAGCACCACGAACCCATTGGCCGGGATCACGACGTTGATCTGTCCGTTCGCGACCGGCAGCGTGGCACCGCCGTTGCCGACGTTATCACCGCCGTAGATCGCCGCGTCGCTGTTGAAGGCCTCGGTCCAGCCGCCCGCAGGCAATCGATCGCTCTGGATCACGTATCCCTGGGCAAAGGGAAGATTGTTGAGGCTCGCCACCACCAGCATTTGCTCGGTGGGCAGGCTGCGGAGGAAAGCGATCACGCGATTGTCGTTCCAGGTGTAGAGAACGTCCATGGCGCGCGAGCGCAGCGAGGCGTGCTGGATGGTGAGCCGGTTCAGGTCCTGGTAAAAGCGGAACAGAAACCGGCCGTCGCCGCTGCGCTCGCCGATCAGGTCTTCCTTGTTGTCAAAGAAATTGTTATAGAGGAAATATTTGGCCGCTCCGATTTCTTCGCCCATCAGAAACATCGGCGTGCCCGCCGAAAGGGCGGCCATGCCATAAGCAAAGCGGGATCGCGCTTCGGCGTAGGTGCGCGTGTCGCCGAACAGCACAGCGCCGTTCACCGCCGTCACCATGGTGCGCGCCGTGTTTGGGTCGTTTCCGGCTTCGTCGTGGCATTCATGGTAGGCGATCTTGCTGTACGAAGTGGCTTGCAGAGCGCCCGCGAAGTAGTCCATCTGCAGCGGCCGGTTGTCGCCGTACCCGGCGAGCTGCAGCAGCCGGGCGTAGTTGTCGCCATAATTGCCGTCGCCGATCAGATGATGATAGAAGTCGGCGTACCAAACGGCGTCGAATCCGATCCCGCCTTGACTCGCAGGCTCGGTCATCGCGCTCCAGCCGGTGTGATCCTCGGCGATCAGAAAAGCGCTGGGGTTAATCAACTTTACCGTGTTGGCCAGCTCACGCAGCAGCTTGATCCCACAGAGATTGGCCGCAGGCACGCTCTGCCCATTGGAGTTCAGCGAGTTGTCCTGATGAAGGGCGTCGGTGAGATCAACGCGAAGCCCGTCGATATGGAAATCGTCCAGGAGCGCGGCCGCGCTGCTGGTGAACATCTGGCGCACGTTCTCTTCCCAAAGGCGTGGGGCAAAGCCGGAAGAGCCGTTGTTGAGATAGCCTCCCTCCAAAAAGGAGTAGTCGCTCGGCTGGCCTTCGTACCAGTAATACGTGTTGTGCTGCGGCGCCTGCGTCGGGTCGGAGTCGTAGCCCCATTCTGTGCGCTCCGCATTGCTGCCTGCGAAATGGTTGTAGACCACGTCCAGAATCACGGCGATCCCCTTCTGATGGCAGGCGCGCACAAAATGTTTCAGTTGATTGCCGCCGCCCGCGCTCGATTGCAGGCAGAAGAAGAGCGAGGTGCCGTAGCCCCATTGCAGGTCGCCGTCAAACTCGAGCACGGGCAGAAGCTCGACAGCGTTCACGCCGAGGCTGGAGAGCTGGCTGACAAACGCGAGCGCATCCGCGAACGTGCCTGCGGTCGTGGAGCCGTAGCCGAGCGATCCCACGTGCAGCTCGTAGATCACCAGGTTCTCGATCTGCTGCGGCGGCATCTGGCCGAAAGTGAATTCGTTGGACCAGAATTCGCTCGCTGGGATCAAGCTATGTTTCACCAGGCCGGTGTCGTTGAAGTCGGCGGTGACGAGATCGGGGTCCGACACCACCGAGCAGCTCACAATGCCGTCGAGATCCTGGTAGCTGCCCGTGTAGTGCGCTCCGCCCGGATTCACACTACCCTGGCCGATCTGATTCCGCGAATAAATGTCCGCTTTGTACGTCACCTGACCCTGTTCGTTGGTGACGCGGTACATGTAGAGGTTGTTCAGGAAGTCCGTAAAGCGTGAGAGCGCCGACGACTGCGAAATATCCGTTTCCCAGATGCCGTTGCCTCGCGCGAACATGGGAAAAGCGCCCTGATTTCCGATCGTCAGGTCGATGCCGGTGCCGTCGTCAGCGATGTATCCGGACGCGGCCGCCGTGCCGTCGAAAGTGGCGAACACCAATTCGACCTTCTGCGCGTAGGGCGCCCATACCGAAAAGCGAATGGCGGGCTCAGCCTGCCCGGGCACGTAGAACTTTTGCGCGCCGAGCCGGCGTCCGGTCGCGAACCAGTAGTGCTGGTTCTGATTCTGCGCCGCAAGCGTGAAGCTCCGGTATTGATCGGAGGAATTCGCGTCGGGAACTTCGGTCGCGATCACCCAGCAGTTCGGCGTGGACGGCGTATCGGCCAGTACGCCCCAGTTAAATACCGTTCCCTGGTTGTTGGGATTGAATTGGACGGTGGCGTTGAAACTCGGGCAGCCGGCATCATCGAGCGCGGCGGTCATCGGGCTCTCCGTCCATTGAGCGGAAGGATTCCCCGCAGCGTCCCAGCTTCCTACCAGCCTCGCGTTGCTGAAGATCTGCCGGTTGAGGCCGCTGTGGAATGTGAACTGAACCGGTATCGATCCCATGGTGTTCTCCTGTTGTGAGAGTGAACTTCGCGAGGACTACGTTTCTTCCTTCCACTTTATTAGAGCATGCATCCAGGCAGAGCATTCGTGAATTCTCTGTGACAATTGACCATGGACTCTGTGGGTTACGGCTGGGGGAGAGAGGGGGACCGGTCCCGGTGGGCAAAGCCATCGGAACCGGTTTAGCTGACCGGCTGGGGGACCGGTGTCAGCGAAGCTTTAGATCCGCGGGCTCGCGTCCGTCATGACGTGCTCGAGCGCTGAACGGTCCGGAATCGAGATCACCGAACCCTTCAATTGCACCAACTGGTGGTGCTTGAACTCGCCCAGTGTACGGGTGACCGTCTCCCGCGAGGCGTTAATCAGTTGCCCGATCTCTTCGTGCGTCAGCGTCAGCACGCCGCGCACGCCGGGGCCGACTTTCTTGCCGTCGGCCGTCCAGTCAAGAAGAAATCGAGCCAGTTTCCTCGGTGCGGAGCCGGCCAGGCCAATCGACCGGACCTGCTCGCAAGCCGTTTCGTAGCTGGTTGAGAGCTGCTGAGCCGCTTTCAGGGAGAGTTCACCGTGTTCGCGCAATAGCCGCAGGAAATCCTCGCGACGGAAGAACGTGACTCGGCTCGTCTCGATGGTCTCAGCCGTCGCTTGGCGCGGCCGGTTGGCGATCACCGAGCGCAAGCCCAGCACGTCTCCAGGCTTGGCCACGCGAAGAATGAGCGTCTTGCCCTCGGCTGAGTTAATGTAGACCTTCACGCGCCCTTTGCACAGGATCATCACGCCCCGCGGAGACTCTCCTTCGGAGAAAAGCACCGAGCCCTTGGGATAGGTCGCCCCGAACCCGAGCACGTCCATAGCATCGAGGATCTCGGATGCGGTTGTGCAAAAAGAGCCGGGAGCCCCGATTTTGCAGCCCTTGCAGCCTTCGTGTACTTCCAAGGCTGACGATGTGTTCACAAGAATCCTCCTCTAGCGCAAGGCGAGGCGTGACTTGATCTCGCCGATCACATAACGCGGCAGAAGCTCATGGGCCTGGAGCTCCGCGCCGCTTTCCATCATTCGCTCCAGCAGGTCCCAGCCTTGCGCGTCGATGAACGTCACCTCGGAAAGATCGGCCACGACTTCGCGTTCCTGATCTTCGGCGGTGATGTTGCGCCACGTTTTTTCCAGTTCATTGACCCAGGGCCCCGCAAGTTTGCCCTCCACCTTCAGGGTGGCGGGCGCTCCATGTTTGTGTGTAGTCACTCTCATCACGGTATTCACTTCCTTCCCCACCGCCTATTGAGGTCGGCAGTGGCGGCTTCACGCAGGACTCGCGGAAATCGCGCAGTCCACAACGTGTCTGAGGTCCCGGTGCAGAAACGGTTGCACGACAAAATCAAAGGCGCCGCAGTCCAAAGCGTTCAGGTACTTTCCGACGTCGACGACCCTCGAGGCCAGAATCACCGGTTGCCTCCCGGAAAGTTGTGCCGCTATGACAACTTCCGACCAGCTGTTATCGGCCGGTTCCGTCGCGGCAAAAATCAGCTCCGGAGCATTCGGTGCCTCAAGTTTGCCCCGTACTTGACTGGACCGCTCAACGCTCGCGGTCTTCAGACCCAATTCTTCCAGGCATTGCTTAAGATTTGGGAGGCAGCCGTCCTTCTTACCTACCAGCAACGCTGTGATGGTTCGCTGTGCCATAGTCATACGCGCGGCTGCCCGCCGCCCTACCAAGGGCAAATTTCCTGCCAATTGGGAAGAGTAGGCGTAAGTATCTCAAGGGGTATTACTTACCGGAAGCGTGACGTGGCTCACGCCTGGATGTGACAGCGCCTGACATGACGGTATTCTGTCATGTGACGGCGGGTGGTCAGATGTCCTTACGGGTGATCCCTAGCTTCCTCATCTTGAAATTCAACGTGGTTCGCTTGAGACCCAGCTTGGCTGCGGCCCCGTTCGGACCCGCGATCAGGCCTTTCGTGTCCCGCAGCACGCGCAGTATGTGATCGCGTTCGGCTGATTCGAGGGAAGCCACTGGGGCAACCTCGGTTTCCGGCTCCGGCATGCGAAGTTCTGACAAGGGTGCCTGCAAAGCGGGCCCGCGCGACAGGATGACCGCCCTCTCGATGAAGTTTTCCAATTCGCGCACGTTGCCGGGCCAGGTCCATCGCGTTAGTGCGGCCATGACCTCAGGCGCGATGGCGGTGATCCGCTTGTTCATCCGCTGGGCATACTTCTGGGTAAAGTAGTGGACAAGCAGCGGGATATCCTCGACTCGTTCCCGCAGAGGCGGCACGCGGATCGGAAAGACCTTCAGCCGGTAGTAAAGATCGGTGCGGAACTCCCGGCTCGCGATCATCTTGTCCAGATCTCGATTGGTTGCCGCGACCAGACGCACGTCGACGGGAATGGTCCGCGTGCTGCCCAGCCTCTCGAACTCCTTCTCCTGCAAGGCACGCAGCAGCTTCGGCTGCAGCTCCAGAGGAATGTCGCCGACTTCGTCGAGAAAGAGCGTGCCCTCGTGCGCCAGCTCGAGACGTCCCGTCTTTTGCGAAATGGCGCCCGTGAAGGCTCCTTTTTCATGGCCAAACAACTCGCTCTCGAGAAGTCCCGTTGGAATCGCTGCGCAGTTCAGCTTGACGAAAGTCCGATCGCGGCGACTGCTGAGATTGTGGATCGCGCGCGCCACCAGTTCCTTCCCGGTTCCCGTTTCGCCCTGGATCAGAACCGTGGCATTGGTGGCGGCCACGGTTTCCACCTGTTTGAGGACGCGCTTCAGCGTCTGGCTCTCGCCCACGATCTCGTCAAAGTTGTATTCGGTCTTGAGTTCTTCCTCAAGGTAGCGCTTCTCACCGGCCAGCCGGCTGTTGAGGTCGGCGAGCTGGCGGAATGCCTGGGCATTGTCAATGGTGAGCGCCACTTGATTGGCAACTTGCGCCAGCAGGTGCAGATCGGAAGCATCGAATGCCGACTCGGCGCGGCTGGCCACAATCAGCACGCCCAGCGGACGCATCTCGCTGATCAAAGGGAGGATGCAAAGCGACCGCACCCCCAGCTCCACCCAGCGATTCAGCGGATCTTGACCGAGATCACCCGCTTTCAGACCGTTCAGCATCAGGGGTTCCCGGCTGCTGAAGACTCGGCCGGCCGGAGAGTCGGTTACGGGCAGGACCCATTCCTGCGCCGGCAGGCCCGTTTCATCGTGTTCCTCTAGCAACTGCAGGCGCATCGCTTCCGCCGGAGGATCGTAGAGGGCCAGGGCCGCAAAGTCGTGAGGCTTGACCTGCCGGATGCTGGAGCTGATGGCCGACAGCAGCTTGCGGATATCGAGGCTGGACAGCAGAACGCTTGTAACTTCAAGCACCAGTGCCTCTTGCGCTCGCTTGCGTTCCGTGATGTCGCGCCAAATGGCGGCAAATCCCGCCAGCCGTCCGGACTTGTCGCTGAGGGCGGTGATGATGACATTGGCCCAGAACCGCGAGCCGTCCTTGCGGACGCGCCAGTTCTCGAGCTCGATGCGGCCGTCGCGCGACGCGCCGCTCAACTGACGCGCCGGCGCGCCCACGGCAAGGTCTTCAGGAACGTAGAAGCGCGAGAAGTGCTGGCCGACGATCTCTTCCGCGCGGTACCCCGTGATCCGCGCCGCGCCCGCACTCCAGCTCATCACCCGGCCTTCGGTGTCGAGCTTGCAGATGGCGTAGTCTTTCACGCCCTCGACCAGTGATCGGAAGAGTTGCTCGCTCTGCCGCAGCGCCTCCTCGGCCCGCTTGCGATCGGTGACATCGCGCACGACGGCGAGCACGAAGCTGCCGTCCGCCGTGTTGACCGGACTCAGCATGATGTCGACCGGGAACTCGCCGCCGTCGCGCCGCCGCCCCACAAGTTGCAAGCCCACGCCCATGGCGCGAGTCCTGGGCGCGGCTTCATAAGCGCGGCGATGACCGCCATGCGCCTCGCGGAAGCGTCCCGGCATCAGCAGCTCCACCGGCTGCCCGAGCAATTCCTCGCGGGAATAGCCGAAGAGCTGAACGGCTTGAGGATTCACCTCGAGGATCTCGCCGACGCTCCCGGTCACGATGACGGCGTCCGGCGAAGACTCGAAGAAGTCCTGGTAGACAGCGGAGTTGGTGAGCCTGGCTGCGGCTTCGGTTGACATCCTCGCCCGCTTGTAAAATAGCACCGGCAGGGCGCCGGGGCAAATGGGTAGTTGGCCCCAAGAATCGCCATTGGTCGGCCCAAGAGGTTTGGCGACGGGCATCCAGGTCGGCCGTGATACCCAAGCCCAACGGGCCGCGAATTGTGGATGCCGGGCAAGCGGGCGGCTTTGATTATCTGGGATATCACTTCGAGCGGGGCCAACGTTGGCCCCGTCGCAAGCGCCCGGATAAGCTGCACCACACGATTCGGGCCGGGACCGGCGCACGAACGGGGAGAGTCTGCCCGTCGCTATCGGGCGCCTGAACTGAACGCTGGTGGGGTGGTTTGAGTACTTCAAACACAGCCATCGCTCCGCGTTCGCGCAGCTGGAGAAGGGGTGCGTATGCGCCTGCGGAGTCTGCTGCGACAGCGGCAGGTCGCACGGTCGCCAACAGGGGTCGGACCATTTTCGCTGGCCGAATGCCTTCTTCCCGCCGGCAGGGCTTGTTCTCTCTGGCTCACGCCGATGCTCGGGCTTGTCAATCCTCTCGGAGGGAAGACCACCAACTGGAGAGCCAGGTGCGGGAAATCCGCCCGTCCGGTTCGGAGGGAGGGGGAGCGAAAGCTCTCTATCGCTATCTCATGGAGCGGCCCCTTGCGGAGCCGATTCCGGCATTTTCGTGCCGACTCCTCCACTTTCGGGCGGATTCCGGCATTCGTGCCCCGCACGGGCGCCGAAACTCGTGAGCTTTACTTCGATTCTTGCGGAGGCAGCGTGATGGTCACGTCGCGGTCGAGGCGCATGCCGATTAGCGAACCCGCCAGTAGTGTGGCTTGTTTTCCCTTGGGAATCAGAAGGGCCATGGCGATGCCGGCGCCAGCGGCGGCGATTCCCGGGCCCAAACCACCGGCCGCGCCGGCGGCTGCCGGTACCAGGATGAGAGCCGCCTGCTCCTTGCGAGAAGCGCCCTTGCCCTTGAGATCGCCTTCGGGTCCCACCTTCTCGCTGCCGCCGCTCGTCGATGAAAAGACCTCGGTCAACGAGCCCTGAATGGCCACCTTATCGCCGCTCGGCATCTCGATGGTGTCAAAGATCAGCATCAAGTCGCCGCCGCGGCCGCGACGGGCAGCCTCTTTAACCTCGCTCACGTGGCCGTCAACGCGCACGCCCTTGGCCAGCACGTCCTCGTCCTCAACGCTGACCGGGTCGAGAAGCGTGGTCACGACGCGATCTCCTGGCTTGGAGACCTTAGAATTGATGCTGCTGTGGAGCTGCAGCTTGAACTCCGTCCCTTCCGGAATCACAAGCTGGGTACCGTTCGGGCCGGCGGTCGTGTCGGGCTGCGCCGACGCATCGGGCTCCTCGACCAGCGGTTGCGCCGGGGGCTGGGTCTGCCCCGCTTGGGCGGGTTGCGCCGAAGTGGGCTGCGAACCCGCAGCAGGCTGCGCCGACTGGTCCTGCTGGTCCTGAGCGCGCAGGAGCGGCGGACCGAAGGCCATAGCCAGCGCAAGAATGCAGCTTCCGAAAAGCTTTTTGTTCATTCTCTCCGCCTCAAACAGATTGTTCCGGTCCCGATGTTCCCCGCCTCATTTCACCATCAAACGGGCGGATTCGTCAAAACAAAAAGAACTGCCCTTCTCTGGGTGTTCGATGCGCCTGACCCACGAAAGGTGGGTTTTGGTCATTGGTCCTTAGTCAGCTCATTGGCTGTGCTTTGGCGGCGAGAAGTTAAGGGCTGAGCACTGAGGGCCAATGACGAATGACCAAGAACAAAGGACCAATGGCCGAGGCGTCCTCTATAATTGACAAGTCGCACGGACCGGCAGCGTTCGCTGACGGATTCCTCGACCCGGTTTGCTCATGCTTCGACGCCTCAGCCCGCTCCTGCCGTATCTCGCACGCTACAAAAAGCAGTACGTGCTCGGGTTCCTGACGCTTGCCATTTCGCAGCTCGTCGGCGTCATTATCCCGCTCATCATTAAGGCCGGCATCGACGGACTTTCCCGCTCGGCGCCCGCGCGAACGCTGCTCTTCTACGCCGGGCTGATGCTTGGGGTCGCGCTGGTGAAGGCGATCTTCCAATTTTGGATGCGCTGGATTTTGATCGGGATCTCGCGGGACATCGAGTACGATCTGCGTAACGACCTCTTCGGTCATCTCGAAAGGCTCTCGCAGCGCTACTACAGCGAGACCCGCACCGGCGATCTGATGTCGAAGCTCACCAACGACCTCAACGCCGTCCGCAACCTCGTGGGTCCGGGCATCATGTATTCCGCCAGCACCGTGGTGGTGGGCGTGGCCACTATCGCGCTGATGGTTCATCTCGACTGGCGGCTGACCCTGCTGGCGCTCATCCCGCTGCCGGTGGTGTCGATCCTGGTCAAGGTCTTTGGCCAGAAGATCCACGATCGCTTCGAGCGCATCCAGGCCCTCTACTCCGAATTGACTGAGCGCGTGCGCGAGAATCTCTCCGGCGTCCGCGTGGTGCGCGCCTTCTGCCAGGAAGAGCCTGAAATGGCGCTCTTTGACGGCATGAACCGCGAGATGGTCCACCGCAACAAGGGCCTGATCTGGATCGCGAGCTTTCTATGGCCCGTGCTGGCGTTGATGTTCTCCATCGCTTTCATGCTGATCCTTATCGTGGGCGGGCGGCACGTGCTTTCGGGCCGGATTACGGTGGGCACGCTCGCCGCCTTCAACGTCTACATGATGTACCTCATCTGGCCGATCATCGCGCTGGGATGGGTGACGAACCTGGTTCAGCGCGGCCTGGCGTCGCTTGGGCGCTTGTGGCAAATTTTCCTGGCCCAGCCGGACATCGACGATCGCGCGGCGGCGCCTGCGCCAATTATGTCGATTCGCGGCGAAATCGAGTTCCGCAACTTGAACTTCGCTTACAACGGCCGCCCCGTGCTGAAGAACATCAATCTGCATATTCCCGCCGGATGCACGGTGGCGGTGGTGGGCGAGACCGGCACCGGCAAATCGACGCTGGTCGGGCTGATCCCGCGCTTGTGGGACGCGCCGGAAGGTAGTCTGCTGATCGACGGCGTCCCGGTGCGGGAGATTCCGCTGGCGCTGCTGCGTCACAGCATCGGTTTCGTGCCGCAGGAGACGTTCCTCTTCAGCGATTCTATTCTGGAGAACGTGAAGTTCGGCGCGCCGGATGCCAGCCTGCCCGAGGCTGAGCAGGCTACGTCAATCGCTAACATCCTGCCGGAGATACAGAGCTTCCCGAACGGATTCGACACCGTGGTCGGCGAGCGTGGCCTCACGCTCTCCGGCGGACAAAAGCAGCGCACGGCCATCGCGCGCGCCTTAATCCGCGATCCGCGCATTCTGATCCTCGATGACGCACTCTCCAGCGTCGACACCGGCACGGAAGAGAAGATCCTTCAGGAACTCTCCGGCCTGGTGGCGGGCCGGACGACGCTGCTGATCTCGCACCGCGTATCAACGGTCCAAAACGCCGACGAAATCGTGGTGCTGCGCGACGGCGAAATCGTCGAGCGCGGCACGCACAGCGAATTGCTGGACCTCGACGGGTACTATACGGAACTTTACCGGCGGCAGTTGATTGAAGAGGAGTTGGACCTCGAAACGTGAGTTTGCTGGATTCGTGGTTCGTGGGTCACAGATCGTGGTTTGTAGATCGTAGATCGTTGCCAGTGAAACTCGGGATCGGAGCAACGATCGACGCTCTACGATCTACGAGCATCCGAATAAGCCGCGGCTGGTTATAAAATGGCAGAAAGTTTCCACGAAGAAGAGGTATTAGGCAAAGCATACGACTCGCGCCTGATGCGGCGCCTACTGACCTATCTGCGCCCCTACCAGCGCATTGTGGTACTGGCGCTGATCGCGATCTTCTTCTACGGACTTCTGCAGGCGGTCCCGCCGTATCTGATGAAAGTGGAGGTCGACCGCTACCTCGACCCCACCCATCACGCCCAATTGCCCAAGTTTCTCGCCGGCTTTCTCAGTCCGAATCCGGTCGTGGGCATTCTGCAGATCGCGTTCGCGCTCTTCCTGCCGAGCGTAGTGCTTACTTTCCTGCTCGAATTCGGGCAGGACTTTGCCATGCAGTTTGTCGGTCAGAAGGTGATGTACGATCTGCGTAACCAGATTTTCGCCCATCTGCAACGGCTGGAACTCGGCTTTTACGACCGCAATCCGGTTGGCCGCATGGTTACGCGTGTTACCACCGACGTGGATGTGATGAATGACCTCTTTGCTTCAGGCGTAGTGGCCATCTTCGGTGATATCTTCACCTTGCTCAGCATTTTGGCCGTCATGCTCAAGGTGAATTGGGAACTGGCGCTGCTCACCTTCTCGGTACTGCCGGCGATTGCGGTGGTCACGATGTGGTTCCGCAAGGCAGTGCGCGAGAGCTACCGGCGCATTCGCGTGGCGATCGCGCGCATCAACGCTTATCTGCAGGAACACTTGAGCGGCATGGCGGTGCTGCAACTCTTCAATCGGGAGGATCGCAGCTATCGCGAGTTCGAATCCATCAATCGCGTTCACATGGAGGCTTACAAGGACTCGATCCTCGCTTACGGGCTCTTCTTTCCCACCGTGGAGTTCCTCGGCGTAATGGCCGTGGCCATCATCCTGTACTACGGCGGCCTGAGGAGTCTGCACGGCACCGTCACCGTGGGCACTGCCATCGCTTTCATCCAGTATTCGCAGCGCTTCTTCCGGCCGATTCAGGACCTGAGCGACAAGTACAACATCCTGCAAGCGGCGATGGCCAGCGCCGAGCGCATCTTCAAGCTGCTCGACGCGCCCGTAACAATCACCGATTCCGAGAGGCCGCTGGCACTCCCGCAGCCCGAAGCGCCGGCGCTCGCCGCAGTCGCCTCGCACGACGGTCACGTTCAGGGCAACGGCGACCGCGCCGCGGGCGCGCGCCTCGAATTCCGCAACGTCGGCTTCGCCTACGACGCAACTCATCGCGTGGTTGAGGATGTGAACTTCACGATCGAGCCGGGCGAAACCGTCGCCGTGGTCGGTCACACCGGCGCCGGCAAGACCACGCTTACCAGCCTGCTGCTGCGTTACTACGAGGTTCAGGAAGGCGAGATTCTACTCGACGGGATCGACATCCGGCAGCTTCGCCTTGCCGATCTGCGACGCAATTTCGGCCTGGTGCCGCAAGACTCGTTCCTCTTCTCAGGCACGATCGCCTCCAACATCCGGCTGGGCACAGGGCCGGGAATGGAGCCGATCGGTGACGTCGAAGTGCGCGAGGCCGCGCGCCAGGTGAATGCGCTCGGCTTCATCGAGAACCTGCCCGCCGTCTTCAACGAGCCCGTCAAGGAGCGCGGCGTGACGCTTTCGGTCGGCCAGAAGCAGCTCTTGTGCTTTGCGCGCGCGCTGGCGCATCAGCCGCGCATCCTGATTCTGGACGAGGCTACATCGAGCGTCGATCCGCAGACCGAGTACCTGATCCGCGAAGCGCTGCGACGGATGCTGGAGAATCGGACCGCGCTCGTGATCGCGCACCGGCTCTCCACGATACAGAACGCCTCCAAAATCGTGGTCATGCACAAAGGACGGGTGCGCGAGATCGGCACGCACCAGGAGTTGCTCGACCGTCGCGGGCTGTACTTCAAGCTCTATCAGCTCCAATACAAGGACCAGGAGATCAGAACGCGGGAGTAGGGAGTAGGGCCCACTCGCTGGCCGCACGCTGCTTTAAGGCAGTGGGGAAAATTTCACTACGCGCTGACTTCCCTGGATCGATTGCCGCGGTCGCATTCGAGGGCCTCCTAGTCTAGAGAACCCCGGCCAGCGCGACAAGCAGGCCGAGCAGGCACGTCGCAGCAGCAATAATCGATAGAGCGTTACCAATTGATCTAAGCACGTCTTGTTTCTCCATTCTGAGTTCCTCCACAAGCGCTTCTCTTTCCTTCACTCCGAGGCTATCGCTGTGTTCAGGGCATGTTGTCAGGATGGTGTGAAATGCTGGTCAAGACGATGTCGCTTTTTGTGCTGCCCGGCGGAAGATGTCCGCGGCGGTGAGTGCAATGCTGGCAGATAGTCGAGGTCCGGCATGCTAGACTCGTAAACGGGGCCCAATGAGCAAACGAGTCCATCCTCAAGACGTGATGAAGGCCTTGTCCGGCGTGCGCGACGCCGCCGGACGCGGCATCGTCGC
>JASHPE010000343.1 GCA_030038235.1 Terriglobia bacterium
GAAGCGGTTCAGCGAATCTGCAACCGGCTCGGCTTTGCCCACGTGGCAGGACAAGCAATCCGCGGTAATGGGACGCAGGAAATCCGGCTGCCGATTCTCCTCGTATCCGGGCGCCATGTCCCAGCCGCGTCCGGCATAAAAACAGATGGGCGACTGGAAGAGATGTCCGCCCAGCTCGATGAGGTATCCGACGGCATGCGTGCCGGAGCCGATGGCGTAGGCCGGCACGTATTCGCCCGAGGACCCGCCGCGGCTGAGGTGCTGGATCATCTTCCAGTCGGTCTTCGAGCCGCTGATCTCGACCGCGAAACGCGTCTTCGAGACGGCGTGGGTGAACTCGCCCGGCGGCTCGGGCGTGACGCCACTGAGGGAGTGCGCCATCTGGGTGGTAGCGTATCCGGCGGTTTCGGCGGGATGACAGCGGGCACAGGGACTGTCGGCAAGGGCAGATTCAGCCGCGGCCAGCATGAGGACGACGCTCGCCACGAGAGCCAGAGCCTCAGAGTTGAACTTGCAGCGCATCGTAGACACGATCATCGTAAGGCACGGGACGCAGGAGTTCAATAGATAGGTGTAGTGACTCAACTTGAGGTGGCATGGCCGTCCTAGCCGTGGCCTTGCACGGGCGGGACGGCCGTGCCACGTCAAAAACTCGCCTCCCGGCGCGTCGAATTAGTGGGCAGGTGCATCAAACCAAAATATCGCAAATAGGAGGCCAAGACGATGGCGAAGGACAACGTTTCTTCTGCAGCACGAATGGCAAGAACAGAGGCGGAATCGGGAAGCAGCCTCAGCCCGGAAGGCGTGTCAGAAATTTCAAGCGCCCTACGGCCGTTGCTGGCTGACGTTTTCGCTCTCTATCTGAAGACCAAGAATTTCCACTGGCACATGAGCGGTCCCCATTTCCGCGATTACCATCTGCTGCTCGACGAGCAGGCGGAGCAGATCTTCGCCATGACCGACGACATCGCCGAGCGAGCCCGCAAGATCGGGGCAACCACGCTCCACTCCATCAGTGACATCTCAAAGCATCAGCGCCTGACGGACAACAACAAGGAATCTGTGCCCGCACACGACATGCTGGCGGAAGTTCGCAACGACAATCGAGCCCTGACCGGGCACTTGCGCGCAACTCACGAGATCTGCGAGAGGCACAACGACGTGGCCACTGCCAGCCTGATCGAGGTCTGGATCGATGAGACCGAGCGGCGCGCCTGGTTTTTGTCAGAAACTCTCGCCGGCCGCTGACCGGGTCTGCGACGACAAATCTCAGCACGACGACCCATTTCAAACCAAAGGGAGAATACCTTATGCCATATGTTACGGTCGGGAAAGAAGACTCGGGCGACATCGATCTTTATTTCAAAGACTGGGGCAAAGGGCAGCCTGTAGTGTTCAGCCACGGCTGGCCTCTGAGTTCTGATGCTTTTGAGGACCAGATGCTGTTCCTGGCAGAGCATGGGTATCGCACGATCGCGCATGATCGGCGCGGACATGGCCGGTCATCGCAGCCGTGGAACGGCAACGACATGGACACTTACGCCGACGATCTGGCCAAGCTGGTCGAAGCGCTCGAACTGGAGGACGCAATCCACGTCGGACACTCGACGGGCGGCGGCGAGGTGGCCCGTTACATGGGGCGTCACGGCACGAAGCGGGTCGCCAAGGCGGTGCTGATCGGCGCGGTGCCGCCGCTGATGCTAAAGACTCCCGCCAATCCGGGCGGCACGCCCATCGAGGTATTCGACCAGATCCGAGCCTCTGTGCTTGCGGACCGCTCGCAGTTCTTCAAAGAGCTCAGCGTGCCGTTTTATGGCGCCAATCGGCCCGGCGCCAAGGTATCGCAAGGCCTGCGTGATTCGTTTTGGATGCAAGGCATGCTCTGCGGTTTGAACGCCGCCTACGACTGCATCAAGGCATTTTCCGAAACGGACCAGACGCAAGACCTGAAGAAGTTCGACGTGCCGACGCTCATCCTACACGGCGACGACGATCAGATCGTGCCGATTGCGGACTCGGCGCTCCTTTCGGCAAAGCTCGTCAAGGGGTCCACGCTGAAGGTCATTCCAGGCGCGCCGCACGGCATGTGTTCCACCCACAAGAATCAGATCAACGCCGAGCTGCTGGCGTTCATCAAGGGAACGACGGCGGCGGCGACGGCATAACCATCGAGGTCCGATTGCAAGGGGGTCGAAATGGCGCCTCACGCTGTCTACGGAATCGTCGACAAGCCGAGCAAGCATTCGGTCGATGAGACCGTGGAGAAGCTCAAGCGCGCTCTGGAAGCGAAGGGTGTGGCGATCTTTGCGCTCGTGGACCACTCCGGCGAGGCGGAAAAGGTGGGGCTGCAGATGCGACCCACAAAGCTCGTGATTTTCGGCAGCCCCAAGGCCGGAACGCCGCTCATGCTCGCTGCGCCGAGCATCGCCATCGACCTTCCTCTGAAAATCCTGGTCTGGGAGGATGGCAACGCGAAAGTGTGGATCTCGTATAATAGCGCCGCTTATTTGCAGGAGCGGCACGGATTGCCGGAGGAACTCCTGCGAAACATCGCAGTGGTTGAGACCCTCGCGGCCGTAGCAGCAGAGTAGGGTTGATCCCTGCCCTAAGAAAAATGCACCGGGTAAGGCCTTATGCCAAGACCGGCGATCATGACCGTGGACGACGATGCCGAGGTGCTGCGAGCCGTTGAGGGCGACCTCCGGCATCAGTACGCTGCGGACTATCGGGTGTTGCGCGCGGATTCCGGTGCGTCCGCGCTTGAGGCGCTGCGGGGGCTCAAGAAGCGGAACGCTGCGGTGGCGCTGCTGATGGCGGACCAGCGGATGCCGCAAATGACCGGCATCGAGTTTCTCGGTCAGGCGATGGAACTGTTCCCGGACGCCAAGCGCGTTCTGCTGACCGCCTACGCTGATACCGACGCCGCGATCAGCGCCATCAACAGCGCCAAAATCCACCATTACCTTCTCAAACCCTGGCACCCTCCCGAGGAACACCTGTACCCGGTGATCACCGATCTTCTGGAGGACTGGCGGGCGTCATTCAGGGCGCCGTTCGAGGGTGTGCGTGTTCTGGGTACCCGTTGGTCTCCGCAGTCCTACGCCGTCCGGGACTTTCTGGCGCGAAGCCAGGCCCCCTACCAATGGCTCGACATCGAGACAGCGGATCGAAACCCCGAGGTGCGTCGCCTTGTAAAAGCGCTTGGAGCGGATGCGTCCCACCTCCCGGTCGTAGTCTTCGAGGATGGCACCTCACTCTGTGAGCCGAGTACTGGGGAAGTGGCCGAGAAACTCGGGCTGCGCGTGCGGCCCGAAATGGCGTTTTATGACCTGGCGATCATAGGCGGCGGCCCGGCCGGGCTGGCGGCGGCCGTTTACGGCGCCTCGGAGGGCCTCGGCACGGTCATGCTCGACATGGAAGCGCCCGGCGGCCAGGCCGGCATGAGTTCGCGCATCGAGAACTACCTGGGCTTCCCTTCCGGGCTGAGCGGAGCTGATCTCGCGCGGCGGGCCGTCGCCCAGGCCCGGCGCTTCGGCGTGGAAATTCTGGCGCCACAGCGCGCCGTCGAAGTTAAAGTAGAAGGCGCGTCGCGAATGGTGAAGCTGGCGGACGGGGGCGAGCTCGGCTGCAAAGCGCTGCTCATCGCGACCGGCGTCTCTTACCGGCGATTGGACGTGCCCGGGGCGGAGCGCCTGCAGGGGCGCGGCGTCTACTACGGTTCTGCCATGACGGAAGCGATATCGTGCAAGGACGAAGATGTTTACGTCATCGGCGGCGCGAACTCCGCCGGGCAGGCGGCCATGCACTTTTCGAGCTATGCGCGGCGCGTGGTGATGCTGGTCCGCGGAGCTTCCCTATCCGCCACCATGTCGCAATACCTGATCGACCAGATCAAGCGCACCGAGAATATCCAGGTGGAGACTCGCGCGCGCGTGACCGAGGTGCACGGAGATGAGCATCTCGAAGCGATCTCGATTCACTGCGACGATAGCAACCAGACGGAGAAAGCAGCGGCGAACTCGCTGTTCGTCTTTATCGGCGCCGCGCCCAACACCGACTGGCTCGCTGGCGTGGTGGAGCGCGACGAGCGCGGATTCATCCTGACCGGGCGCGACCTGCTGCGTGAGGAAAAACCGCCCCAGGGATGGCCGCTCGACCGCGTTCCATTCCTGCTGGAGACAAGTGTCCCGGGCATCTTTGCCGCCGGCGACATCCGTCACGGCTCGGTGAAGCGTGTGGCGTCGGGCGTGGGCGAGGGTTCGATTGCGGTGCAACTCATTCATCAATACCTCAGCGCGGTGTGACATGGCACAAGATATACTCAGCGAGCGAATCGAGGGGCTGGTCAACGACCTGCGCAAGGTCGAGGTTTTCTCGGACCTGTCGCACGACCAGCTCGCGTGGTTCGCGGAAACGGGCGAAGAGATTCGCCTGGCGCCAGGAGAGATTTTCGTCCGTTCCGGCGATCCGGCGGTGTGGCTTGCGGTAATCCTGGAGGGCGAGACTCGGTTCCAGCGCGACGACGTTCCCGACGCGCCAGTGTTCACCGCCGCCGCCGGTCAGATCACGGGCTATCTACCCTACTCGAGACTGACACAGTTCGGCGGCAGCGGACGCGCGGTGGTTCCCACGCGAATGTTGCGCCTGCATAAGGATCACTTCCCTGAGATGCTGCAGCGGATTCCCGCCATCGGCCCGCGCCTGGTGGCGATCATGGCGGACCGAATCCGCGAGACCGCGCGGATCGAAACGCAGCGGGACAAGCTGGCGGCGCTGGGAAAGCTCTCGGCGGGTCTGGCGCACGAACTGAACAACCCCGCTGCCGCGGCGCAGCGGGCCGCCGCCAGCCTGCGCGAAGCGCTCGAGACAGTGCGCGACGCCAGCATCCGCCTGGCGCGCCATGCCCTTTCTGTCGAGCAGCGCGAGAGCATCATCGCCCTTGAGGGGAAAGCCGCGCGATTTACCCCCGCGCTTCCCTCCGACCCTATCGAGCAGAGCGATCGCGAGGAGCGGATTGGCGGCTGGTTGGAAAGCCATCAGGTGCCAGACCCCTGGAAGATCGCTCCGGTCCTGGCCGACATGGGGGTGGACACGCCGAAGCTCGAGAGCCTGGCTGCCCACATCGGAACCAACGTGCTGAGCGACGCGCTGGTCCGCATCGCCTCCATACTGACAATCTCCAGACTCATCGATGAAATTGAGAACAGCACGAAGCGCATCTCGGACTTGGTCCACGCCATCAAGGAATACTCCTATATGGACCGGGCCTCCATGCAGGAGGTCGATGTGCACCAGGGGATCGAGAGTACGCTCGCCATTCTTGGTCATCGCCTGAAAAGCGGCGTCAAAGTCGTCCGTGATTATGACAAGGACCTCCCGCTGATCTGCGCCTATGGCGGCGAGCTCAATCAAATCTGGACGAACCTCATCGACAACGCGATCGAGGCCATGCAAGGACATGGCGAACTGCGCTTGCGGACCGCTCGCGACCTCGACCGCGTGCTGGTCGAGATCGGAGACAACGGGCCTGGAATCCCGCCTGAGATTCAGCCGCACATCTTCGAGCCTTTTTTCACCACCAAGGGAGTAGGCGAGGGCACAGGTCTTGGGTTGGACACCGTTTGCAGGATTGCCAGGAACCATCACGGCGAGATCCGCGTGGTTTCGCGTCCGGGCGACACGCGATTCCAGGTGTTCCTCCCGATTGTTCAACCCAAGGCGCAGCTACCAGCGGGATAGGCTAGGATTACGACTGCCTCCGGCCTTGACTTAAGTGTTTGGACGGGACGCATGACGACAATCCAAAGCATTCTCTTCCCCGTGGACTTCTCGCCAGCCTCCGAGGCCATGGCTCCGTTCGTGAAGCGCGCCGCGGAGATGTGCCTGGCCCAAGTGACCCTTCTGCACGTATTCGACCTCAGGTCATCCGGCTTCGAGCTCATGGAGCGTTCCCTGCGTGAGATGAAGGAAGACCGCGAACACACGGCCCGCGAGCGGCTCAATTCGTTTCTCGTGCCGGAATTTCCGCTCGAGGGCTGCACCAGGCTCTTGCGGGTTGGAGACGCGGCGACTCGAATCGCCGAGGTCGCCAGGGACCGCCATTTCGACTTGATCGTCATGCCCACCTACGCGGGAACGTTCCGCAGAATGTTGCTGGGCTCGACTACCGCGAAGGTCTTGAACGACGCTGACTCCCCGGTCATGACAACGCAACACGCGGAGTCGATAACGCCCCGGCCGCTTGAACACCGGGAATGGGTGTGTGCTGTGAGCCTGCAGGAGAAGGATTCCGAGCGGGTCTTGAGGTTCGCGAGTCAGGTGGCAGAGAGCGTCCACGCGAATCTTTCAATCATTCATGCGATTCCCGGCGGCGAACCCGGTTTGAAACTTCAGTTCGACCTCGACGAGCGCGTGGAGTCAAAGGAGAGGAAGCTGGCGCGCGCGCGCATCGAAGAGTTACAACATCGAGTGGGCTCTCATGCCTCGGTCAAAGTCGTCATCGGACCCATCAAGGATGCGTTGACCGAAGCCGCACGCCGATTGGGGGCCGACGCACTCGTGATCGGAAGGAGTCCGGAAACAGGTGTGCGCTTGCGCGACTTGACGTATGCCGTGGTGCGCGACGCGCCTTGTCCCGTGGTCAGCGTCTAGACGCAGAGAAGGGCACGGCTGAAGCCGTGCCCGGTAGGAATGCTGCCGCCGAAGTCGTTAAAAGACCATGCAATCGAAGCAACCGAGTATGGCAGACAACCCCGAAGGATCTTCCAACTCGCGGCCCGATGTAACTGTAGGTGGTGGCGGAGGGAGGGGAACGCCTCCCCCAACTGAAGTCTGGGTGCCGAAGTTCAACCCCTGGTTGATCGCCGTGGTGGTTGCCATGGCGGCTTTCATGGAGGTGCTCGACACGAGCATCGCCAACGTCGCGCTGCCCTACATGGCAGGTAGCCTGGGCGCCAGCAACGACCAGAGCACCTGGGTGCTTACCTCCTACTTGGTCTCGAACGCCATCGTACTACCCATCAGCGGATGGTTTGCCACCCGGTTCGGCCGCAAGCGCTTCTTCATGATGTGTCTCACCATATTCACCGTCAGCTCTCTGCTGTGTGGATTCGCGCCCAGCCTCGGGACTCTCCTTTTCTTCCGGGTCCTGCAAGGCGCGGGCGGGGGCGGGCTGCAACCCAACGCGCAGGCCATCCTGGCCGACACCTTTCCGCCCGAGAAGCGCGGCCTGGCGTTCTCCGTCTACGGCATCACGGCCATCTTCGCGCCCGCCATCGGGCCCACGCTCGGCGGCTGGATCACTGACAATTACACTTGGCGGTGGATTTTCTTCATCAACCTGCCGGTTGGCATCCTGGCGCTGTTCCTGGTAAATCACCTGGTCGAGGATCCACCCTGGATAAGGCGCGCCGCGGGCGCCGGGGTTAAGATCGACTATATTGGCGTTTCCCTGCTTGCGCTTGGCGTGGGCGCCCTGCAAATCATGCTGGACAAGGGCCAGGAGGACGACTGGTTCGGGTCTCATTTCATTGTTACACTCGCGATCATCGCCAGCGTCTGCCTGGTTTCACTCGTGATCTGGGAATGGTTCCAAAAGCATCCGATTATTGAAGTACGACTCTTCAAGAATTTGAATTTCCTCGGCGCCAACGCCATGATGCTCCTTCTGGGGATGATGTTGTTCTCGAGCCTTGTCCTGATGCCCTTGTTCCTGCAGACGCTACTGGGCTACCCGTCAGAGTTAGCCGGCTTCGTGCTGTCGGGCGGCAGCGTCGTCCTGTTGGTCCTAACGCCGGTCACAGGCGTCCTCTCCGCCAAATTCCAGGCGCGTCATCTTGTCGCCTTCGGCTGGGCGGCGCTCTCCGTGGGGATGTACTTTTCCACTCAGCGGCTTGACCTTCAGATCAGCTTCGGGAGCGCGAGCCTGTTGCGCATCATACAAGTGTTCGGCCTTGCTTTCCTCTTCGTTCCCATCAACCTGGTCGCCTACGTCGGAATGCCCTTGGAAAAGAGCAGCAGCATTTCGGGCTTGATCAACTTCATGCGCAACATTGGAAGCAGCATCGGAACATCGATGGTCACTACACTTATCGCGCGTCGGGCGCAGGTACACCAAATATACCTGGCGGCGCATACCGGCCCGGGTCAGCCCACGTTTACGCAGGCCGTTGCCGGTTTGACGGCACGCTTGACAGCAGCGGGCGTGCAGGCCGATCTCGCCGCCCAGAAGGCCTACGGCATGGTCTATCAGGCCTTGATCGGCCAGGCGACCACTCTGGCGTACCTCGATACGTTCGGGATCCTGGCTGTGGGAGCGGCGATTATGTTTGTGCTCTCCTTCGCACTCAGGAAGAATGAGCTGGGCGGCGGCCGCGTGGCGATGGAGTAATCCAGTGGCAGCTTACCGCGCCCTTCGGCACTCGCAGCCGGTCGCGAAGCAGAGACGAGCGAACATCGGGGGAAGATCCATGATCCGAATTATTACGATCGAGCGCGAATACGGAAGCGGCGGCGCTGACATCGCTGAGAAAGTGGCCGAGCGCCTGGGCTGGAAGCTGTGGGACCAGTTGCTGACCAACGAAATCGCCCGGCTGATGGACTGCGATTGCCGTGCCGTTGAGAAGCTTGAAGAGAAGAGAGACC
>JASHPE010000344.1 GCA_030038235.1 Terriglobia bacterium
AATTCAGCGACGCGCGGCCAGGTTGCCGTTCAGATCCTTCTCGCGGAAGTGCGCCAGCAGGCGCCGTACGCTGTTGGCCAGTTGCACCACTTCGCCCTCGCCCTGCACGTCAAACTCGATTTCGTAGTTTCCGGCGGCCGCATGGTCCACCGCGTTCTTGAGGTCCACCAGCGGGCTGACGACCTCGCGCGGCAGGACGAAGCTGACCCAGACGCTCAGCAGGAAGACGATCACGGAGATGATGCTCAGCGCCCACTCGGCGCGCCGTTTCAGACTGCGGGCTTCGCGGTGGTCGCTCTCAACGCGATTCCAACTTCGCGCTTCAACGTCGGAGGTGAGCTTCTGAAAGCTGGTGCTGGCGTCCTGGAGCCCGGCCGCGGTCTGACGCAGGGCCGGATCGGTCGTTTCCAGGGTCTCGCTGATCTGGGTATCAAATGACCCGACCCGGCTGCGCAGATCGTCGATCAACTGGCCCTGATTCTCGTGCCGCGCCTTGCGGAGCAGTTCGTTGATGTCTTTCTCGTAGTCGCTGACCACTTTCCGGACTTGCTCGAGCGGCGCCTGCCTCGGCTCGCCCAGATGCGACACCGCCGCGTCGAGCCGGCTCTGATAAAGGTCCAGTTGCTGAAGCATCGCCTGCGTCGATTGGCGTTCTGCCGGCTGCAAGTCCCCGATCTGGCGCGTCAGGTCGCGCAGCTCAGAGACCGAAGCGCGGTTCGCATTGAGGTCGTCCGCGTCGTGGAGCAGCAGGTAATTGCGTTCGGCCCGCCGCGCCGTCAGCATCTCGACAGAAGCCTTTTCCGCCAGGTTGGCCACCGGAGCGTCCACGCTGACGATCCGGTCCACAATGTTGGCCATTGCAAACAGGTAGTAGATCGCCAGCACAATGACGGGGAACAGGATCAGGCGAACGATGGCCAGGCTGTAAACCACCCGGCGGCGCAGCGACTGGCCGCGTGCAAAAACTCTCAGCGGCCTATGGAAGACCTGAAAAGGTTTGCGAACCTCCAATCTCATCGGTCAGACCCTCGCCCCCGCCCCGGTTTCCGTCAGGTCCAAGCGCCGCCTGCCTTTGGCTTGAATCTTACCCCAAAAACCCTCCGCGCCGCAGGGAAATAGTCCCAAGGTGGCCTGGGAGCGCGGGCGTCCCTGCCCGCTCTGCGGTTGCTTGACCGGTTCACCGGCGGGGCGGGCAGGATGCCCGCGCTCCCAGGCTCCCTTAGGCTTGGATGACCCGAGGGGCCTTGGGAACTTTGCCGACTCTCGTTCGTATCCATGGATGAGAGGCTCAAGTTCTGCTACCATGCCTGCGGCGGGTGGACGGAGTCTGCGCCGGCCGGAGGTCCATGGCCGATTGGGCCTTCGCGGAGGTCATCATGTTTTGCCCCCAATGTGGAAAGGAAGCAGCAAGTGCGGCGAACTATTGCAGCCATTGCGGAACAGCCATATTCCCGCCTCCACCACGTCCCATGAAGAAGCTCTATCGATCGCGGACCGACCGTAAAGTCGCGGGCGTTTGCGCCGGCGTCGCCGACTACCTCGATATCGATCCGACGCTGGTCCGGCTGATCTGGGTAGCCACGGTCCTGTTCGCCGGCGGAGGCGTGCTGGGCTATCTCATCGCCTGGATCGTCCTTCCGGAGGAGCCGCTGTTTGTGCCGTCGACGGTCCCCAGCGTTCAGACCGCGCCCCGATGAGGATGGCTGTGGCCTGGAGTGCCTGAGATTCGCAACATCATGACTCTGTCCTAGGCGGCGCATGCGCCTGCTTTCCGCTGGATCGGGCGCACGTGAAAGGAGACCTGTGGAATCGGAACTGTCGCTGGAATTTGTTCGAGTGGTGGAGCAGGCTGCGGTGGCGGCGGCGCGCACCATGGGCCGCGGAGACCGCCATTATGCCGACCAGGTCGCCGTGGAGGCGATGCGCAAGGTCCTGGAGACGGTCCCGATCTCGGGTACGGTGGTGATCGGCGAGGGTGAGCGTGACGAGGCGCCGATGCTCTATATCGGCGAAGAAGTGGGTTCCCGGGCTCATAGCGACTTCCCTAAAGTGGACATCGCCGTCGATCCCCTGGAGGGCACGAACCTGTGCGCCATGGGAGTCGCCGGCGCCATCGCCGTGCTGGCGGCGTCGGAGAGCGGCGGACTGCTGCACGCCCCCGACGTCTACATGGAAAAGATCGTGGTCGAGCCCGCCGCCAAGGGCGCGGTTGATTTGGACGCGCCGGTGAAGGACAACCTGCGAGCCATCGCGCGGCGCCTGAACCGCGACACAGAAGACCTGGTGGTGGTCGTGCTCGACCGGCCGCGGCACGCCAAGTTGATCGCTGACATTCGTGAGACCGGGGCACGCATCCGTCTGATTCCTGACGGCGATCTCTCGGCCGGCATCACGGCGGCTGTCGGAGGCACCGGCGTCCACGTCGTCATGGGCACCGGCGGCGCTCCTGAAGGCGTGATCACGGCCGCGGCGCTGCGCTGTGTGAATGGCGAGATTCTGGGCCGCCTGGTTCCCAAGGACGAAGCTCAGGCCGAACGCATCAGGTCGATGGGCATTCGCGATCCCAGAAAGGTCTTCCGGACCGAGGAACTGGCGCCCGGGAAGGAGATCATCTTCGCCGCCTCCGGCGTAACCGAGGGCAGTTTGCTGAAGGGAGTCCGGTTCTTCGGCGAGGGCGTCCGCGTCAACTCGCTGGTGATGACCTGCCATACACGGTCGCTGAGATTCATCGACGCCATTCACCTCTCCAAGCGGCCCGATTACAAGGTGAGGCTGTTCTGACCGATGCAGATAACGGAACTCCGAGCCCTTCTCTGTCGTAAGGCAGAATGAGGGGAAGCTTGGAGGATTCATGAGAAAGCGTTCTTATTTGCTCACGACACGGGGTCTCGGCCTGATCGTCATGGTGCTGGCCGTGAGCGCGATGGCGCCGCGGCTCGACGCTGCGCCTGGCCAGGATCAGAGCAAGGATCAATTGTCGGTGAAGACGGATTCCGGCGGACTGGACGTTGCGAACAACGCCAATGCGAAAGAAGTGGGATTGCCGGTTTATCCCGGCGCAACCCATGTGCGCGACAGCGACAAAGACGGAGGCGGTCTGCTTTTCAACCTGAGCCGAGCCGGCAAGCCGGACGTGAAATTCGTGGTGGCGAAGTTCGAAACGTCCGACAGCATCGACCAGGTTCGCGACTTCTACAAGAAAAAGCTCGGCCATAAAGTCACGAAGTTCAGCGTCGACGCGGGCGACGGCGGTCTGTCGTTTGAGATGCGAGCCGACAAGCAGCACGCCAAATTCGTGGCGCTCAAATCGACCGGCGGCAGAACGGAAATCGATCTGGTGCGCCTCGAGGGCTTCGATATTTCCGACACCTCGGTGAATTGAACCATCGACGAGGGAACAACATGGCAACCACTCCTCAACCTCCACAGCCCTATCCGCCGCAAGCGCCTTCGCCGCGATCGAACACGGTCGGCATTATTCTGCTGATTCTCGGCATGATCGTGCTGCTGGCGGGCCTGGCCGTCTGGGGCGGAATCCGCTTTCTGACGCACAGCGTCAGGGTCACGATGAACGACGAAGACGGCAGCCACAAGCAGGTCAGCATCAAGACGCCGTTCGGGAGCATCGAGGCCAACAAGAACGGGGCCGTGACCGAGGCCGCTTTGAGTCTGCCGATCTATCCCGGAGCGCAGCAGGCCAAAGACGAAGATTCCGCATCGATCAGCCTCGGCTTCCCCAATTCGAAGGCACTGCGCATCGTGGCGGGAAAGTTCGACACACCGGATTCGTTCGACAAGGTCCGCGACTTCTACCAGAACCGGCTGACCGAGCAGGACGGCCCGTTTACCAGGACAAACCGCATCGACTCCAACACCGACTTCGACAGCGGCGAGAACGGCAACTACGTGGGCGTCGACAACGACGGCAAGACGGTTTTTAAGATCAAGCTCAAGGACGATCTCAGGGTTGTCACCCTCCGGGACAAGGGCGGCGAGACGCGCATCGAGCTGGTGCGGATCAGCAAGGGCCAGGGCGAGCCGGACTAGCGGCGCCTGGGAGCGCCATGCTTTTGCAACTCGCGCAATCGTTGATCGCCGGCCTCTTGTTGTCTGGCCTCCTCGCGACCGGCATCCAACCTGCGGTCATACTCAGGCCCCAAACCTCCGTTGCTGCGCCGGCACAATCGGCATTGCGCCAGCTCTATGAACAGGGCGAGCGAGCCCTGGGCGAGAACCGGCTGGCGGATGCGGAAAAAGCATTCCGGCAGGTCCTGGCGATTGAACCCCAGGACCCCGGAGCCCACGCCAATCTCGGTGTGATCGCCATGCGGCGCAAACAGTGGCCGGAGGCGCTCCGGGAGCTGAAGGAGAGCGAGCGACTGGCTCCCGCGGTTTCGGGTGTCCGTCTGAACATCGGGCTGACCTACTATTCCGAAGGCGACTACGACGCGGCTGCGACGGCCTTCGAGAGCGTCATTCACGACGATCCCACCTCGACTCAGGCCCACTACCTGCTCGGCATGTGCTATTTTTTCCGGGGAAAGTATGCCGACACGATCGGGCAGCTTGAGCCCCTCTGGAACACCCAATCCCATAATCTAGGCTATCTGTATGTTCTGGCGGTTGCCGCCGATGAGACCGGCCAACACCAGACCGAAGAGCGCGCGGCCAGTCAACTTGCTGAAGTCGGCGAAAACAGTCCGATGCTGCACCTGCTGATGGGCAAAGCCGATCTTCAGAGACAAAAGACCGGCGAAGCCTTGAACGAACTCAAACTGGCTGCTCACAACAATCCCAAGCTGCCCTTCGTGCATTTCTATCTGGGCGTTGCTTACCGGCGCCAGAATCAATTTGCCGAGGCGAAGGCAGAGTTTCTGGAGGACTCGAAAATCGATCCGCAAGTCGCCTATACCTA